>NZ_JALEGG010000200.1 GCF_022763525.1 Acidovorax sp.
CTGCCTTGTTCGATGGACTGCGCAATGCGGCGCGCCAGTGCTTCGACCTTGCTGTCGGGCGAAGCGTCTGCTTCTGGAGGGGGCATGGATTTCTCCCGATCTGCACCCCTGGAATGACGGGTACAGTTTTGTCATCTGTGCCTGAACTGTATCCATCCACCCCAGGCTTTGTCCATATACTTTTCGAACTCGCCCGCTGGCCCCTCTGCGCAACGGTCCGAGCCAACAACCCCACGGCGATGGGGCACGCATTCCAAACCAACCGGAGACAAACACATGGCAGACAAAGCCGTCCAAAGACGCACCCTCCTCCAATCCTCCCTGGCCGCAGCCGTTGCCGTGGGCGCCGCGGCGCCCCTGGCCAGCCACGCGCAGGCCACGGTCACCTGGCGCATGCAGGCGCTGTGGGACGGCGGCACCACGCCACAAAAGTTTGAAGAGCGTTTTGTGGCCCGTGTGGCAGAGCTGACCGGCGGCCGCTTCAAGATCAACCTGTTTGCGGCCGGGCAGATCGTGCCCGCTGCACAGGCGTTTGATGCCGTGCGCGGCGGCGCGTTTGAGCTGATGAAAACCTTCGACGGCTACGAGGCTGGCAAGATCCCTGCGTTTGCGTTCACCAGCACCATTCCCTTTGGCTTTGCCGAAAGCGATGAATATGAGGCCTGGTTCTACGAGCGCGGGGGGCTGGAGCTGGTGCGCCAGGCCTATGCGCCGGCCGGTCTGCACTACATCGCCCCCACGGTGTACGGCCAGGAGCCGCTGCATTCCAAAGTGCCAATCCGCAAGATCGCCGACCTGTCGGGCAAGAAAGGCCGCTTTGTGGGACTGGCCTCGGCCGTGATGGGCGCCATGGGCGTGTCGGTGACGCCGTTGCCCACGGGCGAGGTGTATTCGGCGCTGGACAAGGGCGTGATCGACATGGCCGACCGGGGCGACCTGACGGCCAACTTTGAAGCCGGGCTGGCCGAGGTGGCAAAGTTTGTGGTGGTGCCAGGATTCCACCAGCCCACCACCGCCACCAGCTACGTGGCCAACCGTGCGGCCTACGACAAGTTGCCCGCCGAGTTCAAGACGGCCCTGGCCGTCGCGGCGCGCGAAGTGTCCGCCGCGCTGCGCCAGCATATCCTGGTAAGCGATGCCACGGTGCTGGCCAAGTACCAGGCCAAGGGCTGCGAGATCATCCGCTTCAGCGCTGCGGATGTGGCCGCTGCACGGCCCAAGGCCATGGCCGCGTGGCGCACCGCCACCAAGGGCGATGCGCTGGCCACCAAGATCCTGGACAGCCAGGTGGCCTTCATGAAAGAACTGGGCCTGCTGGCCTGAACAGGGCTCGAAAGCCCGAGCTCCGGGTGCCCGCCATGGGCGCCCGGTGCACCTGCCATTGTCCCAAGGAGTCACCCATGCCGTCATGGCTCTCTGTCTCCACGTCGGCCATCACCACGCTCAACCGCTGGATCTTCCAGGCCACGGTGTGGCTGATGGCCATCGTGGTTCCCGTCATGCTCTACGAAGTCGCCGCACGCTATTTCTTCAACGCTCCCACCGTGTGGGGCATGGAGCTGGCCGTGCTGCTGTTCGGCCCCTACTTTCTGCTGGGCGGCCCGTACCTGCTGCACCTCAAGGGCCATGTGGCGCTCGACGTGGCACGCCAGCGCCTGAGCCCCGCATGGCAACGGCGGCTGGACCTGATGAACTTTCCCATCATCGTGCTGTTCTGCGCCATCCTGCTGTACTTCAGCGCACCCGCAGCCTACAGCGCCTTTACCTATCGCGAGACCAGCTTTTCAGCCTGGAACCCACCCATCTGGCCGGTGAAGGCCGCCGTGCCGCTGGCACTGGCGCTGATGCTGCTGCAGGCCGTGGTGGAGTTCTTTCGCACGCTGTATGGCGAAGCGCCCGTTGACGTGTCCTCTGCGGAGGCCCACCCATGACCTCCAACATGATCCTGGTGCTGATGTTCGGCAGCCTCACGCTGTTCATGCTCACCGGTCTGCCCATTGCCTTTGTGCTGGGCGGCCTGTCGCTGCTGTTCACCGTGACGCTGTGGGAGCCCAACGCGGTCATCGTGCTGGTGCTGCAGATCTTCGACACGATGAAGTCCGAGGCGCTGCTCGCGATCCCGCTGTTCATCCTGATGGCCTGCATCCTGCAGCGCTCGGGCGTCATCGAAGACCTGTACCGCGCGATGGAGCTGTGGTTTGGGCGCTTGAAAGGCGGGTTGGCCATCGGCACCGTCATCATCTGCGTGGTGATGGCGGCCATGACCGGCGTGGTAGGTGCCGCCGTGACGGCCATGGGCATCCTTGCCCTGCCAGAGATGCTGCGGCGCGGCTACAAGCCCGAGCTGGCGCTAGGCACGATCTGCGCGTCGGGCACGCTGGGTATCCTGATCCCGCCGTCGGTGCTGACCATCGTGTACGCCGTCACGGCCCAGATATCCATCGGCCAGATGCTGATTGCAGGCATCGTGCCGGGCCTCATCCTGGCCACGCTGTACATCGCCTACATCATCGTGGTGGGCTGGGTGAAGCCCGAGTGGGTGCCCCTGGACCCCAGCACCCGCAAGGCACCGCTGCGCGAAAAGCTGGTGGCACTGAAGGCCCTGGTGATACCCGCCATGCTGATCGTGATGATCCTGGGCTCGATCTTCTTCGGCATCGCGACACCGACCGAGTCTGCTGCGGTAGGCGTGGCCGGAGCGCTGCTGCCCAGCCTTATCAAGCGCCGGTGGGAGCGCGGCATGCTGCGCGGCGCAGCGACCGATGCACTGAAAGCCACGGCGATGATCCTGTGGATCACGCTGGGTGCCAAGGCTTATGTGGCCATCTTCACGGGTCTGGGCGGGGCGGACACGCTGCTGCAGTTCATCCAGGGGCTGGACGTGAACCGCTGGCTCATCCTGGCGGCCATGATGCTGTTGCTGGTGTTCCTGGGCACGGTGCTGGACGAGCTGGGGATCATCCTGCTTACGGTGCCAGTGTTCCTGCCCATCGTGCGGCTGCTGGGCTTTGACGAGCTGTGGTTTGGCGTGCTCTACGCCATCACCATCCAGATGGGCTACATCAGCCCGCCATTTGGCTACACGCTGTTCTACATCAAGGGGACGCTGCCCAGCCACATCGGCATGAACGCCGTGTACTGGGGCATCTTGCCGTTCTTCGGGCTGCAGTTCGTCGGCCTGCTCATCTGCGCGGCATTCCCCGACCTGGTCACCTACCTGCCCCGCCTGATGGCGGCGCGCTGAGCCGCTTGTTCACCCATTTATCCCAAACACTTCCATGACTTCCACCGCACACCCCACCAGCCGCATCGGCGGTTTTCACAAGCTCGCCATTCCCGCACGCATCGACGCCGTGGCCCAGTTTGCGGGCCTTGGCGACGACGACAAGGCCCACCTGCTGAACACCGGCAACCTGCCTGCCGAGCTGGCCGACCACCTCATCGAGAACGTCATCGGCACGATGAACATCCCCGTGGGCATTGCCACCAACATGAAGATCGACGGGCGGGACCGGCTGATCCCCATGGCCACCGAAGAATCGTCCGTGGTGGCCGCGGTGTGCAACGCGGCACGCCAGTGCTACGACAACGGCGGTTTCGTCACCTCGATGTCGGGCACGGAGATGATTGCGCAGATCCAGCTCACGCAGGTGTCTGACCCGCAGCACGCGCGCATCCGCATCCTGGAGCACAAGGAAGACATCCGCACGCTGTGCGATGCCTGCGACCCCATCCTCGTCAAGCTGGGCGGCGGCTTCCGCGACCTGGAGGTTCGGGTGATCGCGACACGGGGCGGCACCATGGTGATCACCCACCTCATCGTGGACACCCGCGACGCCATGGGCGCCAACGCCGTCAACACCATGGCCGAAAAGATTGCACCGCAGATTGCGGCATGGACGGGCGGGCAGACCAACCTGCGCATCCTGTCAAACCTGGCCGACAGGCGCCTGGCGCGTGCGCGCTGCGTGTGGCGCACGGCCGACATCGGCGGCGAGGCGGTGCGCGACGGCATGGTGGCGGCCTACCACTTTGCGGCGGCTGACCCCTACCGCGCCGCCACGCACAACAAGGGCATCATGAACGGCGTGAGCGCCGTGGTGCTGGCCACCGGCAACGACACGCGCGCGGTAGAAGCCGGTGCCCACGCTTACGCCGCACGCAGCGGCCACTACACCAGCCTGACGACCTGGGAGATCACCAACAGCGGCGACCTGGCCGGCTCCATCGAACTGCCCATGGCCGTGGGCCTGGTGGGCGGCGCGACCAAACTGCACCCTACGGCCAAGACCGCGCTCAGAATTCTGGGCGTCACGTCGGCCCGAGAGCTGGCCCAGATCATTGCCGCGGTGGGCTTGGCCCAGAACTTCTCGGCGATGAAGGCCCTGGCCACCACCGGCATCCAGAAAGGCCACATGGCTTTGCACGCCCAGAATATCGCGATGATGGCTGGCGCCGTGGGCGATGAAATTGACCGCGTGGCGCAGGTGCTGGTGGCGCAGGGCACGGTGCGCATCGACGTGGCCGAGGCAGAACTGCTGCGGCTGCGCGGCAGCATCTGACCTCGCTTGCACGGCGCAATCGCCAGTCAAACCACGTCTGCGCGCCCGGCAGAATGAAGGATCTTGCAGCTCAACCCATGCAAAACAGCTGGCAGCGCCCTATCCGCAAGCGCTTACAGCTATCTTTTCAGGAGCATTGACTACATGTGCCTGCCAGCCAGCGTCGTTCACAACCAGCAGAAAGAACGGCGGCACAACGGTTTGCGCAGCGTTGTCCCCAAGGGCGTTTCGCGGCTTGCAGACAGCCGGGAAAACGGCGGACAGTGTTCCACGCCGCCAGAGAAAACCGGTCGCGGGGTCCGGTCTACCATCAGATTACTTTCCGCCCGCCACCAGCATGGGGCGATTGCTGCGGCACCAGATCGGTGCCAGGTGGCCAATCTGGATGGTCAATTCATTACCCTTGCCGAGCACCGTAGTGGGGCCGTTGCTGAAGGCGTAGCCGGTTTCAGCAACTTGTTTGGGCAGCTCAACCGTCCAGCCACTGCGCCGCAGCACGCTGCGGCCTTGCTCGGGGTAGAACTGCATCTCCACCTTTTCGCCATTGCCGCAGGCGAATTGCATGCTGCCGCTATCCGTGGGCTCGCCAAAAGACTGCATCACGGGGGGAGCGCTCGCACATCCGGCCATCAACAGCGTTGCCAGCGCACCTGAACACAGCGGAACCATTTTCTTCATCCGTCACTCCTGAGCAGCGATGTGCACTGCGGCCCACGCCCCAACCTGCGAACTGCAAGCTGCCTGGGCAACCAACCTCCGGGACCACTCGGGTCACTGGGGGACTGGCGACGCTCCAAGCACAAACCTTGCCACCTACCCACTGCAGGCGAGAAGCTGAAATCCCAAGGCGTTTCAGCCGCGCTTCACGCACTGCGCAAGGCATGGCCATGAGAGTGCCGCACGCCCCCTCCGCCGTCGATTGGGGTGATCCCCACATCGAGAGGCCCCTCTAAAGTCTGCCGCCGCCCCGTGGCGGGTTGATGACGGCACCGGGGCGTTGATTTCCTCCCACATTCGCTGCACAGGTCATCGCAATGCACCAGCGCGAAGCTCGATTACCAACGGCTGGGCACCAAAACACCACTGGCATGAGGCCAGAGGCGTGCCCGGGGCGCGGGCTCCGGACATACCCTTATCCGTCCCCCGCAGCCAGCCCGCAGGGGCACAAGCGCTCGCTCAAGCACTCGCCGCTTGCAGCGCACTGCCGCCCCACACAGGGGCCGCGCCTGCCACGCGCCACCACTGCAACACGCCAAACAGCACTTCCAACACCGTGAAGCCCAGCACGATTGCGTTGGCGCCCTGGACCACGGCGTAGATCTGCCAGGCCGCGAAGAGGAACCGCGCCACGCCATCCAGGCGTCCGAGCAGCAGGGTGGGCGCGGCAATGCGCGCAATCGACCACACAACCACCACCGAGCCCAGCAGATTGGCCAGCAGCATGGCAGTGGCATCGAGCGGGCGCATGGTGCCCGGCAGGCCCAGCGAGGCCGCCAGCAGGCCCAGTTGGACATACAGCCAGGCAAAGGTCCATGGCAGCACGAAAGGCCAAGTCACCAGCAGGTCATACCAGCCGCTGGCGCGCACGATGCGCAGGTAACGGGGAGCAGAAAAGGACGCGAGAAAGCTCATGACGCAAGAACCTTGGGTAAAAAAGAAGAAGACCCGAGGTTCACCCCTGAAGTACGCTTCAGGGTCAAGCCACCGTCAGCGGTGGCATTGTTTTCACGCCACAAGGAGAGTCCCCATGCTGATCGGAGAACTCGCCGCCACTTCCGGACTGAGCCGCGAGGCCCTGCGCTTTTACGAGCAGCAAGGCCTGATTCGCTCGCGGCGCCTGGCCAACGGTTACCGAGACTATCCGGCCGAGGCAGCGATGCTGGTGCAGTACATCCGCACCGCGCAGCAACTGGGTTTCACGCTGGCTGAGATTGGCGACCGCCTGCCGGCCATCTGGGACGCCAGCGATCCCGGCCCAGCGCTGGCGCAGGTGCTGGCACTCAAGCTGCAGGAAATTGACGCGCGCATCGCCGCGCTGCAAGTGCTGCGCCAGACGCTGGCCGAGCGCGTGGCGACAGACTGTCCGTTGCGCGCACGCACGGCGGCGACCCCATCCGCGCTCGCGGCTGCGTGAGCGGTCCCCTGCCCCATCGCCCGCGGGACCGGACCGCTTGCCGACTTCAGAGAAAATTGGCCGCAGCGCTGATCCAATCAGCGCATTACGCTATTAAATCAATAGCATATCGGCACGCCCGCGGCTGTGGCAACCTAGTCACGCGGCCGAGGGGGCCACCGTGTGCAGCAGCACCGGGTTGTTGCCGTAGGCGTCCACGCTTTCGATCTGCACGCCAAAGCCCCACAGCCGCGCCACGTGCCTGAGCACCTCTGGCGTGTCGTCACCCAGCGGGCGGCCCTGGAACTGGGTGTGGCGCAGGGTCAGGCTGCGGTCGCCGCGCAGGTTGACGTTCCACACCTGGATGTTGGGCTCGCGGGTGCCCAGGTCGTATTGCTGTGACAGCATCTGGCGCAGGCCGCGGTAACCGTTCTCGTCGTGGATTTCGCTGACCACCAGTTCGCGCTCGTTGGCGTCGTCGTGCACGGCAAACAAGCGCATCTCGCGCATCAGGTGCGGGCTCAGGTACTGGCCGATGAAGCTCTCGTCCTTGAAATTGCGCATCGCATGGTCGAGCGCCGGCAGCCACGGCGTGCCAGCGATGTCGGGGAACCAGAGCCGGTCTTCCGGCGTGGGGCTCTGGCAGATGCGCTGGATGTCGCGGTACATGGCAAACCCGAGCGCATAGGGGTTGATGCCGCTGTAGGCGCGGTGCCCCACCGGCGGCTGATAGATGACGTTGGTGTGCGAGCCCAGCCATTCGATCATCACTCCGTCGCTGAGGTAACCCTCGTCGTACAGCGTGGTGAGCAGCGTGTAATGCCAGAACGTGGCCCAGCCTTCGTTCATCACCTGCGTCTGCCGCTGGGGGTAGAAATACTGGGCGATCTTGCGCACGATGCGCACCACCTCGCGTTGCCAGGGCTCCAGGAGCGGGGCGTTCTTTTCAATGAAGTACAGAATGTTTTCCTGCGGCTCCTGCGGAAAGCGGTTGTTCTCCTGCGCCGCGCCTTCCTTGCCGGGGCGCGTGGGCAGCGTGCGCCACAGCTCGTTCACCTGTTGCTGGGCATAGGCTTCGCGCTGCTCGCGCTCCAGCCGCTCGCGCGCTAGGCTTTTCTTGGACGGGCGGCGATAGCGGTCCACGCCAAAGTTGGCCAGCGCGTGACAGGAGTCGAGCAGCCGCTCCACTTCGTCTGCGCCATAGCGCTCCTCGCACTGGGCCACATAGTCCTTGGCGTACACCAGGTAGTCGATGATGGAGGACGCATCCGTCCACATGCGGAACAGGTAGTTGCCCTTGAAGAAGCTGTTGTGCCCGTAGGCCGCATGCGCAATCACCAGCGCCTGCATGGCGGTGGTGTTTTCCTCCATCAGGTAGCTGATGCAGGGGTTGGCGTTGATGACGATCTCATAGGCCAGCCCCATGTGCCCGCGGCGGTAGCGCCGCTCGGTGGCGAGGAACTCCTTGCCGTAGCTCCAGTGCCGATAGTTCACCGGCATGCCCACGCTGGAGTAGGCGTCCATCATCTGCTCGGCGGTGATGATCTCGAGCTGGTTGGGGTAGGTGTCCAGGCCGAAGCGCTCGGCCGTGGCGGCAATGGCGGCGTGGTAGCGCTCGATCAGCTCGAAGGTCCAGTCGCTCGGATCGGGCAGCGGCTCGGCAGGCCGCGCACCGGCCGGCAGGGGTTGCGCGGGCACCGTGCGCTGGCGGCGCTCGCCCACCACCGCGGTTTTCCACGGGTTGTCGCGCATGCGGCGTTCCAGCACGGGGTAGTGCGCCATGTTGTGCGCCGTGTGGTCAGTCATGCCAACGCCCCTTCCTTCTTGAACAGTTCGCGGAACACGGGGTAGATGTCGCTGGGCTGCGATACCTTGCGCATGGCGAAATGGGGGTTCACGGGCAGCAACTGGCTGTACTCCTGCCAGAGGTTCTGCTCTTCCTCGGCCACCTGCACATACGCAAAGTAGCGCACCAGCGGCAATATCTTGTCGGCCAGCAGGTTGCGGCAGTTGCCGCTGTCGTTGGTGAAGTTGTCACCGTCGCTCGCCTGCGCCACGTAGATGTTCCAGTCGCCGGTGGGGTAGCGCGCGCGGATGATCTGGTCGAGCAGCACCAGTGCGCTGCTGACCACCGTACCGCCGCTTTCGGTGGAGTGAAAGAACTGCTCCTCGCTCACCTCGGCCGCCTGCGTGTGGTGGCGGATGAACACGATGTCGATGGTCTCGTAGTGCCGCGTGAGAAACAAGTAAAGCAGAATGAAGAAGCGCTTGGCCAGGTCCTTGCGCGCCTCGTCCATGGAGCCGGAAACGTCCATCAGGCAGAACATCACCGCCTGGCTGCTCGGCACCGGCACCTGCACGCGGGCGCGAAAACGCAGGTCGATGGGGTCGAGGTAAGGAATCCGCCCCACGCGCTCCTTGAGCAGATCGATGCGGTGCTGCAGCTCGGCCACCGCTTCGCTGGTGCCGTCGTCCTGCGCCAGCAGGGCATCCAGCTCTTGCTGCAGCGCCAGTTGCTCGCGGTGGGCCGACTTGCCCAGTGCAATGCGCCGCCCGAGTGCTCCGCGCATGGTGCGCAGCACCGCCAGGTTGTTGGGAATGCCATCCTGGCTGTAACCGGCGCGCCGCGACTTCCACTGCGGGTTCTCGCCAATGTGGGTGCGCAGAAGGTGCGGCAGCGCCAGGTCTTCAAAGAAGAGCTGCATGAACTCCTCCTTGGTCAGCGTGAAGGTGAAATCATCCTCCCCTTCGCCACTGTCGCTGGCTTGCGACCCGCGCCCGCCCCCGCCCTGGGGGCGCTCGATGCGATCGCCGCGCACATGCTCTGCATTGCCGGGGTGCACCATGTCGCGGATGCCGCCCTGGCCGTGGTGGAACACCGGTTCACTGATGTCCTTGCGTGGAATGGTGATGTTCTCGGCCTGCTCGATCTCGCGAATGCCCCGCTGCGAGACGGCACGGCGCACGCTGTCCGCGATCTGCTCCTTGAAGCGGCGGACAAAGCGCTCGCGGTTGCCGACCGACTTGTTCTTGCCTGCGAGCCTGCGGTCGATGATCTGCAGTGCCATTTTTTAGCCCTCGTGTGGCCACCAACCTCTGCCTCTGCCCACCCCCCATGTCCGCGCGGGCAGCCGCGCCGGGGCCGCCCCGGCTGCGCAGCAGCGTTTCACTTGCGTGCGCTGGCTGCGTCCCCCTTCCCGAATGGCGCAGCCGTGCGAGAGAAGGGGCTGAGGGCCGCGGCTCTGAGCCTGCCTGCGCAGGCTTGGACGTGCCCGACGAGCCGCCGCTTCCGACGGCGGCACCGAGGCGCGCAGCGACTCAGGGAGTTGCACCATATCTAGCTGCTCTTGCGTACGCGCAGGTACCACTCGCACAGCAGGCGTACCTGCTTGGGTGTGTAGCCCTTGTCCACCATGCGCGTCACAAAATCCTCGTGCTTGCGCGCTTCCTCGGCACTGGCCTTGGCGTTGAAGCTGATGACGGGCAGCAACTCCTCGGTGTTGGAGAACATCTTCTTCTCAATCACGAGGCGCAGCTTCTCGTAGCTCGTCCAGCTCGGGTTCTGGCCCTGGTTGTTGGCTCGGGCGCGCAACACGAAGTTGACGATCTCGTTGCGGAAATCCTTGGGGTTGGCGATGCCCGCGGGCTTCTCGATCTTCTCGAGCTCGGCGTTGAGCGCGCTGCGGTCGAACACCTCGCCGGTGTCGGTGTCGCGGTACTCGTTGTCCTGGATCCAGTAGTCGGCGTAGGTGACGTAGCGGTCGAAGATGTTCTGGCCGTACTCGCTGTAGCTCTCAAGATACGCGGTCTGGATCTCCTTGCCGATGAACTCCGCATAGCGCGGCGAAAGGAATTCCTTGATGTAGCTGGTGTACTTGGTCTCCAGCTCGGCGGGAAACTGCTCGCGCTCGATCTGCTGCTCCAGCACGTACATCAGGTGCACGGGGTTGGCAGCCACCTCGGCACTATCGAAGTTGAAGACGCGGGACAGGATCTTGAACGCGAAGCGCGTGGAGATGCCGGTCATGCCCTCATCCACACCTGCGTAATCGCGGTACTCCTGGTAGCTCTTGGCGCGCGGGTCGGTGTCTTTGAGGCTCTCGCCATCGTACACCTGCATCTTGCTGAAGATGCTGGAGTTCTCAGGCTCCTTCAGGCGCGTGAGCACGGCAAACTGCGACATCATCTTGAGCGTGCCCGGCGCGCACACGGCGTTGCCCAGCGAAGACTCGCGGATCAGCTTTTCGTAGATGCGGATCTCCTCGCTGACGCGCAGGCAGTACGGCACCTTGACGATGTAGATACGGTCGAGGAACGCCTCGTTGTTCTTGTTGTTGCGGAACGCCTTCCACTCGCTCTCGTTGCTGTGGGCCAGCACCACGCCGTCAAACGGGATGGCCCCGAAGCCTTCGGTGCCTTTGTAGTTACCCTCCTGCGTGGCGGTGAGCAACGGGTGCAGCACCTTGATTGGCGCCTTGAACATCTCCACGAATTCGAGAAGGCCCTGGTTGGCCAGGCACAGGCCGCCGCTGTAGCTGTAGGCGTCGGTGTCGTCCTGCGCAAAGGTCTCGAGCTTGCGGATGTCCACCTTGCCCACGAGGCTGGAGATGTCCTGGTTGTTCTCATCGCCTGGCTCGGTCTTGGCGATCCCGACTTGCTTCAAGATGCTGGGGTAGCGCTTGACCACGCGAAACTGCCGGATGTCGCCACCGAATTCTTCGAGGCGCTTGACGGCCCAGGGCGAGAGCACGCGCTGCAGGTAGCGCCGGGGGATACCGAATTGCTGCTCCAGCACGGGGCCGTCCTCCAGCGCATCGAACAGGCCCAGTGGAGATTCGTTCACCGGCGAACCCTTGAGCGCATAGAACGGCACCTTCTGCATCAGGTGCTTGAGGCGTTCGGCGATGGAGCTCTTGCCCCCGCCCACGGGGCCCAGCAGATACAGGATCTGCTTGCGCTCCTCCAGCCCCTGCGCGGCGTGCCGGAAGAAGCTCACCACCTGCTCGATGGAGTCCTCCATGCCGTAGAACTCGGCGAACGCGGGGTAGCGTTTGATGACCTTGTTGGCAAAGATGCGCGAGAGGCGCGGATCATTGCGCGTGTCCACCATCTCGGGCTCGCCAATGGCGGCCAGCATGCGCTGGGCGGCAGTGGCGTAGGCCATGGGGTCACGCTTGCACTCGGCGAGGTACTCGTCGATCGACATTTCCTCTTCACGGCTACGGGCGTAGCGCGCGGCGAAATTGCTGATGGCATCCATACGACCTCCTGTAGCAGCACTCCCGGACGGAGCCCGGAAAATGCTGCGGCGTTGCATTCGGAATCGCTATCGGGCTTCATCCTTTGTAGCACCACGGCCTGCGCTTGAACAGCGAATTCGTGGATGTGTCCGTTGCCTTTTTGACGCTTTGCACACATGCGGGTAGAGCGTGGCACACTGCACAAAGTTCGCCCCGCACCGCGTTTGCAGGGGTTGCCCCGGATAGGGAATATCCTGACAACCCGGACTGGCTGCCAATGCCCACAGGCGGGCGGTGCAGATGTCGGTGCCACGCCCAGGCTCCGCTGTGCATGGGCGGCACACGGCACTGTGCGCAACGGTGGCGCGCATCGCTGCCCCTTGGCTGGCTTCACCTCACAGCGAACTGGCGCTGGAGCCATCGCCCCGGTACAGCCAGGGCACATCCAGCACCCGCTCACCCAACAGGCGCAGCGCCGCATCCCGCCCCCAGCGCACCGGCCCCGTCGCATGAAAAATGCGCCCATTGCGGATGGATCGCGCCTGCACCCGGGCGTTGCGCTGCCAGCGGTTGAGGGCGTAGCGCCGAAGGCGCAACTGCACGTCCAGATCATGCATGGACAGCGCGCGCTGCAGCTCGGCCGCGTCTTCGATGGCCATGCCGGCACCCTGGGCCAGGTAGGGGCGCATGGGGTGTGCCGCGTCGCCCAGCAGCGCCACCAGGCCGCGCGCCATCTCGTCGGCGCTGCGCACCGGCGGACGGTCACACAGGGGCCACAGGCGCCAGCCGGGGCCGCCAGCGGCGCTCACGCTGCGCACCACATCCTGCAGCGCCGTACAGGTACCTTGCAAGGCGTGCTCCAGGTCGGCGGCATTGGCCCCATGGTCCCAGTTCTCCAGGTCCTGCGGCGCAGGGCCTTGCACGATGACCACCAGGTTCTGCCATTCGCCGCGGCGCACGGGGTACTGCACGGCATGCAGGCGCGGCCCCAGCCAGGCCGTGACCTGCGCGGTGCGCAATGCGCCGGGCAGCGCCTGCTGCGGCACCAGCGCGCGGTAGGCGAGGTGGCCCGTCACCCGCGGGGCCACCGCGCCCAGCAACTGCGTGCGCGTGCGGCTCCACAGACCATCGGCGCCAATCAGCGCATCCCCTTCCACCTCCTTGCCACGGCTGGTGCGCACCGTGACCACGCCATCGTCCGGCATAAAACGTTCGATGGCCTGCTCCAGGTTCAGCTGCACATCGGTGGACTCGGTGACAGCAGTCAACAGCACGCCATGCAGGTCGGCGCGATGGATGGTGGCGTAGGCCGCGCCATAGCGCTCGACCGCCGTCGCGCCCAGCGACAGCGCTGCCAACTCCCGGCCGGTCACGGCATTGCGCACCTGCAGTCGGCTGGGGAAGGCCGCCACGGCTTGCAAGGGCTGCTGAAGGCCCCAGGCCTGCAGGCGGCGCACCACGTTGGGCCCGATCTGCACGCCTGCACCGACCTCGCTGAACGCTGGGGCGCGCTCAAACAGACGCACATCCCACCCCGCGCGCGAGGCGCCTAACGCGGCGGCCAAGCCCCCAATGCCGCCCCCGGCGACCAGCACCTGCTTCTTCATGGCTGCCCCACCCCCGCCCAAATGAGAGTCATCGGGAGTCGGGGCGCGCGCAGGAGGCAGGGTGGGCGAGGTTGGGGTGTCGTGCTCATGCGCGCATTGTGCAGCGCTCCCGCGGGACGCCGTTTGCCGCGGCGCAACGAGAGAAAGCGGCCCAACGCAGTGTTCAAACTGCCGGCCGCAGGGCACGCTCCAGCACCTGGGCGGGCATGGGGCGGCCGAACAGGTAGCCCTGGTAGGCGTTGCAGCCGTGGCGCTTCAAGAATTCCAGCTGGCCCGTGGTTTCCACGCCCTCGGCCACCACCGCCAGGTCCAGGCTTTGCGCCAGGGCGAGGATGGTGCGCACAATGGCCGCATCGTTGGGGTCGGTCTGGAGGTCGCGCACGAAGCCCTGGTCGATCTTGAGTTGGTCCAGCGGCAGGCGCTTGAGATAGCTCAAGCTGGAGTAGCCCGTGCCGAAGTCGTCCAGCGAGAACCCCACGCCGTAGCGCCGCAGGTGCTCCATGCGTGCGATCACGTCTTCCACGTCGGCCAGCAGCAGGCTTTCGGTCAGCTCCAGCTTCAGCCGCTCGGGGTTGGCACCGCTGACGTGCAGGGCGCTCAACACTTGTTCGACAAAGTCAGGCTGGCGGAACTGCCGCACGCTCACGTTGACCGAGAGGAAGAACTGCCGCGTGAGCGCGCTGCGCGACCACGCCACGAGCTGCGCGCACGCCGCCTCCAGGACCCACTGGCCGATGGGCAGGATCAACCCCGTCTGCTCTGCCAGGGGGATGAATTCCGCCGGTGAACCCAGCCCCCGCTGCGGGTGCATCCACCGCACCAGCGCTTCAGCCCCCAGGAGCCGGCCCTTGCCGTCGACCACCGGCTGGTAGTACAGCACCAGCTCCTTGTCGTGCAGGCCTCTGCGCAGGTCCGCCTCCAGCGCCGAGCGGGTGCTCACGGCCGCCTGCATTTCGGGGTCGAAGAAGCGCTGGGTGTTGCGCCCGGCAGCCTTGGCCTGGTACATGGCCAGGTCCGCGTGCTTGAGCAGTTCGTCCACATTGCAGCTGTGCTGGCCAAACAGCGCAATGCCAATGCTGGGGGTGCTGTGGTGGCTGGCCTCGCCCAGGACATAGGGCTTGCCCAGCGTGGTGGCAATGTGGCTGGCCACCAGCGCCGCCTCTGCGCTGGCCTGCGGGTCTTCGCCACTCAGGCCCTCCACCAGCACCACGAACTCATCGCCGCCGAAGCGCGCGACCGTGTCTGCCTCGCGCACGCAGCCCTTCAGGCGCTGGGCCACCTGCACCAGCAGCTGGTCGCCGATGTCATGGCCCAGGGTGTCGTTGAGGTCCTTGAAGTTGTCCAGGTCGATGAACAGCAGGGCGCCCTGCGCGCCCGAGCGCACGGCCGCCGCCATGGCATGTTGCAGCCGGTCCACCAGCAATCGGCGGTTGGGCAGGCCGGTGAGCACGTCGTAGAAAGCCAGACGTTCGATCTGGCTTTCCACCTGCTTGCGCTCCGTGATGTCGCGCCCCACGCCGCGGTAGCCGCGCAGCGTGCCGTCGGCCTCGAACACCGGCACGCCGCTCACGGAGATCCAGTGCATGCTGCCGTCCGGGCGCTGGCGCTGAAGCTCCAGGTCGCGGAACGGCTGGTGCGCTGCCAACACAGCGCGGTGCGCGGCCCAGTCTGCTTCCGTCATGTTGAGTGCGCCGATCTCCCAGCGGGTGCGGCCCATCACGCTCGACAGGGGTATGCCATTGACGCTCAGATCGCCTGCCAGCTGCACGAAGCGGCCCTCGGCATCATGCTCCCAGTACCAGTCGGATGACAGGTCGGAGAGCGATCGAAACCGCGCCTCGCTCTCGCGCAGCTCGTTTTCCACCCGCACATAGTCGCTCACGTCGGTGAAAGTGCGCACGATGCCCCCATCGGGCAGCGTGGCGGAGGTGCGGACTTCAAAAGTCCGCCCATCCGGGGTGGTGC
Organism: Acidovorax sp.; assembly: GCF_022763525.1. GTDB lineage: Bacteria > Pseudomonadota > Gammaproteobacteria > Burkholderiales > Burkholderiaceae_C > Acidovorax. The sequence continues at coordinate 15,488 of NZ_JALEGG010000200.1, forward strand.
GCCAATACACGGGCGGTGCGGGCTGCACCGCGCCCCCGGCGACGTAGCCTCTCCCGCGGTGGTCCACCTGCGAGTAGTTCTGCCCGAAATCGCCCCGCTCGGCCTGCAGGCGCGTGAGCTCTGCCAGCGTGGGGCGCGTGGCCATCAGCGATTCCGGCAGGTTCAGCAGCTCCAGTACGCGCTCGTTGTACACGGTGATGCGCCCGTCTGCGCTGGTCTTGAAGATGCCCTGGCTCATGTGGGCCAGCGTGGCTTGGAGCGCCGAGCGCTGCTCCTGCAGCATGGTCAGCGCCTCCTGCCAGATGCGCTCGTCCACCATGCCCACGACGTGCGCTGGCGTGTCGGGCTGCCGCTGCATCAGCGCCTCCAGCCGGTGCAGCAGCTCGCCCAGGTGGGCGGTGCCATCCGCATCGCGCAGCACATAGTCACCCAAGCCGCAGCGGAACGCGCGCGCGGCCAGTGCCTCCTGCGCGGGCTCGATGCACAGCAGCACGGGGCGCCCCGCACACAGTTCGAGCACGCTGGGCAGCTCCTGCACGCCCGGCTTCAGGCACAGCACCACCGCCTGCCACGCCTGGGAGGCCAGCGGCGCCAGCGCGGTCTCGGGCGTGGGGCTGTGAACAACGCGCCACGCGGGGTGGTTCTGCGTGATGAGCTTGCGCGCGGCCGCGGCGTGCCGCGTGTCGCTATCCACCCACAACACGGCGGTCCCGCTCATGGTCCGCCCCCTTCGCCTTCCAACGGCGCCAAATGCAACTCGCTTGCGAACATTTCAACGGGCCCGGGCCGCCCAAACAGATACCCCTGAAACGCCTCGCAGCCATGCAGCCGCAAGAACGTCAGCTGCCCAGCCGTCTCCACCCCCTCGGCCACCACCTGCAGGTCCAGGCTGTGCGCCAGCGCCAGGA
>NZ_JALEGG010000201.1 GCF_022763525.1 Acidovorax sp.
AAAGGGGTGGAGCCACCACGCGGGGTGGATGAGCGTCGCCAGCAGCGTCATGGAGCCCATGAGCGCCAGCGCGGCCACATAGGCTGCGCGGCCGGGCTTGAGCGCCAGCCACAGTCCCAGCACCGCATCGGCAGCCGCCCCCGCCAGGATGATGGCCGTGGGCAGCCAGGCAGCGTCGCCAGAGACCCAGGCGTTGGGCAGGCCCGCCAAGAGCTCGCGGCTTTGGCCGTGCAGCTCCCACACGCTGACGACTGCCGTGGCCAGCCAGACGAAGACCAGGCTGGAGCGCAGAAGCTTGGCGGAAGAGGGAGTCATGGCATGGCCTGGTGTGGAGGGGACGTTGGCATCAGCGGCCTTTGCTGCCAGGCTGCGATGTCAGTGGCGTGGCTTGCCAGGAACTGGGCGAGGCGGGGGAACGTTGGCGCGTCTTGCGGGCATTTTTCTGGTGGGCCATTGCCTCATTCCTCCACGATGTCCGTCACCATGCCCCACTTCGCAAACTCGGGCGCAAATGACTGAAGGGGCAGCAGGCTGGTGCTGGTGTGCGCGCCGGTGGGCAGGGGCTGTCCGGTGGCGAGCTGACGGGCCAGCAGGACAGCGGCCATGCAGGGGATCTCGGGGCCGTGGTCGTGGTCGGCCGCGATGTGCCACGCGCGGCGGCGCTGTTGGCCCTCTACATCGGTGCCGGCAACCCGCACCACCATCCCGCCCAGCGGCGTGCCCAGGCCGTCCAGCACGCCGCCTGTGCGGTGCAGCAACCCGGCGAGTCTTTCGGGGCGCGGCAGCAGCCCCCACTGGCGCAGCGCAGCCAGCGCGGCGAAGGCATGCTGGGCCAGGCCGACCTCGAGTGCGGCGCGAAAGAACACGCGGTCGCGGGCTTGGTAGTGGTGGGGGAATATCTCCAGATCCGGGATGTCGCACAGCGCGCCCCGGCGTGGCCGCAGCCGCTGAAAACGCACCGGTGCGGGGCTGGCCCAGCCTCGCCGTGGCTGCCAGCGGCCGTCCTGCCACACCTGCAGGGGCTGGCCGCAGTAGCTCAGCACGGCGGCCAGCGTGGCGTGGCCGCGCGGCGCACGCTGCGCAGGTGCAATGCAGATATCAATGCTGTCAATGGTTTGCCAGCCAGCGCACAAGTGATCGACAACAGCGGAAGACAGCGCCGGAACGGTGCTGGCGCCCGTGATGGCGGTGCGCTGCGCGGCGGTGAACTGGGCGCCCACGGCCTGGGGAAAGTCGCAGACGAAGCGGCGGCCGTCGGCCAGGTCAATGTAGTGCGCGCCTGCTTCGGCCGCGGCCAGGGCCACGCCGTAGCCCTGCGCCTGGAACGGCCCGGCGGTGTGAATGACCAGGCCCACCTCCCATTGGCGCAGGGTGTCTGCCAAGCCGGGGGCCTGGTGGTCCAGCGCAACGCCGCGTGCGGCAGGCCCGAATGTTTGCGCCAGCGCCTGGGCTCGCGCCGCATCGCGCCCGGCCACCAGCAGCGTCATGCGCTGCGCGGTGCCCGCGTCGCCCGCCAGCGCACGGCCAATGCGGGCGCCAAAGTTGCCGTAGCCGCCCAGGATCAGCGTGGTCAACGGACGCATTGCAGCGGAGGCGAAAAAGCGGGTGGATAAGGGCAAGGACGCATGCGTGCATTGTGCCGGCCTGCCAGCCCGTGCGCGGCGGCGTCGTTCACGCCCTTTTCAGTTGACGATGGCGATGCCCTTGACCTGGGCGAAAACCGCCTTGCCGGGCGCCAGCGCCAGCGCTTGTGCGGAGCGCTGGGTGACCCGCGCGAGCAGCCGCGTGGTGCCTACGTTCAGCGCCACCATGCGCTGGCCAGGGCTGTCGTCGCCCACCTCCATGACGGTGGCGGGCAGGATGTTGAGGATGCTGGTGTCTGTGGGCGCCGTCAATGTCAGGCTCACGTCCCTCGCCTGGATGCGCAGTCGGATCGCCTCGCCCGCCGTGTGCGCCACCGGGCTGACCAGCTGCAACGGATGCAGCCCTTGCGCAAAGGACACCGTGGTCACGTGGTCGGCGGCATCATGCTGCAGCACGGTGCCGTCGATCACCGCCGCGGCCGTGTCGCCATGGGCCAGGGGCAGGTCCAGCCGGACGATGAGCTCTTCGGTGTGGCCCTGGGCCCGCACGCGGCCCTCGCGCATCAGCACCGTGTGCCCGGCCAGGCGGGCCACTTCGTCGATGGCGTGGCTCACGTACAGCACGGGGATGTCGAGCGTGCGGTGCAGCCGTTCCAGATACGGCAGCACTTCTGCCTTGCGCTCGCTGTCCAGCGCGGAGAGGGGCTCGTCCATGAGCAGCAGGCGGGGGCTCGTGGCCAGCGCGCGCGCCATGGCCACGCGCTGGCGCTCGCCGCCGGAGAGGGCCGCGGGCCTGCGGCCCAGGAGCGGGCCGATGCCCAGCAGCTCCACCGCCTGCTCCAGCGCCACGCGCCGCCGTGCGACGGGCGTGCGCTGCAGGCCATAGTCAATGTTGCCGCGCACGCTCAGGTGGTCGAACAGGCTGGGTTCCTGAAACACATAGCCCAGGCCGCGTTCGTGAGGGGCACGCCAGATCTTGTGCGCATCGTCCTGCCAGGTGTCGCCGCCCACCACCACATGCCCGGGCTGTGCGCGTTCCAGCCCGGCAATGGCACGCAGGCAGGTGGTCTTGCCGCAGCCCGAGGGACCGAACAGCGCGGTCACGCCCCGGCCCGGCAGTTGCAGGTCCACATCCAGCGTGAAACCCGGGCGCGCCACGCAAAGCCGCGCAAGGATCGGTGCCGTGGAAATGTCGGTGGTCATGACTGCGCCATCACTGCACCAGTGTTCCCGACCTGCGGCTTGCCAGGCTCAGCCCCAGCAGGACCACGAACGAGAACAGCACCATGCCGCCAGCCAGCCAGTGCGCATGGGCGTACTCCAGCGCCTCGACATGGTCATAAATCTGCACCGATACCACCCGGGTCACGCCCGGGATGTTGCCGCCCAGCATGAGCACCACGCCGAATTCGCCCACCGTGTGCGCAAAGCTCAGGATGGCAGCGGTGATGAAGCCCGGGCGGGCCAGGGGCAGCGCCACGGTAAAAAACCGGTCGATGGGTCCCGCCCCCAGCGTGGCCGCGGCCTCCAGCGGGCGCTGGCCGATGGCCTCGAATGCATGCTGCAGCGGCTGCACGGCAAAGGGCAGCGAATAGATCAGTGAGCCCACCACCAGCCCCCAGAAGGTGAAGGGCAAGGTGGGGAGCCCGAGCCACTGCATAAACTGGCCCAGGGGCCCGCTGGGACCCAGCGTGACCAGCAGGTAAAACCCGATCACAGTGGGCGGCAACACCAGCGGCAACGCCACCACGGCCGACACCGGGCCGCGCCAGCGCGACGACGTGTGCGCCAGCCACCAGGCCAGGGGCGTGCACAGCACCAGCAGCAGCACCATGGTGGTGCCGGCCAGCCGCAGCGTGAGGCCGATGGCTGCCAGGTCAGCTTGGGAGAAGGGCATGGGCGATGGGTGACAGCGAAGGACGGTGGCTCGCGGGGCCGGCGGCCCGCAGCGCCAGGCGAGATGGAGCCGTCAGAAACTATAGCCGTAGGACTGGAGGATGGCTTGGGCTTTGCCGCTGCGCAGGTAGGTGAGCAGCGCCGCCGCGGCAGCGCTGTCCTTGCCGGGGCTGAGCAGCACGGCCTCCTGCCGGATGGGGTCGTGCAGGCTGGCGGGCACCTGCCAGGCCGAGCCTGCGCGGATCTTTCCATCGGCCATCACCTGCGACAGCGCCACAAAGCCCAGCTGCGCATTGCCCGTGGAGACGAACTGGAAAGTCTGTGCGATGTTCTCGCCTTGCACGAGGCGTGGCTGCACTGCCCCCGCGACACCCAGCTTGTCCATGACCTGCACCGCTGCTGCGCCATAGGGCGCGAGCTTGGGATTGGCAATGGCCAGGTGCTTGAAGTCGCCGGTCCTGAGCACGGCGCCCTGGGCGTCCACATAGCCGGGCTGGGCGCTCCACAGCACCAGGGTGCCAATGGCGTAGGTGAACCGTGTGCGGGCAATGGCCTTGCCTTCTTTCTCCAGCCGGGCGGCCGTGGTGTCGTCGGCCGAGAGCAGCACCTGAAAGGGTGCACCGTGGGTGATCTGCGCGTAAAACTTGCCGGTGGCCCCGAACGAAAGCTCGGCTTGGTGGCCGGTGTCTGCCTCGAACGCGGCGGCGATCTTCTGCATGGGCGCGGTGAAGTTGGCCGCCACTGCGACAGAGACCCTACCGGCCTGCGCGGCATGGACGGTGGTCACTGCCAGGGCCACGGCCACGAAGCTGCGAACGATGGAAGCACGGTGGTGGAACATGGTGGCAAGGCGGAAATGATCGCTATTCCATTGATGAATAGCGGAAGTATAGGATGGCCTGCGTCACCTCGCGAGTCGGTGGTTGTGCGGGTCGGGACAGGGCACTAGCAAGAAAAGCAACCCGGCGGAGGGCCCGAGCCCGCCCCATCACCGACCGCGGGGAGTTGTGCAGGCCTTCCTATGAGGCTGCTTCAGTGCTCGGTGCACACCCGGTTGCGGCCGGTGGCCTTGGCGCGGTAGAGGGCCGCGTCGGCCCGTTTGAGCGTGGCTTCGATGTCGCTGTCGTCGGCGTTCCATTGAGTGAGCCCGATGGACACCGTGATGTGGATCTGTTGTCCATCCCGCAAGACGATGGGGGTGGCCTGAAGGGCTCCGCGCAGGCGTTCCGCCGCGTGGGCGGCCTCGGGCAGGGGGGTGCCGGGCATGAGCACGGCAAACTCTTCACCGCCCAGCCGCGCGGGCATGTCGACCGCGCGCAGTTGCGCCACCAGCATCCGGGCCAGGCGCCGCAGCACGTCGTCGCCGCCAGCGTGGCCGTGCTGGTCGTTGACCTGCTTGAAATGATCCACATCCAGCATGAGCACGCAAAATGGCAGCCCCGAGCGCATGCTGCGCGCGATTTCGTGCGCGGCCTTTTCATAGAAGTCGCGGCGGTTGCTCAGCTCGGTCAGCGCGTCGATGTGGGCCATGTGCTCCAGCTGGGCCTGCACCTTCTTCTTCTCGGTGTGGTCGAACACCATGGAACGGCTGGCGGCGAACCGGCCTTCGGCGTCCTGGATGGCGGTGGCGCTGACCAGAATGGGCATGGCCGCGCCGGATGCGGTGTGCAGTTCCATCTCCAGGTCTTTCACCTGGCCATCCTGGACGAACTGGGGAAAGCGTTCCTGGAAGACCTGCAGGCTCGCGGGGGTGAGAAAGTCGGTATACGCCCGGCCTTGCACCTGGGCGAGCGACAGGCCCAGCCACTGCAGTTCCGTCTGGTTCATGCGCAGCACGCGTCCCTGCGCGTCCAGCGAGTGGTAGCCGCAGGGCGCGTGGTCGTACAGGTCTTGTACCTGCTCGCGCGCGAGCATGGCCACATCGCGGTCACCCCGCATGGCGGCCTCGCTGCGCTGGGTGGCGGCGAACTGGCCGATGATGGCGGCCAGCTCCGACACCCGCAGCGGCGTTTGGGGCTGGAGCGGCGCTTCGCCTGCGCGGTCCATCGCCTGGACCACGGTTTTCATCTGGCGCAACAGGTAGTGCGAAAACGCCATCGCCGCGAACAGCGACAGCCCGACCCACAGCAGTCCCAGCCCGGCCATGTGCCACAGCATGTCGGTGAGCTGTGCGTTCAGGATGCTTTGCGGCACGGCCAAGCCGAGGTACCAGTCAAATCCAAACACGGGCCGCACCAGATTCATGGTGGGGGTGCCTTCGAGCGTGGCCCCCAGAAAGGCGGTGGGTTTCCCGGAGGTCAGGATGCCTTGCCGGAACGAGGCGCTGGCCGGATGGCCCACGTACCGGGCGGCGTCATGGCTGCGCGCGACCACGGTGCCGGTGGCGTCGACGATGCCGGCAATCCAGCCCTTGGGCAGGCGTTCCGCTGATACCAGGCTGTTGAGGGATTCCACTTCCAGAATGCCGCGCAGCGCGTACAGGGCCTCGCCTTCGCGCACCATGGGCACGGTGAGCGCCACGACCTGGATGTGGCTGACGGGTGATAGGAAGGGCCCGGAGACATTGGGGCTCTGGGTGCGCAGCGCGGCCTCCAAGCGGTCGGGGGCACTCACGGGCAGGCCAGTGCGGCCCAGGGGCGCGGCCGTCAGAAAAAGAAGGCGGTCCTGGGTGACCAAGCTGATGGCGCGAATGCCGGGGTCGCGCGCGACGACGCGTTTCGCGTGGGCGTGCAGGCGGGGCACATCCAGCGCCAAGGCGGCGTCGGATTCAGCCAGCGCATTCAGTGTGCCCAAGGTGCTCTCTAGTCTTTCGGCCACCGTGAAGGCCAGCTCATTGCTGCGGCGTTCGAGGTGCTCCACCAGGGTGCGCTGCTGGAACTCCTTGAATTCCCACACCACCGACAGCGCGAACACCAGCAGCGGCAGGGTGGTCAGCAGTGACAAACCCCACAGCCACGTGCGCAGGCTCAGGCGCAGCGTGGTGGCATGAGGCAGCGCGGGCATCGACATGGCGCAACAGCGTACCGGGTTTTGGGGTTCGCCGAAACGCCGTTTCCCTGCATCGGAGATGCGCCGCCGCAACACCTCATCCGCGGCCGGATCCGCTGGTGCCCTGGGCCGTGAGCCGGGCCACCAGCCTGCGGGCCAGCGGCGCCGCGAGCATCACCGCCGGAAAGGCAAACACCCATCCCGTGAGCCACGCGCCCGCCCACAGGCTCCAAAAGTCCGCGTGCGCCGGCAACGTGCGAAAGGTGGAGATGCCCGAGACCAGCAGCGTCATGGCTCCTGACAGGATGAGGCTGAACAGCAACGGGCCATAGCGGGCGGGAATCACGCCGCGATCTCCTCGCTGGGCTGGCGCGCGGCCGCAGTGCCCAGGCCATGCAGGGTCTGGGCGAAATGTCGGCCGAACATCCGGGCGGTTTTGGTGTCGCCCGGCACGAAGGCGTCTGCCGCCGATCCATGGCCTGCCTGCGCCATCAGGCCCGACCAGGAGCCCAGCCGGTTGGCTGCCTCGTCGTAAGGCACGCCAGCGTGCTGCTCTGGCAGGATGGGGTTGCCGACCCACACCATGCCATGCTGCATGGCAAAGACGAACATCGACAGCAGCGTGGACTGCTTGTCGCCCGCCGGCAGCGATGACACGGTGAAGCCCGCGGCGAGCTTGTTCTTGAGCTGCTGCGTTTTCCACAGGCGCCCGGTGGCGTCCATGAAGGACTTGAACGGCCCGGAGACGCCACCCAGGTATGTCGGCGAGCCGAGGATAAAACCGTCGTAGCGCAGCAGGGCGTCTGGCGCGCGGGCCAGCTCGTCCGCCTGGACCAGGTCGGCGCGGATGCCGGGAACGCTCTGGGCGCCTTCCAGCACGTGGCGGGCAATGTGGGCGGTGTGCCCGTGGGCACTGTGATAGATGACGGCGAGGGTTTTCATGGTGTGGTTTCCCGTGTGGTGATTTCAGTGGAAAAAAAGGCGCACCAGGAGGTCATCGTGAAATCAGGGCGATGACCTGTGCGCAGAGGTACAGCCCCAGGCCGAAAACCGTGTGGTTGGCCAGGCTGCGCAGGCAGTTCTTGACTGGCGTGGGCGTGCGCGATGCGGCAAAGCCCGAGCCCATGGCGGGCTGCATCACCAGCAGCGGCGCCGCCACGGTGCTGATGCCTACGGCCAGGGCGGGCAGCAGGGTGGGGCTGTAGATCCACTGCGCGCCTTGAATGCCGATCAGCACGGTGGCGAAAGCGACGCCGACGGCGTAGTGCGTGAGCCAGCCCCAGGCCAGCTCGCCCCGGATGGGCGTCGCCTTGGCGATGGCCTCGTGGAAGAAGCGGCCCCGCAGCAGATGGCCGACCCAGCGGCCGATGAAGGCGAAATTCAACGTGGGGATGCCCAGGCGGCGCAGCAGCAGCAGCCATGCGTCCATCACGGCGGTGGCCCCGATGCCGATCAGCATCGCCAGGGGAAAGTCTTGGAGCGGAAAGGTCATCAAAGCACCTCGCAAGGTTGACGGAAGGAAGGTTTGAAGGGACTATAGAAGTTCAAGTCAACTTGAAGTCAAGGGGTTTTTTGATGGACATAGCAGAGGTTGCCAAGCGCGCCGGGCTGCGCGCCTCCACGCTGCGGTACTACGAGGAAAAGGGATTGATCCAGTCGGTGGGGCAGCCGGGCGAGCGCCGCCGGTTTGCCCCGGGCGTGCTGGACCAGCTGGCGCTGATCGCGCTGGGCCAATCGGCGGGCTTTTCGCTGGACGAGATCCGCGCGATGTTCCTGCCCAGCGGCGAGCCCAGCATCGACCGGCAGATGCTCTCGGCCAAGGCCGATGAACTCGATGCGATGGTCAAGCGCCTGAAGGCCATGAGCAACGGCCTGCGCCACGCGGCGGCCTGCCCGGCCGAGAGCCACGCGCAATGCCCTTCGTTTCAGCGCCTGCTGAAGGCGGCGGCGGACGGTGCCCTGGCGCGCCAGCAGAAGCGGGCCACACCGGTCGCGGGGCTGCGGCGCAAGGGCTGATTTGCATCAGCCTCGCGAGCCGGTGGCACTGCGGAGCGGGACGGGCCGCAACGCGTCTTTTTGCAGCCAATACCGGGCTCTTGCCAAGAAAGGCAACGCAGCGGACTGCCGAGGCCGCGCTGGCACCTACCTTAGGGAGTTATGCAGGCCATCCCAAGGGGGATGAAGGCGGCGCTCAGGCATCATCCGCGCATGCCTGCTTCTCTTTCCTTGACGGATGCGCTGGGCCATGCCCTGGCCGACAGACGCATCGATATCCTGCGCCAGATCGGCGCAGGGGGCTCCATCTCGCAGGCCGCCCGTGCCGTGGGCGTGAGCTACAAGGCCGCGTGGCAGGCGGTGGATACGCTCACCAATCTGGCGGGCACGCCGCTGGTCGCCCGGGCGGTGGGCGGGGCAGGTGGCGGCGGGGCGCAACTGACCGAGGCGGGGCGTCAGCTGCTGGCGGCGGCCGAGGCGATGGCGCAGGCCCGCAGTGCGGTGTTGTCGCGCTGGCAGGCTGCGCCCCACGCGGGGCCGGCGCTGGCACGGCTGGCCGTGCGCACCAGCATGCGCAACCAGCTGCCGGGCGTGGTTGATCGGCTGGTGGTGCAGGGGCAGATCGTGGCAGTGCACCTGCGGCTGGGGCTGGGTTTGGCGGAGGATGCGCCGGCCCCGGGCACTGGTGGCGCCAGGGCAGCGCCCGCAGCCCTGGTCTCGCGCATCACGCGCGAAAGTGCCGAGCTGCTGGGCCTGCAGCCGGGGCTGGCCGTGCAGGCCCTGTGCAAGGCCACGGCCGTGCGGGTGGAGCGGAGTGGGCGCGGGGCATCACCGTCCGGGCTTGCGGCGGCGGGCGAGCTGCAGGGGGCGCACCGCCTGCCCGCCCGGGCCACGCGCGTAGTGCGCGGCGCCTCGGGCGATGAGGTGTCTGCCGAGCTGGCCGGCGGTTTGCAAATGGTGGGGTTCGCAACGCCCGGCAGTGGCCTGCGCGCCGGCAGCCCGGTTGCGCTGGTAGTGGAAGACAACGCCGTGGTGTTGGCGCTGGCCGAGACCTGATGCCGCCCCGCGGCGATATTTTGCTATAAAAATAATAGCTTCTGCGCTTGTCTACAAAGCGCTGGAGGCCGATTTGGCTTGAATGCCGTCCGTACCTGGCTGGCCGGACACTCCACCACGGGCTCAGGGGGCCTTGGGATGCCCCAGCTTGCGGTACACCGTGGCGCGGCTGATACCCAGAACCCGGGCGGCTTCTGCCACGTTGCCACGGGCGTCTTGTACCGCGCGGCGGATCAGGGCGGTTTCGGCCTCGCGCAGCGGGGCTGCTGCAGACGGTGCGCCCGCCAGTGAAGGCGCCGCGCGGCGGGGGCCGTGGGCGTCTTGCGGCAGCAGCGCCCAGGCTTGCAGCCGCAGGCCCGACCACAGCGGCAAATCCAGCAAGGGTGGCGGATGCCGGCGGGCTGCATCGAACAACGCAGCCCACGGCATGGCCAGGAGATCGCTGGCGTGGGTGGGTGCACCGTGGAGGGCGAGGGGCTGGGGCAGCAGCTGGCGGGCCGTGCTGTTGGCGCCCACCACGAAGCCGTCGCCATCCAGCGCCAGCAGCCCGTCGCCCTCGCCGCCCAAGGGGCAGCCGGGCCAGTTCAGGCGCAGCAGCAGGGCATGGGGCAGGTGCAGCAGGAGGGCGTCTTCCATGGCGCGGGCTGACCGGGCCACCAGGTGGCGCAGCTCGGGCCGCTCGGGCACATCCACGCCGGTGAGGTCCAGCATGCCCACGCACCGGCCGAGCGGGTCGAACAGCGGAGCACCCGCGCAGCTGTAGCTGCCGTTGTCGTCATAGAAGTGTTCGCCGCGGTGCAGCCACACGGGTTGCAGCTCGGTCAGCGCCGCGCCGATGGCCGTGGTGCCCACGGCGGCTTCCGAGAGGTCGATGCCCACCCTGCCGATGGCACTGCAGCGCGGATCTTGCCGGTCGCAGTCGCCCTGAACATCCACCACGATGCCCTGCGCGTCCGTCAGCAGCACGAAGTAGCGCATGCCCGCAATGGCGCGGGTGAGTTGCTCCAGCACAGGCCGGGCGGCGTGCAGCAGCCGGCGGTTTTGCTCCTGGCTGCGGCGCAGCGCCGGGGCGCTCACGGCGTCGAACACCACCCGCTGGCTGGGCCGGTGCCCTTGCGCCAGGCAGCGTTGCCATGATCGGGCGATCCAGGGCTCCACCTCGGCGTGCGCGGACACGGCGCCTTGCGCCAGCAGGGCCTGGCGGGCCTGCGCGATCTGCGCGTGTCGGTGGGCGGTGGCAAGGGGCGCGGAGGACGGCATGGCAAGCGGATCCTGGAGCAGCTGCGCATGATGCGCCGATGTGCGCCGCAACATGTTTCATTTTGAGAATATCCAGCGCGTGCACGGGGAAAGCTAGGGTTGTCCCTAGGGATGGCGCGGGGAGCCGGGCAGAAGATTCGCGTGCTGAGGGGCTCTCCGCACGGTGCCTAGCCCGGCAAAAGCCTTGCGAGAAAACGGTCCCCGATCCAGCCATCACCTTCGCTTGAGGAGACAGCCAGATGCAAGTCCAGTTCAAGGTCAACGGGCGCGCTGCCAGTGTTGACGTACCTCCCAACACCCTGCTGGTCCACGCGCTGCGAGAGCACTTGCAGCTCACCGGCACCCACGTGGGCTGCGATACCAGCCAGTGCGGCGCCTGCACGGTGCATCTGAACGGGCGAGCGGTGAAGTCGTGCTCCATGCTGGCGGCGCAGGCGCAGGGCGCCGACATCGTCACCATCGAAGGCCTGGCCGCGGCTGACGGCACCATGCACCCCATGCAGGCGGCGTTCAAGGAATGCCACGGCCTGCAGTGCGGCTTCTGCACCCCCGGCATGGTGATGAGCGCGGTGGACCTGTGCAAGAGCCACCCAGGGGCCAGCGAGGGCGAGATCCGCGAGCTGCTCGAAGGCAACATCTGCCGCTGCACGGGCTACCAGAACATCGTGCGTGCGGTGCAGGTCGGCCAGAAGGCCATGGCCTCGGCATAACCGGAAGAAGGAGAAGGACCATGGGTGCATCCGATTTTTCCAAGCTGCCGCACATCGGCGAATCGCTCAAGCGCAAGGAGGACTACCGCTTCCTCACCGGCGCGGGCCAGTACACCGACGACGTCGTGCTGGCCGCACAAAGCCATGCGGTCTTCGTGCGCTCGCCGCACGCCCACGCCAAGATCAACAGCATCAATGTGGATGCCGCCAAGGCCGCGCCCGGCGTGCTGGGCGTGTTCACCGGCGCCGATGTGGCGGCTGACAACATCAACGGCCTGCCCTGTGGCTGGCTCATCACCAGCACCGATGGACAGCCCATGAAGGAGCCTCCGCACCCCATCCTGGCGCAGGGCAAGGTGCGCTACGTGGGCGACCATGTGGCCATGGTCGTGGCCCTCACGCAGCAGCAGGCGCGCGACGCGGCCGAGCTGGTGGAGGTGGACTACGACGTGCTGCCCGCCGTGGTCAGCGTGGCCGATGCGGCGGCGAACAGCGTGGCCGGCGCGGCCCTGCACGACATCGCCCCCGACAACCACTGCTACAAGTGGGCCATCGGCGACAAGGGCGCTGTCGATGCCGCGTTTGCCAGCGCCGCGCACGTCACCAAGCTCGACCTGGTCAACAACCGCCTCATCCCCAACGCCATGGAGCCGCGCGCGGCCATCGGCAGCTACAACCGAGCGAGCGACGAGTACACGCTGTACGTCAGCAACCAGAACCCGCACGTGGAGCGGCTGCTCATGACGGCCTTCGTGCTGGGCCTGCCCGAGCACAAGGTGCGCGTTATCGCGCCGGACGTGGGCGGCGGCTTCGGCTCCAAGATCTTCTTGTACGCGGAGGACGTGTGCCTGACCTGGGCCGCGAAGAAGCTCAACCGCAACATCAAATGGGTGGCCGACCGCAGCGAGGCGTTCTTGAGTGACGCGCACGGCCGCGACCATGTGAGCCATGCCGAGATGGCCATGGACAGTCAAGGCAAGTTCCTGGCCCTGCGCGTGCACACCGACGCGAACCTGGGCGCGTACCTCAGCACCTTCTCGACCGCGGTGCCCACCATTCTGTACGCCACGCTGCTGGCGGGCCAGTACACCACGCCGCAGATCTACGTCGAGATTGATGCGTGGTTCACCAACACCGCGCCCGTCGACGCGTACCGGGGCGCAGGCCGGCCCGAAGCCACCTATTTGCTGGAGCGGCTGGTATCTCGCTGCGGCTGGGAAATGGGCTTGGGCCAGGACGAGATCCGCAAGCGCAACTTCATCACCCAGTGGCCCTACCAGACACCGGTGGCGCTGCAGTACGACGTGGGCGACTACCACGCCTGCATGACGCAAGCGCAGCAGCTGGCGGACGTCGCGGGCTTTGAAGCGCGCAAGGCGGCTAGCGAGGCCAAGGGCCTGAAGCGCGGCATCGGCTACAGCAGCTACATCGAGGCCTGCGGCATCGCTCCGTCCAACATCGCCGGTGCCTTGGGCGCACGCGCCGGGCTGTTCGAATGCGGCGAAGTGCGCGTGCACCCCACGGGCAGCGTGACGGTGTTCACCGGATCGCACAGCCATGGCCAGGGCCACGAGACCACCTTTGCGCAAGTGGTGGCCGCACGCCTGGGCATTCCGGTGGAGAACGTGGACATCGTGCACGGCGACACGGGCCGCGTTCCGTTTGGCATGGGCACCTACGGTTCGCGCTCCATCAGCGTGGGCGGCGCGGCCATCATGAAGGCGCTGGACAAGATCGAGGCCAAGGCCAAGAAGATCGCGGCGCATTTGATGGAGGCGAGCGACGCCGACATCGACTTCAGCGGCGGCGAGTTCACCGTGCGCGGCACGGACAAGAAGATCCCGTTCGGCCAGGTGGCGCTCACGGCCTATGTGCCGCACAACTACCCGCTGGACAAGCTGGAGCCGGGCCTGAACGAAACCGCCTTCTACGACCCCACCAACTTCACCTTCCCCGCAGGCACCTACATCTGCGAGGTCGAGGTGGACCCCGCCACAGGCGCCACGCGGGTGGACAAGTTCACCGCTGTGGACGACTTCGGCACCATCATCAACCCCATGATCGTGGAAGGCCAGGTGCATGGCGGCCTGGTGCAGGGCATCGGCCAGGCGCTGCTGGAGAACTGCGTGTACGACCGTGAGACGGGCCAACTGCTCACCGGCAGCTTCATGGACTACGCCATGCCGCGCGCGGACGACTTCCCCGAATTCAAGCTGGGCCATGTATGCACCCCCTGCACGCACAACCCGCTGGGCACCAAGGGCTGCGGCGAGGCCGGGGCCATTGGCTCGCCGCCCGCGGTGATCAACGCCGTGCTCGACGCGCTGCGGCCGCTGGGCGTGAAGGAGTTCGACATGCCCGCGTCGCCGCACCGCGTGTGGGAAGCCATCCAGCAAGCCAAGGCCTGAGGAAGGAGACCGACCATGTACGCATTCACCTTTGAAGCGCCTTCGTCCACCGCTGCCGCCGCGCAGCTGATCGCCCAGGGCGGCAAGCTGCTCGCGGGCGGGCAGAGCCTGCTGCCCTCGATGCGGCTTCGCCTGGCCAACCCCGAGAAGATCGTGGATTTGAACGGCATCGCCGAGCTGGCGGGCATTCGCCGCGAGGGCAACGCGCTCGTCATCGGCGCCATGACGCGCCACATGGACGTGGCGAGCAGCGCGGAAGTGAAGTCCGCCATCCCCGCGCTGGCCGACCTGGCCGCCCACATCGGCGACCGCCAGGTGCGCGCGCGCGGCACGCTGGGCGGATCGGTGGCCAACAACGACCCGGCCGCCTGCTACCCCAGCGCCGTGCTGGGCTTGGGGGCGACGGTGGTCACCAACCGCCGCGAGATCGCGGCCGACGACTTTTTTGTGGGCATGTACACCACGGCGCTGGAGGAGGGCGAGATCATCACGGCCGTCCGCTTCCCCATCCCGCAACGTGCGGCCTACATGAAGTTCAAGCAGCCCGCCTCGCGCTTTTCGCTGGTGGGCGTGTTTGTGGCGCAGACGGACGGCGGTGTGCGCGTGGCCATCACCGGCGCGGCGGCCAGCGTGTTCCGCCATGCGGGGCTGGAGGCCGCGCTGAACCAGAGTTTCACGCCGCACTCCGCCGCTGCCGTGAAGATCGATGCCAGCGATCTGAACAGCGACATCCACGCGAGCGCCGCCTACCGCGCCAACCTGATCAGCGTGCAGACGCAGCGGGCGGTGCAGAAGATGCTGGGCGCCTAGCAGCCGGGTAGGTCGGGTTAGCCCAAAGGGCGTTACCCGACGTGTTTCGCAGCGCCCTGTGTGGTGGTTTCGGGTGACGCCCTCACGGGCAAGCCCGAACTGCGGTTTTTTGAATCAAATTGGCCTCTAGCGCTTATTCAAAAAGCGCGAGCAGCTATCAAAAGAGAAGCAATGAGTTCCCCCGCCTCCGTCGATGCCCTGCTGCAGGCCCTGCAAACCGTGGGTTACTTTGCCGACCGGCCGCTGGGCACGGCGGTGTATCTGGCACTGCAGCTGCAGCGGCCTCTGCTGCTGGAGGGCGAGCCCGGCGTGGGCAAGACCGCGTTGGCGCGGGCGCTGAGCGAGGTGCTGGGGCGCGGGCTGATCCGCCTGCAGTGCTACGACGGCCTGGAGCAGCGCGAGGCGCTGTACGAGTGGAACTATGCCGCCCAGCTGTTGCACATGAAAGCTGCAGAAGGCCAGGGCGCTGCCGACATGGCACAGGTGGAGCGCGAGGTCTACCAGGACCGCTACCTCATCCGCCGCCCCCTGCTGCAGGCCCTGCAGGCCCCGGCGCCCGGCGCCGTGCTGCTCATCGACGAGGTGGACCGTGCCGATGAGCCCTTCGAGGCCTTCCTGCTGGAATACCTGGGCGAGTACCAGGTCAGCATTCCCGAGATCGGCACTGTGCGCGCCCAGGCCACGCCCGTCACCCTGCTCACCAGCAACCGCACGCGCGACCTGCACGACGCCGTCAAGCGCCGCTGCCTGTACCACTGGCTTGACTACCCCGACCGGGAGCGCGAGCTGGCCATCGTGCGCGCGCAGGTGCCGGGCGCCAGCGCGGCGCTGGCGCAGCAGGT
This sequence comes from Acidovorax sp., assembly GCF_022763525.1. GTDB lineage: Bacteria > Pseudomonadota > Gammaproteobacteria > Burkholderiales > Burkholderiaceae_C > Acidovorax. Next base: position 15,549 of record NZ_JALEGG010000201.1, read on the forward strand.
GGCCGAGTTCGTGGGCCGCCTGCGCAGCCAGCCGTTTGCCAACGCCTTCCAGCGCGCGCCGGGCATTGCCGAGAGCGTGGAATGGGCCAAGGCGCTGGTGGCGCTGGACACCATCGTGGTGGACCCGGAGGTGGTGTCCGACACCGCAGGCATCCTGTTCAAGCAGCGCGAAGACGTGGCCGCGCTCACGCGCGACATGGCGGTGCAGTTGCTGCAGCCTGCGGACTCGTAGAAGGACCTGAGGCCGCAGCCATGGCAACAGGCGCAACGATTTCCCAACTCGGCGACGCCCGCGCCGGCAAGCTGGCCGACAACCTCACCGGCTTCGGCCGCGCCCTGCGCCGCACCGGCGTCCGCGTGGACGCCGCGCGCATGGCCCTGGCCCAGCAGGCGGTGATGCTCGCGGGCCTGGCGCGCGAAGACTTCAGCGCCGCACTCGAATCCGTGCTGGTCAGCCGGGAGCAGGATCGCGCGGTCTTCCGCGAACTGTTCGACGCCTACTTCAAGAACCCCGACATCGCACAGAAGCTGCTGGCCCAGATGCTGCCCAGCGCCGAGGCCAAGGCCGAACCCGCCAAGCGCCGCCCACGCGTGAGCGAGGCCCTCGCACCCTTGCGGGCTGCCACGCGCAATGCGCCCCCTGCGCGCGAGGATGAAAAGATCGACTTCGACGCCGCCATGACGGCGAGCGATCGCCAGCGCCTGCACCATGCGGACTTCAACCAGCTCTCGGCCAGCGAATACCAGCTGGTGGAACGCCTGGCCCGCGACATTGCGCTGCCCCTGCCGCACTACGCGGCACGCCGCACCCGGCCCGGTGTGCGCGGCAGCCGGCCGCACTGGCCCGGGGCCATGCAGCAGGCTGCGCGCACGGGCGGCGAGCTGCTGGCCCTGCCGCGCCTGCAGCGGCGCCAGCAGCCGCTGCCCTTGCTGGTGCTGGTGGATGTGTCGGGCTCGATGGAGCGGTATGCACGCCTGCTGCTGGCCTTTTTGCATGCCTCCACTGCGCCGCGCCACGCCGGGCCAGGGCTGCGGCGCGATGTGTTCGCGTTCGGCACCGGCCTCACGGACCTCACCCCCGCCTTCCGCCTGGCCGATACCGACGCCATGCTGCAGGCCGCCGGCCATGCCATCGCCGACTTTGCGGGCGGCACCCGCATGGGCGAGAGCCTGGCCGCGCTGCGCCAGCAACACGCCCGGCGCCTCGTGGGGCGGCGCACGCTGGTGCTGCTCATCAGCGACGGACTGGACACGGGCGAGCCCGCGCTGCTGGAGCGCGAGCTGGCCTGGCTGCGCCGCCACACACGGCGGCTGCTGTGGCTCAACCCCTTGCTGCGCTTTGATGGCTATGCGCCCACGGCGCGTGGCGCCGCGGCGCTGCACCGCCAAGCCCATGGCATGCTGGCCGTGCACAACCTCAGCCGCCTGCAAGACCTTGCGAGCAGCCTGGCGGCGCTGCTTCGGCAGTCATGAGCCATTCATTCGGTCACACGAACGCACAAACAAAAAAAAGGAGGAACCCCACCATGGAAATGCAAGCCAGCCGCACCCTTGCCGTGACCCAGCAGCAGGCCTGGGATGCCCTCAACGACCCTGAGGTGCTCAAGCTGTGCATCCCCGGCTGCGACAAGGTCGAGCCCACGGGCGAGCACCAGTACAACGTGGCCATGGCGCTCAAGATCGGGCCGGTGTCGGCCAAGTTCGCGGGCAAGATCACGCTGTCGGACATCGCACCGCCCGAGAGCTACACCATCGCCTTCGACGGCTCGGGCGGTGTGGCCGGCTTTGGCAAGGGCAGCGCACAGGTTAAGCTCGTGCCCTTGCCGCCAGCCGATGCCGCCGGGCAGGAAAGCTGCGAGCTGCACTACACGGTGCACGCCACCGTCGGCGGCAAGATCGCCCAGCTGGGCCAGCGCCTGATCGACGGCGCCGCCAAGAGCATGGCCGAGGATTTCTTCAAACGCTTTGACGAAGAGATGCAGCGCCGCTATCCGCGCCCCGAGGCGGCGGCTGCGGTGCAGGGGATGGCGGAGCCGGCAGAAGGGGGCCTGCAATCCGCCACCGCGGCGGCGTCAGGGGGACCCAGCGCCCTGGCCGCGTCGGCCGAGGGACAGATTCCCGACAGCGGCATTCCGGTATGGGTGTGGGTGCTGGGCGCAGCGGTCCTGGTCCTGATAGCTTTGTGGATGGGCTGAAACGGCGGCCACTGGCCGGCACCGCACATCTGGCAGAGGTCAAGCGGCGTTATCAATCAGTTGGAGCGGGCGGACGAACGATGGAAAACCTGGATGTGATGGTGTTGCGCACGCTGCAGGGCTGGCGTGCGGCGGGTCGGCGGGCGTTGCTGGCCACTGTGGTGCGCACGTGGGGTTCGTCGCCGCGACCGGTAGGGTCGATCATGGCCTTGTGCGAGGACGGGGCGGTGGTGGGCTCGGTGTCGGGCGGGTGCATCGAGGACGACCTGATCGACCGGCACACGCGGGCCTATGCCCAGGCGGCCGACGCTGCAGGGGGCGCTGGCGACAGTGCGGAACGGCGCATCCCCAGCGGGCCGCCCGGCTTTGTGAAATACGGCGTGACGGCGGACGAGGCGCACCGCTTTGGCCTGCCCTGCGGCGGCACGCTGGAGCTGCTGCTGGAGTACGACCCCGACCCCGCCAGCCTGGCCGCGCTGATCGCCGATCTGGAGGCTGGCCGCCTGGTGCAGCGCACCGTGCGCCTGGCCGACGGTGTGGTGACGCTGCAGCCTGCCGCCGCGCCACAAGATCTGGTGCTGGACGCCCGGCAGCTGACCAACACCTTCGGCCCCGAGTACCGCATGCTGCTCATCGGCGCGGGCCAACTGGCCGAATACCTGGCCACCATGGCGCTGTTCAATGGCTTTGCCGTGACGGTGTGCGATCCGCGGGAAGAGTATCGCGGCAGCTGGAACGTCCCTGGCGCCACGGTGGTGAGCGACATGCCCGACGACGTGGTGGCAGCCTTCAAGCCCGACCGGCGCACCTGCGTCGTGGCCCTCACGCACGATCCCAAGCTGGACGACCTGGCCCTGCTGGAGGCCCTCTCCACCGAGGCGTTCTACGTCGGCGGCATCGGCTCGCGCCGCAACAACGAGGCGCGCCGCGCCCGCATGATCGAGCACTTCGACCAGACCGAAGCGAGCCTCGCGCGCCTGCGCGGGCCGATTGGCATCTACATCGGCAGCAAGACCCCGCCCGAGATCGCGGTGAGCGTGATGGCCGAGATCCTGGCCGTGAAGAACGGCGTGACCCTGCCGCGCGACATGGAAGTGGCCCAGGCCAAGAACGAGCGCGAACTGGCGCACAACGACCCGGGGGCGTTGGTGTGCGGGGTGCGCTCGGCTTAGGGCCTGCTCACACTATTTTTGCCAGTGCGAAGGCTTGCCGCGCCACGCCAATCTAGACGCGTGACAACGCCAAGGCCGGGGCCTTGGCTAGGAATGCAACGACGAGTGGCGTTGCGCGGCAAGCCTTCCCTTCGGGTTGCGATGCCCAAGGGCCATCCGCGGCGTTGCCAAGCCTCGCTGGGGCCGCACCCCAGCTTCGTTTGGCGCCTA
>NZ_JALEGG010000020.1 GCF_022763525.1 Acidovorax sp.
GCCGTTTTGTGCCGATAGAAGCCCGCTGGTGGATGCTGGCGGCCATGGCCGCCGCCGGCGGCGCACTGGCGGTCGCCGGCGTGATGCTGGCCGAACTGGCGGAAAGCGGCGCCGAGGGCCCTTGGGGCGTGCTGGACGATGCCTTGGCGACCGGTTTGCGCGCGCAGGCAGACGCCCATGTACTGCGGTGGTTTGCCACGCTCACCCACCTGGGCGACACCTGGGTCTTGACGGCGCTTGCGCTGGCGGTGACAGGCGCCTTGTGGTGGCGCCAGCACCGCCTGCTGGCCACGGGCTGGCTGCTGGCCCTGGCCGGCAACGGGGTGCTGACCAGGATCCTCAAGAACGTGTTTGAACGCGTACGGCCCGAACACACGCATGGCGTTGCCGAGGCTCTGGGCTACAGCTTTCCCAGCGGCCACAGCAGCGCGTCCATGGTGGCCTACGCCATGCTCGCCTACCTGGCCACGCGGCTGCTCCCGCCCCCCTGGCACGCCCCGGCTGCAATGGCCGCAGGCCTGCTCGTCTTCACCACCGGCTGGAGCCGCGTGGTGCTGCACGTGCACTACGCCAGCGATGTGCTGGCGGGATGGCTGCTGGGCGCAACCTGGATGGTGTGCACGGTGGTCATCCTGGAGAGCGCGTCGCGCTGGCGATCGACGCGCTCTACTTTCCTGGTTGACTGATCCTGACAGCAAACCGCAAAAACGGACACGGACCATGCCAGCGGCCACCGCGCAAGGGCCGCCCCGCCGCGCTGGCGGCCTCCACTTCCCGCGCACAGCGCGAGAGAAGGGGGAAGCGACGCAGTCGCTCAGGGGGTTGTCTCTGGCTAGATCGCCACCAAGTTGCGAATGCCCTTGGCTTCCATCTCGCTGCCAGGTCCGCGCGCGATGACCTCACCCCGTTCCATCACCAGGTACTCATCGGCCAACTCCTGCGCAAAGTCGTAGTACTGCTCGCAAAGCAGGATGGCCACCTTCTCGCCGTTCAGGCCCTCGTCGGCCAGCATGCGGATCACGCGGCCGATGTCCTTGATGATGCTCGGCTGGATGCCTTCGGTGGGCTCGTCCAGGATCAAGAGGCGCGGCCCCGGTGCCAGCGCGCGGGCGATGGCCAGCTGCTGCTGCTGGCCGCCCGACAGGTCGCCGCCGCGGCGGTGGAGCATTTGCTTGAGCACGGGGAACAGCTCGTACAGGTGTGGCGGCACGGGCGTGGAGGCACTCTTGTAGGCGAGGCCCATGCGCAGGTTTTCCTCCACGGTGAGGCGGCCGAAGATCTCGCGGCCTTGCGGTACAAAGCCGATGCCGGCACGGGCTCTTTCATACGGAGTGGATTTGTCGATGGGCCGGCCGTCGAAGGAGATGGATCCGCTCTTGATGGGGACCAGACCCATGAGGCTTTTGAGCAGGGTGGTCTTGCCAACGCCGTTGCGACCGAGCAGGACGGTGACCTTGCCGGGGGTGGCGGTGAGGCTCACGTCGCGCAGGATGTGGGAGCCGCCGTAGTACTGGTTGATGTTTTGAACGGTGAGCATATTGGAGCCCTTTTGGCTTCTAGCGCTTGTTTATCAAGCGCTGGCAGCTATGGTTTTGATAGTTATTTGGTTTCGGTCACTCGCGCCCCGATGCTGGGGCTGGGCGTTTCGAAGCCTGGGCGCCTCCCCAACCGTTCGGGCTGAGCCTGTCGAAGCCGGGACACGAAAGCTTGCTCGCCAGTCTGTGCTGCGTGCCTCATTGAAGGCGGGGCGCGGGGCACGTGCCCCGGCATCGTCCAACTCGACCCGGGCGGACAACAGACGTCCGCAAGCTTCAGGAAGCCAGGGCGATCCAACACCATCACCGCCCCAAGTACACCTCAATCACCCGCTCATCCGCCTGCACCTGGTCCAGTGTCCCCTGCGCCAGCACAGCCCCATCGCAAAGCACGGTCACGATCTCGGAAATGGTGCGGATGAACGACATGTCGTGCTCCACCACCATCAGCGAATGCTTGCCCTTCAAGCTCAGGAACAGCTCGGCCGTGCGCGCTGTCTCCTCGTCGGTCATGCCCGCCACCGGCTCGTCCAGCAGCAGCAGCTTGGGGTCCTGCATCAGCAGCATGCCAATCTCCAGCCATTGCTTTTGCCCATGGCTCAGGTTGCCCGCCATGCGCGCCACGCTGTCCGCGAGGTGGATGGTGTGCAGCACCTCGGCCAGGCGGTCCGACTGCGCCGAATCGAGCTTGAAGAACATGCTGGACTTCACGCCCTTGTGGGTCTTCAAGGCCAGCTCCAGGTTCTCGAACACCGTGAGCTGCTCGAACACCGTGGGCTTCTGGAACTTGCGGCCTATCCCCAAGCTCGCGATCTCGGGCTCGTTGTGGCGCAGGAGGTCGATGGTCGATCCGAAGTACACCGTGCCGCTGTCGGGCCGGGTCTTGCCGGTGATGATGTCCATCATCGTGGTCTTGCCTGCGCCGTTCGGGCCGATGATGCAGCGCAGCTCGCCGGGGGCAATATCGAGGCTCAGGTTGTTGATGGCCTTGAAGCCGTCAAAGCTCACGTTCACATCCTCGAGGTACAGGATGCGGCCATGGGCAATGTCCACCTCACCGGGTGTGGCGATGCGCGAGAAACCCGCAGCGCGGCCCCCAGACTCCGTCTGGCCCAGGGCCGCCGGGGCGCTGCGAGACGCGATGCGTCGTGCGCCTTCGTCCATGAGGTCGGGCGTCATGGCGCGGCTCCTTCCGTGCTTTGCTTCTTGGTTTTGTTCCTGTTCGCCAGCTTCTTCACCAGGCCTACCACGCCATCGGGCAGGAACAGCGTCACGGCGATGAACAGCGCGCCCAGAAAGTACAGCCAGAACTCCGGCGCCGTCACGGTGAGCCAGCTCTTGGCGCCGTTGACGATAAAGGCACCGGCGATGGGACCGATCAGCGTGGCGCGCCCGCCCACGGCTGCCCACACGGCGATCTCGATGGAGTTGGCAGCACTCATCTCGCCGGGGTTGATGATGCCGACCTGAGGCACATAGAGCGCCCCGGCTACGCCGCACATCATGGCGCTGATGGTCCAGATGGTGAGCTTGTAGGGCAGCGGCGAGTAGCCCGAGAACATGACCCGGCTTTCCGCGTCGCGCACGGCCTGCAGCACGCGGCCGAACTTGCTGCGCACCAGCCAGCGCGCCAGCAAAAAGAACGCCAGCAGCGTGATGCCCGTCAGCACGAACAGCAACATGCGCATGTTCTGCGTGGCGATGGGCTGGCCCAGGATGCGCTTGAAATCGGTAAAGCCGTTGTTGCCGCCAAAGCCCGTCTCGTTGCGGAAGAACAGTAGCATGGCCGCGTACGTCATGGCCTGGGTGATGATGGAAAAGTACACGCCCTTGATGCGCGAGCGGAACGCAAAGTAGCCGAACACGAAGGCGATCAGCCCCGGCACCGCCACGATGAGGACCAGTGTCGCCACGAAGCTGTCGGACAGTGCCCAGTGCCAGGGCAGCTCCTTCCAGTCGAGGAACACCATGAAGTCCGGCAGGTCGCTTTGGTAGTTGCCGTCCCGGCCGATCTGGCGCATGAGGTACATGCCCATCACATAACCACCGAGCGCAAAGAACAAACCGTGGCCCAGGCTCAGGATGCCGGTGTAGCCCCAGATCAGGTCCATGGCCAGCGCGCAGATGGCATAGCACATGATCTTGCCGAGCAGCGCCACAGCGTAGTCGGACAGGTGCAGCGCGCTGCCGGCCGGCACCCACAGGTTGAGCACCGGCGCCACGGCGCACACCACGATGAGCGCCACGATGAAGGCCGACCAGCCGCTGCGGGTGAGCAGCGGTGCGGGTGCAGGCAATTGGATGGGATTTGGAATGGTCATATCTTTTCAGCGTTCGGCATTGCCCGAGGCCGCAGCCACCGCCACGACACAAGCCAGCAGCCGCCGCGCAAGGGCCGCCCCACCGCGCTGGCGGCGTCCCCCCTCCCACAGGAGAGGGGGGAAGGAGCGAAGCGACACTGGGGGGTGCTCCATAGCTAGTCTGCCGTGCGGCCCTTCACCGCAAAGATGCCCTGCGGCCGCTTCTGGATGAAGATGATGATGAACACCAGCACGGCAATCTTGGCCAGCACGGCGCCCGTCCAGCCCTCGAGGAATTTGCCCAGCACACCCAGGCCCAGCGCGGCGTACACAGTGCCCGCCAACTGGCCCACGCCGCCGAGCACCACCACCATGAACGAATCCACGATGTAGCCCTGGCCCAGGTCGGGGCCCACGTTGCCCACCTGGCTCAAAGCGCAGCCCGCCAGGCCTGCAATGCCGGAGCCGAGCGCAAAGGCATAGGTGTCCACGCGGGCGGTGTTCACGCCCATGCATGAGGCGATGGGCCTGTTCTGCGTGACGCCGCGCACGAACAGGCCGAGGCGCGTCTTGCTGATGAGGAAGGCCACGCCCCCCAGCACCGCCAGCGCAAACGCGACGATGATCACGCGGTTCCAGGGCAGCTGCAGGTTCTCCATGAGCTGCACGCCGCCGCTCATCCATGCGGGGTTTTCCACGCCCACGTTCTGCGCGCCGAACACGGTGCGCACCAGCTGCTGCAGCATCAGGCTGATGCCCCAGGTGGCCAGCAGGGTCTCGAGCGGACGGCCATACAGGAAGCGGATCACGCCGCGCTCCAGCACCGCGCCCATGAGTGCCGACGCCATGAAGGCGGCAGGCACCGCAGCGACCAGGTACCAGTCGAACGCGCCGGGAAAGTAGCGCTGGAACACGCCCTGCATGACGTACGTGGCGTAGGCGCCAATCATCATCAGCTCGCCATGCGCCATGTTGATCACGCCCATCAGGCCATAGGTGATGGCCAGGCCCAGCGCCACCAAGAGCAGGATGGAGCCCAGGCTGATGCCCGAGAACATGGCGGCCAGGCGTTCACCCCACTGCAGGCGGCCTTCGACGGTCTTGAGCGCGGCTTGCAGTGCAGCCTTGACCTTGGGGTCTTCTTCGCTGCGCAGCTGCTCCAGCAGCACGGTGCGGGTGGCTGGGTTGCCGCTGGCGGCCAGGTGCTGCGCGGCGGACAGCCGGTTGGCGGCATCGCTGCTGCTGATGAGGATGCGCGCGCGAATGCTTTCCAGGCGGGTCTTGAGGGCAGCGTCCTGCTCGCCGGCCAGGGCTCTCTCGATGAGCGGCAGCCGGGCCTCGTCCGACTCTTCGCGCAGCGCATCGATGGCCTTGCGGCGCTCTGCCACGTCAGCGGACATGAGCTGCAGCGACGCCAGCGCGGCGTCGAACTCGCCGCGCATGCGGTTGTTGTTGACGATGTCCTCGGCGTCGTCGGGCACGGAAACCTCGGTGGCCGTCACCGGGTCCAGGCCCTTGCCGTCCTTCATGACGATGGCCTTGTCGCCCGCGATCTTCACCGCATCGTCAGCCATGGCGCGGATGAAGGCCACGGTGGCCTCGTCGGGTGTGGCGATGGCCGCCTGCAGCGCGGCGATCCGGTCATCGGTATCGCCCGCCGCCATGGCCCGCGCCGCCTCGGCTGTGAGCGCGTGCGCCTGCACGGCTGCGCACAGCAGCACACAGGCGATCAGGCGAAAAAATAATGAGGCAAACATGAGGGGGCCGGTAGGTCAAAGAAAACAGGCTTGTGCAGCGCGCAGGACCCAGGCCAGGGCCGCCGCGCAAGGGCCGCCAAGCCGCGCATGCGGCGCTTCGCTTACGTGCGCTGGCGGCGTCCCCCCTCCCGAATCGCGCAGCGATTCGGGAGGGGGGATGAAGGCGCGCTAGCGCCTCAGGGGGGTGCTCAGAGCTTGCTCTTGCCGTCCGGCTCGTCCTTCTTCTTGTCGTTGCCTTCGATGTAGGGCGACCATGGCTTGGCCTTCACCGGGCCGGGTGTCTTCCACACCACGTTGAACTGGCCGTCGGCCTTGATCTCGCCGATGAACACGCTCTTGTGCAGGTGGTGGTTCTTCTCGTCCATCTTGGAGACGATGCCCGAGGGCGCCTTGAAGGTCTGGCCGGCCATCGCGGCGATCACCTTGTCCACGTCGGTGCTCTTGGCCTTCTCGACGGCCTGCTTCCACATGTTGATGCCGATGTAGGTGGCTTCCATCGGGTCGTTGGTGAGCGGCTTGTCCTTGTGGCCGGCGATGCCCTTGGCCTTGGCGTAGTCGCTCCACTTCTTGATGAAGGCGGTGTTCTCGGGGCTCTTGATGGACTGGAAGTAGTTCCAGGCGGCCAGGTGGCCCACCAGCGGCTTGGTGTCCACGCCGCGCAGTTCCTCTTCACCCACCGAGAAGGCCACCACTGGCACGTCCTTGGCCTTCAGGCCCGCGTTGCCCAGTTCCTTGTAGAAGGGCACGTTGGAGTCGCCGTTGATGGTGGACACCACGGCCGTCTTGCCGCCCTGGCTGAACTTCTTGATGTCGGCCACGATGGTCTGGTAGTCGCTGTGGCCAAAGGGGGTGTACTTCTCGTCGATGTCGGAGTCCTTCACGCCCTTGGACTTGAGGTAGGCGCGCAGGATCTTGTTGGTGGTGCGGGGGTACACATAGTCGGTGCCCAGCAGCACCCAGCGCTTGGCGCTGCCGCCGTCCTTGCTCATCAGGTAGTCCACCGCGGGGATGGCTTGCTGGTTGGGCGCGGCGCCGGTGTAGAACACGTTCTTGGACAGCTCTTCGCCCTCGTACTGAACGGGGTAGAACAGGAGGCCGTTCATCTCTTCAACCACGGGCAGCACGGACTTGCGGCTCACGCTGGTCCAGCAGCCGAAGATCACCGAGACCTTGTCCTGGCCCAGCAGCTGCTTGGTCTTCTCGGCGAACAGGGGCCAGTTGGAGGCCGGGTCCACCACCACGGGCTCGAGCTTCTTGCCCAGCACGCCGCCCTTGGCATTGATTTCGTCAATGGCCATGAGCACGGTGTCTTTCAACACGGTTTCCGAGATGGCCATGGTGCCCGAGAGGCTGTGCAGGATCCCGACCTTGATGGTGTCCTGTGCATGGGCAGGCAATGCAGACAGGCCGGCGAGCGCGGCGGCGGCCGCGAGGGCCTTGAGGGAATGACGACGTTGCATGTGTGCTTCTCCAGGAGGTGGTGGTGCGTGCAGGAAGAAAAATCCAGTCCATCCGCTGCGCGTGCCCGGTGGCCTGTGTCAGGCCGCCCGGCAACCTCTGCAGCGTTGGAAGGGATTCTGGAGAGCGGCACGCCGTTGCGAAATACGCCGGGTGGCGTACGCGGCGGGCATCTCGCGGCAGCGCAGGCGCCCTGCTCCCGTGCGCTGCGGGGCGCGCAAATGGCAGGGAGCGAAAAGAAGAGAGAGGATCGAAGGTGGCTGCGATCAGCTGGCGGGCCAGGGGCCGCCCAGGCCCGCAGCCAGCTGCTCAGGCACCTGCAGGGCGGTCCCGCCAAGGTGTTGCCCGGAGGGGCGGAGTGCAACTCCGTGCGAGATCTTCAACCGGCGCTCAGGGCAAGTCCGCGCAATACACCGTGTTGCGCCCGGTGCCCTTGGCCTGGTACAGCGCGTGGTCGGCGCGGTTGACCAGGGCTTCAAAACTGTATTCCCTGCCCGGCAACCCGGTGCTCACGCCGATGCTGACCGTGACGGAAAGGTGCACGCCCTCGTCGTTCACGGGTACGCTCATGGAGGCCACTTCGGCGCGCAGCGCCTCCGCAGCGCGCAGCGCGCTGGCGCTGTCCGTCTCGGGCAGCACGATGACGAATTCTTCACCACCAAAACGCGCCACGATGTCCACCCCGCTGCGGCGGCGCGCCGCACACACATTGGCCACGGCGCAAATCATGCGGTCGCCTGAAAAATGGCCCCAGGCATCGTTCACAGCCTTGAAGAAATCGATGTCCACCACCAGCACCGACAGCGGGTGACCAAAACGCTCGGCGCGCTTGCATTCGTTGGCACCCAGTTCCATCAGCGTGCGGCGGTTGCACAGGCCGGTGAGCGAATCCTTGGCAGCAAGCAGCTCCAGTGTGGCGTTGAGCTGCTGCAGCAGCCGGTTTTGCTCGACCAGTTGCTGATTGATTTGCGCGATCTCGTCTTCGCGGCGCTTGCGGTCGTCGATGTTGAACGTCACTCCGATCAGGCGCCGTCCCGGCGTGGCCGTGTGCGTGTCCATGATGCGCCCGTAGTTGGCAAACCACACCCACTCGCCCTGCTTGGACCGCAGGCGGAACTCGCAGCGGTATTGCGGCGTGACGCCCGCGAGGTGATCGGCCACGGCCTGGCGCACCGTGTCGACGTCATCGGGGTGGAAGAGGCCGTAGATGTCCGGCACGGCCGAGGCTATTTCCTCCTCGGTGAAACCCAGCTCGGCAAAGGTCTTGGTGGCCTTGCGGGTGACGGCGCCAGTGACGAGGTCGTTCTCCCACAGGTCCAGACCTGCGGCCTCCAGGGCCAGTGCCAGGCGGTCCTTGTTCAGATTGGCTTCGTCGTCACGCATGAAAAGGCGTACCAGAATGAGCCGCCGCCGGGGCGGTGGCTGCGGGTTTCATCGGGTGGTTTACGCGGCGGGCATGGCCCCCGCATAGCCCAGGTTGCGCAGCAGCGCGACAAACGAGGCCACCACGCCGGGGGTGTTGTACAGCTGCGGCGCGGCGCGCACGGCCAGCACGCTCACGGCCCGCCCGGTGCTGCGGCCCGTCGCTGCGTCGAAGTACAGCGCGAGGTCGTCGCTGGCATTGGAAAAACCCTGGCCCGTGGCCTCGGAGTAGTAGCAGATCGAGTCGGGCGCAAGCACGTCCGGTGCCTGGGCCAGCGACGAATACATGAGCAGGTTTTCGTTGAGGTTGTAAATGGTGTGCGTCTCGGTGCTGAGCGACGGATCCGGGTTGTTGTCCAGCCGGATGATGCCCGTGTCCAGCGACGCGCTGGTGGTGGCCTGGGTGACGCCCGTGATGTAGAAGTTGGTGACCACAGGCCAGCTGCTGCGGCCGGTGAGCATCTGGATGGCTTCGGCCACAGCGCCCGTGGGCGGCGGCACGGCCGCGTTGCGCAGGAATTCACCCAGGCCACGCGCCTGTTCCAGCGTGCCGGGGATATAGCTGCCCGACAGCGCGTAGCCATTGCCCGCATTGGACGGCCACATGGCAATCCCCGAGTAACCGCCGAACCCTCCCACCACGCCGCCCGCCAGCGTCTCCACCTGCGCTGCGGTGGCTGCGCCCAGCACGGCCGACTGCACGTCGGCTGCGGTCTGGGCATCGCTGGCCAACGCGGCGGGGCACGGCGCCAGCTCGGGGTTGCCGGTGAAGGTGGTCTGGGGCAGCTGCGGCACGGCACGGCCGGCACCGTCGCCATTGACCACCCACACCCCGCCTGGGTACAGCGTGGCCCCAATCAGCGGCACCAGCGAATTGATGGGACCGATCTCCACGGGGATGAAGGCGCCCAGCGGCGCACCCGTGGCGCCCTGCAACACCTGCACCGTGTTCTGCACCGACCGGGTGATGGCCGCCAGATTCAATCCCTCCGCCGCATCGGGCGAGCCCATGATGGCCAGCACGCAGGCATTGGTGGCGCCATCGTAGTCCTGCACCGGAATGCTCACCGTGCCCGGCTGGACGGCCAGCTCCCGGAGGATGGCGCAGGCATCGCTGTAGCTGCCACCCCCGCCGCTGGCCAGCACGGCAGCGCCGCTGGCAATGTCCTGCAACTCCCTCAAGCCATAGGTGATAGCCCCCATCGCGCATCCCTCTTGCGAATTGTTACGAGTGGCACGATACGCGAGGCCGGCGCAAAGTCAACCCGAAGCTCCCCCGTGCGGGCGGTACTGGCCGAGCCCCGCGCCATCGCCTATGCTCTGTGGCAAATACCGCGCAATTACCGCAATCCGCCCTTTTTGAAGCAGCCTCCTCGCCATGAGCACCCCCAACGACCACCCCAACGCCACCTACGGCACCGAAGACCTCCTCATCAGCCTGTGCAATTCCGTCACGCGGGTGCTGGGCGTGGCCACGCACAGCCAGATCCACTACTCCGGCATGGTGCAGCGCATCAGCAAGACCTGCCTGCGGCCCGACATCGGCTGCTTCGTGCTCTTCGATGGCGGCTTCTCCGGACTGGTGATCATCAACTTCAGCGGGCAGGCGGCCATGGAGCTGTATGCCAACTACCTGCTGAACATGGGCATGTCCAAAGACGACCTGGTGAGCTCCTACACCTCGGACGAAGTGAGCAACGTGATGGGAGAACTCATGAACCAGGTCGTGGGCGATTTCACCGGCAAGGTGCGGCGCGAGCTGCAGACCCACATCACCCAGAACCAGCCCAAGATGCTGGTTTTGAACAAGCAGGTGCAGCTCTCCGTGGATGCCAATCTCGACAAGCCCGAGGCGCGGCGCGTGACCTTCTACACCAGCAACAACAATATCTTCTACCTGGAACTCGCCATCGACCGCACCGAGTTCATCAAGCTCTACGACTTCGAAGCGCAAGAGGCACCCGACCCGGACGCGCTCATGGCCCAGTCGCAGGCCGCGCCTCCCGTGCCTGCGCCACCGCCTGCGGGCGATGACGACACCGATGCGCTGCTGAAGTCGCTGGGGATGTAACCCCCGCAAGCAGCTGCTCGGGGCGCTTTCCGCAGGGCGTCGGCTGGCGGCGCGGGGCTTGTCCTACACCCGCCTGCGGGCTGTGCCGACCACCATGCCGAGGGGCATGCCTAAGCTGAAAGGCATTGTGATTCCACCAAGGAGCCCCCCCATGCCCCAGGCCCAATGGAGCGCCAAGCGCGAACGCCAGTACGAACACATCAAGAGCAGCCTGAAGCAGCGCGGCAAAAGCACCGATACGGCCGAGGAGATCGCCGCGCGCACTGTCAACAAGGAACGTGCCCAACACGGCGAAAGCAAGACCGCCAACCCCAAGACCTTGCACGACACGCCAGCGCCCGTGCGCGGCGGAAAGCGGTCGCACCAGGGCGCACAGGGGCGCACCCGCGAGCAGCTGTACGAGGAGGCCCGGCGCAAGGGCATTGCAGGCCGGTCGAAGATGAACAAGGCCGAGTTGGAGAGGGCCGTTGGGCGCTGAGCGTGGGCTCCTGATTAGCTATCAAAAATGTAGCTTCGCGCGCTTTCTGGTCAAGCGCTGGGGGCCTATCTGGCTCAAAGTCTGCATTCATCCCTCCCATTGGGGATGCAGCTGGCGGATGCGGTTCATCGCCATCGCCGCCGCTGCCGTGCGCGTCTCCACGCCCAGCTTGGCAAACACGCGCTCCAGATGTTTTTTGACGGTGGCGGGGCTGGCGCCCAGGATGTCGCCGATGTCGCGGTTGATCTTGCCCTTGACCACCCAGTAGAGCACCTCGGCCTCGCGGGCGGTGAGCTTGAAGGACAGGCTCATCGATTCAATGATCTTGGCGTCCGACACCTCGCGCATGACGATGAGCCAGTCGCCCCCGCCAGCGCTGTCGCCCGCCTGCTGGTGCAGCCGGAAGGTGAGGCGGCGGGCGCCCTGCTCCACAGCCAGGCGGGGAGGCTCGGCCAGCGATGCTGCCAGCAGCTCGGCAGCGTTTTCAGCCAGTACATGGCGGCGCAGCCACACTTGCACGGGCTCGGGCGCCCACTGGCCGAAGGTCGCAGGCGCCCCTTGAGGGCCACCCTCGCCAAAGTAGCTTTGCAACAATTCCCGCGCCAGCGGGGTCTGCCACACGATGCGCCCGTCGACGGCCCGCACGGTGATGCTGGCGTAGCCGAACGCGTCCAGCGCGTTGCGCGCCTCGCGGGCCTGCAGGGCGTCCTGCCGCGCCTTGCGGGCCGCGCCCAGGTGCACCTGCATGCGGGCCATCACCTCGCGCGGCTTGATGGGCTTGGTGACATAGTCGATGCCACCGGCCTCGAGCGCGGCCACCAGGTGCTCAGTCTCCGTCAGGCCTGTCATGAAGATGATGGGGATATGGGCCGTGGCGGGCATGGCCTTCAGGCGCCTTGCCACCTCGAAGCCATCCATTCCGGGCATCATCGCGTCCAGCAGCACGATGTCGGGCAGAGCCTGCGCGGCGCGCTGCAAGGCCGCCTCGCCGTGGGTGGCCACCAGCACGGTGTAGCCGGATTCGTCCAGCGCGTCGTGCAGCACGGCCAGGTTGTCGGGCACGTCGTCCACGATGAGCACCACATCGCTGCTGCGGTCCAGCAGCATCGGTGAAGTGTTGGCGGCGGCGGTGGAGGCATTCATGGCGTGGCGTGCTCGAGGATCTGGCCCAGGGCTTCAAACTGAAACTGCTGCGCCAGCGGGCGCACGCGGTGCACGAAGGCGGCATGTTCGGGGTGCTGGCGCTCGATGTCGGCCAGGGCGTTGAGGATGCCCCGGTAGTAGCCCAGCGCGACGGACTGCGCGAGCTCGGCCACCACGGTGGTGGGCGGGCAGGCCACGCCGGGAAGGGCCAAGGGTGCCTGCGCAACGGGCGAGGCGACCGTGGCGCGTTCTGGCGGTGCCGCGGACAACAGAGGCAGCCCTTCGGCGGCGGTGACGTTGCCCCCCTCCTCCACCCACACCAGTTCCAGCCGCCGCTCCAGCCAGTCCAGCAGCTCGCTGTGGCGCACCGGCTTGACGATGAAGTCCTCGGGGCGGATGCCCGCGTCGTTGTCCAGGGTCTTATCAAAAGCGTTGGCCGACACCACCGCGATGCAGACGCCGGGCGTGCCCTCGCCGTCGGCCCCTTCCTGCGCGGCCCAGCCCTGGGCGCGGATGCGGCGGATCGTCTCCCACCCGTCGATGCCGGGCATGGCCAGGTCCATGAAGATGGCGTGGGGCCGGTAGCCAGCGGCCAGCAGGTCCAGCGCGTCGTGGCCGCTGGCGGCCTGGCGCAGCTCGAATCCCAAGGGCTCCAGCAGCTGGCGCAGCAGTTCGCGGTCGGGCTCTTCGTTGTCCACCACCAGGATGCGGCGGCGCTCGCCCGCGTAGCCGGTGCGCGCCTTGGCGGGTCGCGCGGCGGCGGGCGCTGCTCCCGCATGGCCCAGCGCCTCGGCATGCACCTCGGGCAGGAAGAGCTTGACATGGAACACCGACCCGGCGCCGGGCGTGCTGGTCACCGTGAGCTCGCCCCCCATCAGCGCGGTGAGCATCTTGGCAATGGTGAGGCCCAGGCCCGCGCCGGGTGCGGCCTGGCTGCTGTTGGTGGTGTGCGCGCCGCCCCGCGCAAAGGGCTCAAAGATGCGCTCGATCTCGCCCGGCGTGAGGCCGGGGCCCGTGTCCTGCACGTCGATGCGCGCCATCTCGCGCGCATAGCGCACGCGCAGCGTGACGGTGCCCTGGGCGGTGAACTTGATGGCGTTGCCCAGCAGGTTGATGAGGATCTGCCGCAGGCGCTGTTCGTCAGCGCGCACCACCTCGGGAATCACGCCCTGCACGTCGAACTGGAAAGCCAGGCCCTTGGCGGCGGCCTGCAGCTCGAACAGGCCCGCGATCTCGTGCAGCCCGTCGGCAAAGCGCATGGGAGCGACGTCCAGCTTGAGCTTGCCGGACTCGATGCGCGCGATGTCCAGCGTACCCTCGATGAGCGACAGCAGGTGCTCGCCGCCGCGCCGGATCACGTGCACGGCCTGCTTGCGGTGCGGGGGCACGCTGGCATCCTCGCCCATCAGCTGCGCATAGCCCAGGATGGAGTTGAGCGGCGTGCGGATCTCGTGGCTGATGGCGCTGATGTAGCGGCTCTTGGCCTGGTTGGCCTGCTCTGCGGCCTGCTGCGCCTGCTCGGCCACGCGGCGCGCGGTCTGCAGGGCCTCGTCGGTCTGGCGGTGCAGTTCGATCTCGCGCATGAGCAGGCCCGTCTGGCGGTTGGACTCTTCCTGCGCCACCTGGCGGCTCTTGTGCGCCAGCACAAGCCACCAGGCCACGATGCCGGAGATGACCAGCAGCGCCAGATAGGCCTTGAGCAGGCCCGAGCGCAAGGCCACTTCGGGCGCAGCCATCACCTCGGTGTCGGTCGCCGCCTGCGCGATGGTGTTGAGCTCCTGGTGGTACAGCATGCCCATCACCGAGGCCAGCAGCGGCGCGATCACCAGCATCAGCAGCAGGAAGTGGCCAAGCCCCGTGTCCAGATAGCGCCAGATCGCGCGCGGCAGCACCCAGCGCAGCGCGGCCGACCACTGCACGGCCATGCTCGCGTGCGGCTTGCACAGGTCGCCGCAGCGCGCATCCAGCGTGCAGCACAGCGAGCAGATGGCGCCGCGGTAGGCGGGGCACTGGGCCATGTCGGGCGCCTCGTATTCGCGCTCGCAGATCACGCAACGCTGCACCGCGGTGAGGCGCTGGTAGCTGCCCAGGTCCGCCGCCCGAGCGCCGGGCACGGGGCCGCTCATGGGCACGGCCACGGGCTCGCTGCTTTGGCGTGCGATGTAGTACTTGCCCTGCGTGGCCCAGGCGATCAGCGGTGCAGTCACAAACGACACCGCCATGGCGATCACCGCCGAAAACGCCTGCGGCAACGGCCCGAACAGGCCCAGGTGCGCGCTGATGGAAACCACCGAGGCCAGCGCCATGGCGCCCACGCCCACGGGGTTGATGTCGTACAGGTGCGCGCGCTTGAACTCGATGCCCTTGGGCGACAGGCCGAGCGGCTTGTTGATGACGAGGTCCGCCACCACGGCCATGATCCAGGCGATGGCGATGTTGGAGTACAGCCCCAGCACCTCGCCCATGGCGCGGAACACGTTCATCTCCATCAGCATGAAGGCGATCAGCGTGTTGAACACCACCCACACCACCCGCCCCGGGTGGCTGTGCGTGAGGCGCGAGAAGAAGTTGGACCAGGCCAGCGATCCCGCGTAGGCGTTGGTCACGTTGATCTTCATCTGCGACACCACCACGAACAGCGCCGTGGCCGCCACCGCCCAGCCGTAGTGCGGGAACACGTATTCATACGCCACCAGGTACATCTGGTTCGGGTCCACCGCGCGGTCCGCCGGCACCATGTGGGTGAGTGCCAGCCAGGCCAGCAGTGCGCCGCCAAGCATCTTGAGCACCCCCAGCACCACCCAGCCCGGCCCGCCCACCAGCACGCCCAGCCACCAGCGCCCGCGCGTGGTGGCGGTGCGGGCGGGCATGAAACGCAGGTAGTCGGCCTGCTCCCCCATCTGGGTAATGAGCGCAATGCCCACGGTGAGCGCCGCACCAAACAGGGGCAACTGGAATGTGGCGCCGCGCGTTGATTCACCACCATAGTGCACCACCCCGGCAAACGCACCAGGATCGCGCATCAGCACGTAGCCAAACGGCACCACCAGCATCACCAGCCACAGCGGCTGCGTCCACACCTGCAGCCGGCTGATGGCCGATACGCCGTGCGTGACGAGCGGAATCACCACAATGGCGCAGAGCAGGTAGCCCCAGGTGGGCGGGATGTCGAGCGCCAGCTCCAGCGCGTAGGCCATCACCGCAGCCTCCAGCGCGAAGAAGATGAAAGTGAAGCTCGCGTAGATCAGCGAGGTGAGCGTGGAGCCGATGTAGCCAAAACCCGCGCCGCGCGTGAGCAAATCCATGTCCACGCCGTAGCGGGCGGCGTACACGCTGATGGGCAGCCCCGCCAGAAAGATGATGAGCCCCGTGGCCACGATGGCCCAGAAGGCGTTGATGAAGCCGTACTGCACCAGCAGCGTGGCACCCACGGCTTCGAGGATCAGGAACGACGCTGCGCCAAACGCCGTGTTGGCTACACGCCATTCGGACCACTTGCGAAAGCGCTGCGGCGTGTAGCGCAGCGCGTAGTCCTCCATGGTCTCGGTGGCCACCCAGCTGTTGTAGTCGCGCCGCACCTTGACGACCTGCTGCGGGGCCTGCGCGCCCATGCCCGGCTGCGCGGCCTCCGGTGGCACCTGTGCGGAGGGCGGGAGGGCGGAGGTGGACGGGGTCATGGGCGCGGCGGGTTTAACCAGCCTGGCGGTGCAGTTTCCATGCCACCGCGCCGCACGGCCTGCGCCCTCTGGCGTATGGCCGGGCATGGGCCTTGCTGACTATGATGGTTCGCGCGCTCAGCCACACATTGACATTGAGTGAAACGACATGGAACTGACTCCTCGCGTTCGGCCGCGTCAGCGGCCGGGCGAGCTAATAACCCCAGCATGGAGTGAAACGGAATGGAACTGACTCCTCGCGAAAAAGACAAGCTCCTCATCTTCACCGCCGCCCTGCTGGCCGAGCGCCGCAAGGCCCGGGGCCTGAAGCTCAACTACCCCGAGGCCGTGGCCCTGATCAGCGCCGCTGTGATGGAGGGCGCGCGCGACGGCAAGACCGTGGCGCAGCTCATGAGCGAAGGCCGTGCGGTGCTCACGCGTGACGACGTGATGGACGGCATTCCCGAGATGATCCCGGACATCCAGGTCGAGGCGACGTTTCCCGATGGCACCAAGCTGGTCACCGTGCATCAGCCGATCGTCTGACCCCTTTCCTACCCCCCCTTTTCTCTGTGGAGCCCCCAATGCGCATCGCACTCTCGCACCGCCACACAGCCTCTCTTTTTTTTATAGCTGCCAGCGCCATCAGCACAAGCGCCAGCGCCCATACTGGCGCTGAAGCCCACCTCCACAACAGCTTTCTGAGCGGCTTTGCGCACCCACTCTTTGGCCTGGACCACCTGGCCGCCATGGTGGCCGTGGGCCTGTGGAGCGCGCTGTCCGCCCGCAGCGCCGGGCGTGACCTGCTGTGGGGCCCCGTGGGCTTTGCGGCCATGCTGCTGGTGGGCGCCGTGCTGGGCCTGCAGGGTGTGGCGCTGCCTGCGGTGGAGCCCATGATTGCCGCGTCGCTGCTGGTCACGGGCCTGCTGGTCGTGTCGCGCCTGCAGGTGCCCGGGCTGGTGGCTGCGCTGGGGGTGGGCGTGTTCGCTGTCTTCCATGGTGTGGCCCATGGCTACGAGCTGGCGGGCGATGCCAACGCCTGGCAGACCCTGGCCGGCATGCTGACCGCCACCGTGCTGCTGCATGGCGGGGGCCTGGCTGCGGGCTGGGCCCTGCGGCAGCGCGCCGTATGGCTGAGCCGCACCGCTGGCATGGCCGTGGCGCTGATGGGTGGCGCCCTGCTGGCGCAGATGGCCTAAGCCCCTTCCAGCAGGAGCCCCTCCATGATCCCCGGCGAACTTCTCACCGACCCCGGCGAGCACACGCTCAACACCGGCCGCCGCACCCTCACGCTGGTGGTGCGTAACACCGGCGACCGGCCCATCCAGATCGGCTCGCACTACCACTTTGCCGAGACCAACAACGCCCTGGGCTTTGACCGCGCCGCCGCGCGCGGCATGCGGCTGAACATCGCCTCGGGCACCGCCGTGCGCTTTGAGCCCGGGCAGGAGCGCACCGTGGAGCTGGTGGATTACGCGGGCGACCGCACGGTGTACGGCTTCCAGGGCCTGACGCAGGGCGCGTTGTAGATCGTTTTTAGTGAAATTGGCTCCTAGCGCTTGCTGGACAAGCGCAAGCAGCTATCAAAAAAATAGTACCCAGTTCTAGCGGAGCACCCCACCATGGCAACGATTGGACGACGCGCCTATGCCGAAATGTTCGGCCCCACCGTGGGCGACCGCCTGCGCCTGGCCGACACCGAACTGGTCCTGGAAGTCGAAGCCGACCACACCCTGCGCGCCGGCAGCTATGGCGAAGAGGTGAAGTTTGGCGGCGGCAAGACCATCCGTGACGGCATGGCGCAAAGCCAGCGCAGCAACGCCCAAGGTGCGGTGGACACCGTGCTGACCAACGCCCTGGTGGTGGACCACACCGGCATCTTCAAGGCCGACATCGGATTGCGCGCAGGCCGCATCGCCGCCATCGGCAAGGCCGGCAACCCGGACACGCAGCCCGGGGTGGACATCATCATCGGCCCCGGCACCGAGGTCATCAGCTGCGAGGGCAACATCGTCACCGCAGGCGGCATCGACAGCCACATCCACTACATCTGCCCGCAGCAGATCGAAGAGGCCCTGGCCAGCGGCGTGACCACCATGCTGGGTGGCGGCACGGGCCCGGCCACGGGCACGCTGGCCACCACCTGCACGTCGGGCCCGTTCAACATGGAACGCATGCTGCAGGCGGCCGATGCCTTCCCCATGAACCTGGGCTTTCTCGGCAAGGGCAACGCCAGCCTGCCCGAGGCGCTGCACGAGCAGATCGACGCAGGCGCCATCGGCCTCAAGCTCCACGAAGACTGGGGCACCACGCCTTCGGCCATCAGCAACTGCCTGGACGTGGCCGAAGCCACCGACACCCAGGTCGCCATCCACTCCGACACGCTCAACGAATCCGGCTTTGTGGAGAACACCATTGCCGCCGTGGGCGGGCGCGGCATCTGCGCCTTCCACACCGAAGGCGCGGGTGGCGGGCACGCGCCGGACATCTTGCGCGTGGTGGGCGAGGCCAACTTCCTGCCCAGCTCCACCAACCCCACCATGCCGTACACGCACAACACGCTGGACGAGCACGTGGACATGCTCATGGTGTGCCACCACCTGGACGCCAGCATTGCCGAAGACCTGGCCTTTGCCGAAAGCCGCATCCGCAAGGAGACCATCGCGGCCGAGGACATCCTGCACGACCTGGGCGCCATCAGCATGATGAGCAGCGACAGCCAGGCCATGGGCCGCGTGGGCGAGGTCATCCTGCGCACTTGGCAGACGGCGCACAAGATGAAAGTGCAGCGTGGCAGCCTGCAGGGGGACACCGCCCGCAACGACAACACGCGCATCAAGCGCTACGTGGCCAAGTACACCATCAACCCCGCCATTGCCCACGGCATCAGCCACGAGGTGGGCTCGCTGGAGGTGGGCAAGTGGGCCGACATCGTGATCTGGAAGCCCGCGTTCTTCGGCGTGAAGCCCGCGCTCATCCTCAAAGGCGGCCTGATCGCCATGGCCGCCATGGGCGACCCGAACGCCTCCATCCCCACGCCCCAGCCTGTGCACTACCGGCCCATGTTCGGCGCGTTTGGCGGGGCCATTGCCAAGACCTCGCTCACCTTTGTGTCGCAGGCCGGGCTGAACGCAGGCGTTGGCGAACGCTTCGGCCTGCGCAAACAGCTCAGCGCCGTGCGCAACATCCGCGGCGTGCGCAAGCAGCACATGGTGCACAACAGCTACACGCCCAAGATGGAGGTGGACGCACAAACCTACACCGTGCGCGCCGACGGGCAGCTGCTGACCTGCGAACCCGCCACCGTGCTGCCCATGGCGCAGCGGTATTTCCTGTTCTGACATCGCCACCATGAGCCCGTTGCTAGACAGCCTCTCCATCCGCCTGGACGACTTGAGTGATCCGCGCATCGCCGCCTTCATGGAAGAGCATCTGCAGGACATGCGCGCCACCTCGCCGCCCGAGAGCGTGCACGCACTGGACATGGACCAGCTGCGCCGGCCCGGAATCCGCTTCTGGACGGCGTGGCTGGCGGACGACAACGAGCCTGCACCCGGGCGGCTGGTGGGCACGGGCGCCCTCAAGCACCTGAGTGCCGAGCACGCCGAACTCAAATCCATGCGCAGCGCCGGGTCGGTACGCGGCCTCGGCGTGGGCCGCGCCATCCTCGAACACATCCTGGGCCAGGCCGTCGACCTGGGCTACCAGCGCGTCAGCCTGGAGACCGGCAGCCAGCCATTTTTTGAACCGGCCTACCAGCTGTACCGCCGCTACGGTTTTACCGACTGCGATCCGTTCGGCAGCTATGTACCGGACCCCCACAGCCGCTTCATGACACGGGTGCTTTGAACGCCCCGCGCAGCCGCGCCGCGCCTCAGGCGGACAATGCCGCTTTCGCCTCCGTGACGCAACGTCCCCAGCTACTTCCATGATTCAAGTTTCCAAACTCCTCCCCCAAGGCCAGGGCCTCGCCCCCGTGCTGCTCAAGCGCGCCCCTACCATCGAACTCGACTGGGACGTGCGCCAGAAAAGCCGCTTTGCCGCCACCGACTCGGCCGGCCGCGAACTGGGCATCTTCCTGCCCCGTGGCACCTTGGTACGCGGCGGCGACGTGCTGGTGGCCGAGGACGGCTCGCTGGTGCGGGTCGTGGCCGCCCCGCAGCCCGTGCTGGTCATCACGCCCTGCGCCACGCACGGCACGCCTTTCGATCTGACCCGCGCCGCCTACCACCTTGGCAACCGCCACGTGCCCATCGAACTGCAGCCTGACCACCTCAAGATCGAACCCGACCATGTGCTGGCAGACATGCTGCGCGCCATGCACCTCATCGTGACGGAGCAGAACCTGCCGTTCGAACCCGAAGGCGGGGCCTATGCGGCGGGACACGGTGGCGGGCACCACCATCATGGTGGGCATGACCACGGACATGACCATGGGCACGATCACAGCCACGCAGCAGCAAACACCGCAGCCCCGGGCCGCGGGCGCACCGTGTCCATCCCCGTGGTGGCCCAGGGGCATGTGCACGGCCCCCACTGCAACCACGACCACTGACCCTCCGCGCCATGCGCCTGGACCGCCCCGCGCCCCTGCCCGCCGCCAGCTTCCTGCAGCTGATGTGGCTCGCCTCCCCCGCGCTGCCCGTAGGCGGGTTCTCGTATTCCGAAGGGCTGGAAAGCGCCATTGAAAACGCGGGCCTGGACAGCGAAACCGCCGTGGGCGACTGGCTGCTGGACCAACTCCACATCACCCAGGCGCGCGGCGACATGGCGCTCATCGCCAAGGCCTTGGGGGCGTGGCGACGCGACGACCTGCTGCACGTGAAAGAGCTGAACGACTGGGTGCTGCACACCCGCGAAACCAGCGAGCTGCGGCTGCAGACCGAGCAGATGGGCCGGTCGATGGCCGACTGGCTGCGCAACCAGCACCAAGGCGACGAAGCCATCATGCCCGCCATCCACCACCTGGCCGCCCTGCCCCCCACCTACCCCGTGGCCTTTGCCCTGGCCGCGTCCACTACCCAAGCCCCCGTGCGTGATGTGCTGCTGGCCTATGCCTTTGGCTGGGCCGAAAACATGGTGCAGGCCGCACTCAAGTCCATGCAGTTGGGCCAAAGCGCGGGCCAGCGCATCCTGGCGCGACTGGCCGGCGCCATCCCTGCCGCCGCCGACCACGCCGCAGGCCTCATGGACAGCGAGCGCCAGGCCTTTTCTCCCATGCTCGCCATCCTCTCGGCGCAGCATGAAACCCAGTACTCCCGCCTCTTCCGATCATGACGATGCCCACCACCAGCGCACTGCACCACATCCCAAACCACACCAAGAATCTGCCCCCTCTGCGCGTGGGCATTGGCGGCCCCGTCGGCTCCGGCAAGACCACCTTGCTCGAAATGCTGTGCAAGGCCATGCGCGATGACTACGACCTCGTGGCCATCACCAACGACATCTACACCAAGGAAGACCAGCGCCTGCTTACCGTGAGCGGCGCGCTGCCGCCCGAGCGCATCCTGGGCGTGGAAACCGGCGGCTGCCCCCACACCGCCATCCGCGAAGACTGCTCCATCAACCTGGAGGCCATCGACCGCATGCTGGGCGATTTCCCCAACGCCGACATCGTCTTCGTGGAAAGCGGCGGCGACAACCTGGCCGCCACCTTCAGCCCCGAGCTGTCCGACTTGACCATCTACGTCATCGACGTGGCCGCAGGCGAGAAGATCCCGCGAAAGGGTGGCCCC
>NZ_JALEGG010000202.1 GCF_022763525.1 Acidovorax sp.
AACACATCAGCCGCCCCTGCCAACCCGGCACCGGCCATCACGCCGGCTGCAGCCCCGTCCGCCAGCGACTCGTCGGGCAGCAAGCTCACGGTGGGTCCCAATATCAAGCTCAAGGGCGTCGAGATCACCGATTGCGACACCCTGGTGGTGGAAGGCACCGTGGAGGCCACGATGGATTCGCGGGTCATCCAGATCTCGCACAACGGCGCGTTCAAGGGTTCCGCCGAAATCGACATCGCGGAGATCCACGGCGAGTTCGACGGCACGCTCACTGTGCGCCAGAAGCTCGTCATCTACAGCACCGGCAAGGTCAACGGCAAGATACGCTATGGCAAGCTGGTGGTGGAAGAGGGCGGGCAGCTCGCGGGCGAGATTGTCTCTGGCTTTTCCAACGGGGCTGCGGCGTCGTCGGGCGCTCAACCGCACCGCTCTGCATCGGCGCCGCTGCGTGCCGAGCCGACGGCCATGGCCGCATAAAGCCCCCGCCATCGGCATCCGACCGCCCCGCCAGCGCACGTGCCGGGGCGGTTTTTCAGATTCGCTCCTGGGCGGCTTTCAATAGTCCCTCAGAGCCTGGTGACGATCTCCCAGGGGGCGCGCAGCGGTCTCTGCGAAATGGTGTGCAAGGCGCGGTGCGCAGCCAAAAGCTCGGCATGGCCAATCGCCGCAATGCTGTAGACCGCCCGCACGGACCACCGCCCGAAGGGGTGGAGCGAAATTGGGTCATTGCACGCCCCGGCGCTTGCATGGGCATGAACGGGCCTCAGGCGGGCGTGCGTTTGGGCACCGGCCGGGGGCGCCCCTGCTCGTCGATGGCCACATAGGTCAGCCGCGCCTCGGTGACTTTCACATACTGGCCCTGGGCGGAAAATCGCTCTGCATAGACTTCTACTTCCACGGTGACCGAGGTGTTGCCCACCCGCGTGATGGCCGAAAAGAACGACAGGATGTCGCCCACGCGCACGGGCTGCTTGAAGACAAACTCGTTCACCGCCACCGTGGCCATGCGGCCCTGGATGTAGCGCGCCGGCAGCACCGATCCGGCGAGGTCGACCTGGGCCATCACCCATCCGCCAAAGATGTCGCCGTTGCCGTTGGTGTCGGCTGGCATGGGGATGACCTTGAGCACGAGCTCCTTGTCGGTGGGCAATGCGGCAGGTGGCGGGCTGAAAACGGCAGACATGGGCACAATCTCGGTTGGGGCTGATCCGGTCCATCGGGAACCATGAACCATGGGTTTCTGGTGGGCGTTCAGCCTGCCAGACCACCTGGGCGTCAGCCGGGTCGGTAAGAACAACAACCCGGAATTGTCCCCCATGCGCCACCACGGCGAAATTGCGCCCCCCTTGCCCGGCACCGCCGCGCCTGCCCGATCCGACTGGACCACCCTGCGCCGCCTGCTGCCCTACCTGTGGCAGTACAAATGGCGCGTGGTGGCGGCCATCGTGTTCATGGTGGGCGCCAAGCTGGCCAATGTGGGCGTGCCGCTGCTGCTCAAGACGCTGGTGGATGCGATGAACTTCAAGCCGGGCGACCCCGCCGCGCTCCTGGTGGTGCCGATGGGGCTGCTGCTGGCCTACGGCGCACTGCGCCTGTCCACGTCGGTTTTCACCGAATTGCGTGAACTGGTGTTTGCCAAGGCCACGCAAGGCGCCGCGCGCTCGATCGCGCTGCAGACATTCCAGCATCTGCATGCGCTGTCGCTGCGCTTTCACCTGGAGCGCCAGACTGGCGGAATGACGCGCGACATCGAACGGGGGGTGCGCGGCATCGAGTCGCTGATCTCGTTCTCGCTGTTCAACGTGTTCGCCACGCTCATCGAGGTGGTGCTGGTGCTCAGCGTGCTGGCCGTCAAGTTCGATGCCTGGTTCGCCTGGATCACGCTCACGGCGCTGGTGCTGTACATCGCCTACACCGTGCTGGTGACGGAGTGGCGCACCAAGTTCCGCCGCGAGGCCAACGAGTTCGATTCGGCCGCGCACACCAAGGCCGTGGATTCGCTGCTGAACTACGAGACGGTGAAGTATTTCAACAACGAAGCCTTCGAGGCCCGCCGCTACGACGAGAGCCTGGAGCGCCTGCGCCGCGCGCGCCTGAAGAGCCAGACCACGCTGTCGATGCTCAATACCGGCCAGCAGCTCATCATCGCCACCGGCCTCGTGGCCATGCTCTGGCGCGCTACGCAGGGCGTGGTCGACGGCCGCATGACGCTGGGCGACCTGGTCATGGTCAACGCCTTCATGATCCAGCTGTACATCCCGCTCAACTTCCTGGGCGTGATCTACCGCGAGATCAAGCAAAGCCTGACCGACCTGGACAAGATGTTCACGCTCATGGACAAGGAGCGCGAGGTGGCCGATGCGCCCGGCGCCCAGCCGCTGACAGGGCTGGACCAGCCCACCGTGCGCTTTGAGGATGTGCACTTTGCCTACGACGCTGCCAACGCCGCAGCGCGCCCCATCCTGCAGGGCGTGAGCTTCGAGATCCCGGCGGGCAAGACGGTGGCGGTGGTGGGGCCTTCGGGCTCTGGCAAGTCCACACTGGCGCGGCTGCTGTTTCGCTTCTACGACATCCAGCAGGGGCGCATCACCATTGCGGGGCAGGAGATCCGCAGCGTGACGCAGGCGAGCGTGCGCCAGGCGATCGGCATCGTTCCGCAGGACACGGTGTTGTTCAACGACACCGTGGCCTACAACATCGCCTACGGCCGCACGGGCGCGACGCAGGCCGAGGTGGAGGCCGCCGCCCGTGCCGCGCGCATCCATGACTTCATTGCCAGCACACCCCGGGGCTACGAAACCATGGTGGGCGAGCGCGGGCTCAAGCTCTCCGGCGGCGAAAAGCAGCGCGTGGCGATTGCCCGCACGCTGCTCAAGAATCCACCGATTCTGATCTTCGACGAGGCCACAAGCGCGCTGGACTCGGCCAACGAGCGCGCCATCCAGGCCGAGCTGCAAAGCGCCGCGCAGAACAAGACCACGCTGCTGATTGCCCACCGGCTGTCGACGGTGGTCCATGCGCACGAGATCCTCGTGATGGAGGCCGGCCGCATCATCGAACGCGGCACGCACACCCAGCTGCTGGCGCGCGGCGAGCGCTACGCCAGGATGTGGGCTATCCAGCAGAGTGACCCCGCGGCGTGAAGCGCTTCCCGACGCCCCCTTTTTTTCCCTTGACCCGATGACTTTTCATTCATGAAGCCTGTCCTGCTTGCCCTCATGTTCCTGTCCGAGGACCACCGCGCCCAGATGGCGCAGTCGTTCGAGGTGATCTATGCGCCGGACGCGGCGCAGGCCGCGGCTGCCATCGAAGAACATGGCCCGCGCATCAGCGTGGTGCTCACCATTGGCTCCACCGGCCTTTCCGCCGCGCAGATCGATGCCCTGTCGAACATCACCCTCATCTGCGCCCTGGGCGCGGGCTACGAGAACATCGCCGTGGCGCACGCCAAGGCGCGCGGCATCGTGGTCGCCAACGGCGCAGGCACCAACGACGACTGCGTGGCCGACCACGCCTTCGGCCTGCTGATCGCTACCGTGCGCGGCATTCCCAGGCTCGACACCCTCACGCGCCAGGGCGTGTGGCGCACGGCGCTGCCGCTTCCGCCCAACGTGTCGCACAAACGCCTGGGCATCGTCGGCCTGGGCACCATTGGCAAGAAGATCGCGCAGCGCGCGCTGGGTTTCGAGATGGAGGTGGGCTACCACAACCGCAGTGTGCGCAGCGATGTGGCGCACCGCTACTTTCCCGACGTGATGGCGCTGGCGGAGTGGGCCGACGTGCTGGTCATCGCCACGCCCGGCGGCGCGGGAACGCAGCATCTGGTGAACGCGCAGGTGCTGCAGGCCCTGGGGCCGAGCGGCTACGTGGTCAACATCGCACGGGGCAGCGTGATCGATACCGCGGCGCTGGCCCAGGCGCTGCGCGCCGGAACCATTGCGGGCGCGGGGCTGGACGTGTATGAGAGCGAGCCCGCGCCTCCCGCCGAACTGCTGGACCTCGGCAACGTGGTGCTCACGCCCCACGTGGCGGGCTGGTCGCCCGAAGCGGTGCAGGCATCGGTGGACCGGTTCCTGGAGAACGCGCGGCGCCATTTGGCGGGTGAAGCGCCGGTGTCGCCGGTCTGAGACTTGCGTCAAGTAACCCGTTGGCGCTCGAAGGACATGCGCCTGCGGCTATCAAATCAGGAGTTTTGATGACCACTGTCGATCTCGGTGCCCTGCAGGCCCGGCTGCGTGCCTTCGCGGCCGAGCGCCAGTGGCAGCCCTATCACACGCCCAAAAACCTGGCCATGGCGCTGATGGTGGAGGCTGCCGAGCTGGCAGAGATCTTTCAGTGGATGACGCCCGAGCAGTCGCTGGCGGCGCGCCACGATCCGGCGCTGAAGGAGCCCATTGCCGACGAAGTGGCCGATGTGTTGCTGTACCTGCTGCAGCTGGCAGACCACGCAGGTGTGGACTTGGCGCAGGCGGTGGAGAACAAGCTGCGCAAGAACGCGGCCAAGCACCCGGTATCGGATGGCGGTTTGAAGCAAAAATAGCTGCTGGCGCTTGATGGGCAAGCGCCGGCAGCTATTGTTTACATAGCGCCTTCGCGTGGCCGAGGGTGCGGAGGTGGCGGGCGCTGCTTATTTCTTGCGCGCCGCAATGGCCTTCTCGGCTGCAGTCACCAGGTCGGCGCCGATCTGGCTCTTCCACTTTTCGTACACGGGGCGCGTGGCCTTTACAAAGGCTTCGCGCTCGGTGGCGGACAGCTGGGTGATGGTCACGCCATTGGCGGCAATGTCCTTGAGCAGAGGCTTGTCGGCTTCGACCATGCCCTTGCGTGCGATGGCGATTTCTTCCTTGCCGGCGTCGATGGCGGCCTGCTTCACGATTTCGCGGTCGGCGGGCGTCCAGCTGTTCCAGATGTCCTTGTTCACCACGAACACCAGCGGATCGTTCACGTAGCCCCACATCGTGATGTGCTTCTGGGCCACGGTGTGCAGCTTGGCGGCCTGGTAGACGGCGATGGGGTTCTCCTGGCCGTCCACGGCGCCACTGGCGAACGCGGGCTGCGCGTCGGCCCAGCTCATCTGCGTGGGGTTGGCACCCAGCGCGGTGAAGGTGTCCAGGAACAGGGGCGAGCCCACGACACGGATCTTCAGGCCCTTGAGGTCGGCGGGCGACTTGATCGCGAGCTTGGAGTTGGAGATCTCGCGGTAGCCGTTTTCACCCCAGGCCAGCGGCACCACGCCCGCCTTGTCCAGCGTGGCGAAGATCTGCTTGCCCACGTCGCCCTGCGTCACGGCGTCCACGGCGGCGTAGTCGGGGAACAGGAAGGGCAGCGAGAACAAATTGAGCTGCTTGACCTGCGGCGACCAGTTGATGGTGGAGCCCACGGCCATGTCGATCACGCCCTGGCGCAGCGCGCTGAATTCGCGCGTCTGGTCGCCCTGGATCAGCGAGACGCCGGGGTACAGCTTGATGTTGATGCGGCCATTGGTCTTCTCGCGGACCTTGTTGGCCCACAGCTCGCCGCCCTTGCCCCATGGGAACGCGGGACCCAGCACGAGTGACATGCGGTACTCGCTCTTGTAGGCGGTCTGCGCGATGGCGGCCGGAGCGGCGAAGGCCAGGGCGGCCGCGGCTGCCAGGGTGGACGTGAGGAAGGTGCGCAGTTTCATGGTTCAGTCTCCTTGCTATAAAAAATCTAGCTACCAGCGCTTGTGGAATAAGCGCTAGATGGCATTTTCATTCGTACTTCAATACCCCAGCCGGGCTGGCAGCCACAGCGCCAGCTGCGGAAAGGCGATCACTGCCACCATCACGAGGAACATGGCCAGCAGCATCCAGCCCACCCAGCGCACGGTCGATTCCATGCGCACGCCGGCAATGCGGCATGACACCATCAGGTTCACGGCCAGCGGCGGGGTGAACTGGCCCAGGGCCACCTTCAGGGTCAGGATCACGCCGAACCACACCGGGTCCCACTGGTAGTGGTTCATGATGGGCAGCAGCAACGGCACGAAGATCAGGAAGATCGAGATGCCGTCGAGGAACATGCCCACGGTGATCAGCAGCACGATGAGCAGCGCCAGCACGCCGTACTCGCCCAGGCCCGAGTTCACGATGGCCTTGGCCACCGGGTCGATCACGCCCAGCGTGGACAGCGAATACGCAAAGATGCCCGCCAGCGAAACCACGATGAGGATCACGGCCGACAGCTCGCCCGATTCGCGCAGGATGGGGAACAGGTCGCGCACGGTGATCGTGCGGTGGATCACCATGCCCACGAACAGGCCGTAGAACACCGCCACCACGGCGGCCTCGGTGGGGGTGAACCATCCGGCGCGCATGCCGCCCAAAATCAGCACCGGCGCGGCCAGGCCCCAGGTGGCCTCGCGCAGGCTCTTCCAAAACGGGGGGCGGGGCATTTCGGCTTCGAGTGCACCCATCTTGTGCCTGCGGGCCATCCACACGGCCGGCACGATCAGCGCGATGCCCGCCAGCACGCCGGGCACCATGCCCGCCGCAAACAGCGCGGGCACCGAGGCGCCGGGCACCAGCACCGAATAGATGATGAACGCCACGGAGGGCGGGATGAGGATGTCGGTGGCCGCCGCAGCCCCCACCACGCTGGCCGAGAACGAGGGCGGGTAGCCCGCGCGCGACATGGCCGCGATCATCACGCCCCCCACGGCAGCGGCGTTGGCCGGCCCCGAGCCCGAGATGCCGCCGAGGAACATCGCCACGGCGATCGCCACCAGCGGCAGCATGCCCGGGCCGCGCCCGACTATTGAGACGGCAAAGTTGACCAGGCGCAGGGCGACGCCCGAGCGGTCGAAGATGGAGCCGACCAGCACGAACATCGGGATGGCCAGCAGTGGGTACTTGCCCAGGCCTGCGTAGAAGTTCTGCGGCACGGCCAACAGGCCGAACCACTGGCTGTCGGCATTGGCCAGGGCGATGGCGGCGGCGCCCGCCAGGCCCAGCGCAGCGCCGATGGGCACGCCCACGAACATCAGGCCCAAAAAGGCCACGAAGAGCAGCGTGGCGATCATGGCTGGGTGTCCCGGGCGGCGTCGTTGCCGGCATCGGCCGGGCTGCGGCTGCGCCGAATGAACAGGCCCACGGCACGTGCCGTGATGAGCGCCGAGATCACAGGCAGCCAGATCGAGTACCACCACTGCGGCACGCCGATGCCGGGGGAGGTCTCGCCAAAGCGGTAGTCGTCCCACACTACGCGCACGCTGAGCACGGCGATGAGCCCGAAGAGCACCGCCACCGTGGCCGCGCCCAGCATCGCCAGGCGCCTGCTGCGCAGGGCGGAGCCGCCCTCGGCAAAGTACTCGATGCGGATGTGCTGGTCGCGCGCCACGGCGGCCGAGCCTGCGACCAGGGCCAGAACGATCATCAAAAAGACCGAGATCTCTTCCGTCCAGGCGAAGGACGAGTTGGTGAAGTAGCGCACCAGCACGTTGGCAAAGGTGATGAGCGCCAGCAGCGCCATCACGATGACGGTAAGCCAGTCTTCGATGCGCAACGAGCGGGGTTCAGTGTCGGGGCTGTGGGCCGTGGAAGCTGCATCAGCCGTGGGCGCTGGGGAAGAAGGTGGAGACATGGAGCAGGGTGGAGGTGACAAACACGCAAATGCCGGCTGCCCTGCCCGGCGGTGTTGTGCACCGGGGGCCTGGGGCGTGCAACGCCCCGAGCGCAAAAAAAGCGCGGTTAGCGCTGCGTTCCATTATGCGTCGGCAAACCTGCGTGTTTACCCTTGACTCGGGATGCTGCAGGCCCTGCTTCTCTATGAAAACCCTCATGGCGTGGGGTCCCCGCACCCCGGATGGGCAGGGATAATGCAGCCATGGAAACCAAGTGGCTCGAAGATTTTGTCAGTCTTGCGGAAACGCGCAGCTTCAGCCGCTCTGCCCAGTTGCGGCATGTCACCCAGCCCGCCTTTTCGCGGCGCATCCAGGCCTTGGAGGCCTGGGCCGGCACCGATCTGGTGGACCGCACCTCCTACCCCACCCGGCTCACCCCCGCGGGCAAGACGCTGTACGACCAAGCCCTGGAAGTGCTGCAGTCCCTGCAGAACACGCGCGCCATGCTGCGGGCCCACACCAGTGCAGGCAAGGACATGATCGAGTTCGCGGTGCCGCACACGCTCGCGTTCACTTTCTTCCCGGCGTGGGTGTCCAGCCTGCACGACAAATTCGGCCCCTTCAAAAGCCGGCTGATCGCCCTCAATGTGCACGATGCCGTGATGCGCCTGGTGGAAGGCGGGTGCGACCTGCTGATCGCCTACCACCACCCCTCGCAGCCGTTCCAGCTGGATGCGGACCGCTACGAGATGGTGAGCCTGGGGCAGGAGGTCTTGTCGCCCTACAGCAAGGCAGATGCCGACGGCCAGCCCGTGCACCGATTGCCCGGCCGGGCCGGCCAGCCACTGCCGTACCTGGGCTATGCCCCCGGCGCGTATCTGGGCCGGGTGACGGAGCTGATCCTCAAGGAATCCGATACGCCCATTCACCTGGAGCGGGTCTACGAAACCGACATGGCCGAGGGCCTCAAGGCCATGGCCCTCGAAGGCCACGGCGTGGCCTTTTTGCCCCACAGCGCCGTCAAGAAGGAGCTGCGCTCGCGCCGCCTCGTCAGTGCGGCCCCCGCCGGCAGCGAAGCCATGCAGATGACCATGGATGTTCGTGCCTACCGGGAAAAGCCGGCGGGCAAAGAGGCGCCCAAAGGGATGGCCCAGGCCCTGTGGACCTACCTGCAGGCACAGGCAGGGTCATGCTAAGGGTAAATACGGATATAAACGATTTGCATAGTTGCGCGCCCAAACGGCATTGGAGTTTCCTCGTAACGACACGTACAGTTCGCGCCATCGTTGGTTTGGGATCCCGCAAAACGCGCCGCTCAACACCCCCGTGGTACGAAGATTGCTAATCCCGTCCATTCATTGACCGAGAAGCTTATGAGAGTTCAGCATTGGGGAATCGCCTGGGGGTTGGTGGCCAGCTGCATGGCGGCGTTTTCTGCGCAGGCCTCGGTGCTGGATCGCATCAGCGCGGGAGGCAAGCTGGTGATTGCCCACCGCGAGTCCTCTGTGCCGTTTTCGTATGTGGACAGCCAGTCCGGCAAGCCCGTGGGGTATGCGGTGGATTTGTGCCTGCGCCTGGCAGAGGCCGTGCGCAAGAAGACGGGCAAGAAGGACATGGAAGTCGATTTCTTGCAGGTGACCCCGGCGAACCGCATCACCATGATCGAGCAGGGCAAGGCCGACATGGAATGTGGCTCCACCACCAACAATGCCGAGCGTCGCCAGAAGGTGGCCTTCACGATTCCGCATTTCATCACCGGGGCGCGGCTGCTGGTGAAGTCCTCCAGTCCTGTGGATCGCGTGGAAGACCTGGGCGGCAAGAAACTGGTGTCCACCAAGGGCACCACCCCTCTCAAGGCTGCGGACCAGCTCAATCGCGAGCGTGTCATGGGCATCACGATCCTGGAAGCCCCCGACCACGCCAAGGGGGTGGAGATGGTGGAAAAGGGTGAAGCCGATGCGTTCGTGATGGACGATGTGCTTCTGTATGGCCTTGCTGCCGGACGCCCAGACCCCAAGGCGCTGAAGGTGGTGGGTCGATTCATGACCACTGAGCCGCTGGCGATCATGCTTCCCAAGGACGATCCGGAGTTCAAGAAGCTGATCGACGAGGAAATGCGCCGCATCATCACCAGCCGCGAGATCTACCCGATTTACGACAAGTGGTTTAACAAACCCATTCCTCCCAACAACACGGTGCTGAACCTGCCGGTGAGCTACCTGTTGCGCGACTTCTGGAAATACCCTACCGACCAGGTTCCGTTCTGATTACTATCCTG
Organism: Acidovorax sp.; assembly: GCF_022763525.1. Classification (GTDB taxonomy): domain Bacteria; phylum Pseudomonadota; class Gammaproteobacteria; order Burkholderiales; family Burkholderiaceae_C; genus Acidovorax. The sequence continues at coordinate 9,861 of NZ_JALEGG010000202.1, forward strand.
GTCGAAGATCCCCTTTTGAAGAGTGCGGCCTGCCGGTACCCCGGCGTGGGCGAACCTTTGAAAATCCCCCTTCTTTTCGCTTCATACACAAGGAGATACCAATGAAGAAGCATTTGCTCGCGGTTGCCGTAACCGCCCTGGCGGCCGGTAGCGCTTTCGCACAAGCCACCGACACGTTGGCCAAAATCAAGGCCTCGGGCAGCGTGACGCTCGGCGTCCGTGAGTCTTCGGGTCTTTCCTACACCCTGGGCAATGGCAAGTACGTGGGTTTTCACACTGAAATGGGTGAAATTGTCCTGGCTGACATCCAGAAGCAACTGGGCCTGCCCAAGCTGGAAGTCAAGTACCAGCCCGTGACCTCGCAAAACCGTATTCCCCTGGTGACCAACGGTACGGTGGACCTGGAGTGCGGCTCCACCACCAACAACGCCGCCCGCCAAAAGGACGTGGCGTTCGCCGTGACCACCTACGTGGAAGAAGTGCGCATCGCCACCAAGGCCAACTCGGGCATCGCCTCCATCAAGGACCTGAACGGCAAGACCGTGGCCACCACGACCGGCACCACTTCGGTGCAAACCCTGCGCAAGCACGAACGCGCTGGCGGCATCGACTTCAAGGAAGTGTTCGGCAAGGACCACGCCGACAGCTTCCTGATGGTGGAAACCGGCCGTGCCGACGCCTTCGTGATGGACGGCTCCATCCTGGCGGCCAACATCTCCAAGTCCAAGAACCCTGCCGACTACAAGATCGTCGGCGAAGTGCTGAACGTGGAGCCCATCGCCTGCATGCTGCGCAAGGACGACCCCGCCTTCAAGAAGGCCGTGGACGATTCCATCAAGCGCCAGATCAAGGACGGCTCGCTGGCCAAGCTGTATGACAAGTGGTTCATGCAACCCGTGCCGCCGACCAACACCAAGATCGGCCTGCCCCTGTCTGAAGCCACCAAGGAAGCCTGGGCCAACCCCAACGACAAGCCCATGGAAGACTACGCGAAGAAGTAACGGATTGAACGCTTGTGCCCCTTCGGCCAGCCGGTTTGAAGGGGCTTTTTTGTTGGGCTCGCAAAGGGTTGCGCCCAACGCAATACCAAGGATTGAAGGGGTGCTCCTATGAGTTGGGATTGGCAGGTGTTCTGCCAGGACACCATGGACAGGGAAGTCGTGCAGAGCTGCTTTGGCAAGGGCGGCGACATTACCTATCTGGACTGGATGCTGTCGGCGTGGGGCTGGACGGTGTCTGTTTCGCTGCTGGCCCTGGTGCTGGCGCTTGTACTGGGCTCCGTGATCGGGACGCTGCGCACTTTGCAGGACCGGCCGATGATCGTGCGCCTGGGCAATGCCTGGGTGGAGCTGTTCCGCAATATTCCGCTGCTGGTACAGATTTTCCTGTGGTACCACGTGCTGCCCAGCATTTTCCCCGTCTTGCAGGGCGTTCCCGGGTTTGCGCTGGTGGTGCTGGCGCTGGGTTTCTTCACTTCGGCACGGATTGCCGAGCAGGTACGTTCGGGCATTCAGGCGCTGCCGCGCGGCCAACGCTATGCGGGCCTGGCCATGGGTTTCACCACTTTCCAGACCTACCGCTATGTGCTGCTGCCCATGGCGTTTCGCATCATCATCCCGCCGTTGACCAGCGAGACGATGAACATCTTCAAGAACTCTTCCGTGGCGTTTGCCGTGTCGGTGGCAGAACTCACGATGTTCGCCATGCAGGCGCAGGAAGAAACCTCGCGCGGAATCGAGGTGTACCTGGCGGTGACCACGCTCTACATCATCTCGGCTTTCGCGATCAACCGCATCATGGCCTTCATCGAGAAGCGTGCCCGGATTCCCGGAATGGTCGTCGCCAGCGGCGCGGGTGGGGGGCACTGAAATGAAGCTTGATTTTTCGTTCTACAACTGGGATCTGATCTCCAACTTCGTGCTCAAGGGGCTGTATTTCAGCCTGACGCTCACGGTGATCGCCACCATTGGTGGCGTGCTCTTCGGCACGGTGCTGGCCCTGATGCGCCTCTCGGGCCGCAAGTGGCTGGATGTGCCCGCCACGATCTACGTCAACGGCATGCGCTCCATCCCGCTGGTGATGGTGATCCTGTGGTTCTTCCTGCTGGTGCCCGCCATCATCGGCCGCCCCATTGGCGCCGAGGTGTCGGCCATCATCACCTTCATCGCGTTCGAGGCCGCTTACTTCAGCGAAATCATGCGTGCGGGCATCCAGTCCATTCCGCGGGGCCAGGTGTATGCCGGGCAGGCGCTGGGTATGACCTATGGCCAGAACATGAAGCTGGTGATCCTGCCCCAGGCGTTCCGCAACATGCTGCCGGTGCTCCTAACGCAGACCATCATCCTGTTCCAGGATACGTCGCTGGTGTATGCCATCGGTGCCTACGACATGCTCAAGGGCTTTGAAGTGGCGGGCAAGAACTTCGGCCGCCCCATCGAGGCCTACCTGGCTGCCGCCGTCCTGTACTTCGTGATGTGCTATGCGCTGTCCTGGATGGTCAAGCGTCTGCACCAGAAGATCGCCATTATTCGATGACACCCCCTGAGGCGCTGCGCGCCTTCCCCCTCAAAGGGGACGACGCCGGTGGCCTGGCAAAGCCAGTTCCACGGCGTCCGCTGGCTCAGGCCGTGCGAGTTTGACGGCCGCGCCCTGGAAAAGTGACACGAAAGAAGAGATTGGAGAAAGAGAAATGATCGAACTCAAGAACGTATCCAAGTGGTATGGCCCTGTGCAGGTGCTCAACGAGTGCTCGGCCACTATCAACAAGGGTGAAGTGGTGGTGGTTTGCGGCCCCTCGGGCTCGGGCAAGTCCACGCTGATCAAGACCATCAACGCGCTGGAGCCCTTCCAGAAAGGCGAGATCACGGTGGACGGCGTGAAGCTGCACGACCCGAGCACCAATCTGCCCAAGCTGCGCAGCCGCGTGGGCATGGTGTTCCAGCATTTCGAGCTGTTCCCGCACCTGTCGGTGACGGACAACCTGACGATCGCGCAGATCAAGGTGCTGGGCCGCAATGCGGACGACGCCAAGAAGCGCGGCCTCAAGATGCTGGAGCGCGTGGGACTGATCGCCCACAAGGACAAGTTCCCCGGCCAGCTCTCGGGCGGCCAGCAGCAGCGCGTGGCCATTGCGCGCGCGCTGTCCATGGACCCCATCGTGATGCTGTTCGACGAGCCCACGTCGGCGCTCGACCCCGAAATGGTGGGCGAAGTGCTGGATGTGATGGTGGGCCTGGCCAACGAAGGCATGACCATGATGTGCGTGACCCACGAGATGGGCTTTGCCCGCAAGGTGAGCAACCGCGTGATCTTCATGGACGTGGGCGGCAAGATCCTGGAAGACTGCTCCAAGGAGGAATTCTTCAACAACCCGGACGCCCGCCAGCCCCGCACCAAGGACTTCCTCAACAAGATCCTGCAGCACTGATCGCCCCCCGAGTCGCCTGCGGCGCCGTCCCCCAGAGGGCGCTGCCGGGGCGGCCCTTTCCCGGCGGCTGCGTGCGCGGGCCGCGCCAGTTGCATGGGCGGGGACGGTTCATCAACGCAAAGCAAGACAAAAGCGCTCCTCGGAGCGCTTTTTTCATGGGGTCCCAACCCAGCGTGTTTGCCGCGTGGGGCTGCGTCCATCCGCGTGCAACCGTTCCCGCTGGCCCGTCGAAGCGTCGGACACCGCTGCGACAAATCTCCCTGGAGGCCGCCGACGCAGGGGCAGGCCCGATCATTCTGATGTCGCCGGCTCAACCACGCTTGTCGGTGCGGCGCGACCTCCCTTTGCGTTGCGCTGCGGGCGTTGTGCCGTCCAGGATGAGCTGCGACTCGAAATGCTCCCACAGGCCATCGCGCCGCTTCAGAGCTTCGGAGACGGCCTCGTGGCGCAGCTGGGCCACGGCCGAGACGAGAGCGTTGCACAGGAAAAAAGCGGCGGTGTAGGAGTCGAACGGCGATGCGTTGGAGGTGCGCACCTGCACCCTCTGGTGGGCCAGGGCGGCCAGTGGGGCGGCGGGGCTGTCGGTGATGGCCAGCACCTGCGCACCTGCGTCGCGAAAGCGCTGAGCGACTTTCACTGGGCCGCTGGCATAGCGGCGGATGCTGAAGGCCAGCAATGTGTCTTCGGGTTGCACCCACAGCAACTGGTCGGTGGCGGCCACGGAGCCCGCGCCCAGTTCGTGCACGCCGGGGCGGCACATGTTCAGGTGCAGCGCCAGCCAGGCGGCTACCGGGGCGCTGTTGATCTGGGCCAGCACGAACACCCGACCCGGGCCCTCGGCGATGCGCGTGGCCATGGCCTCGAAGGCCGGCATGTCCAGCCCGTCGCGCGTGGCGGTGATGTTGTGCTGGTCGTGCAGCAGCGTGTCGTCCACGCATTGCTGCAGGCTGCGCTGGGTGCCGATGGTGACGCTGGCGCGCTGCCCGGCCGTCTGCAACATGGCCGTCACCTCGGCGCGTGCCTCGCGCTGAGCCTCTGCATAGCTGGCATAGCCCAGCTTCGCGAACAACCGCACCACGGTGGACGCGCTGGTGCCAATGCGGGCCGCCAGCGCGGTGGCCGACTCCAGCAGCGCGCGCGGGTAGTCCCGGCCCAGCGCGTCCGCCAGGGCGCGTTCGCTGGCCGTGAGGGCGGCCCCGTGCTGGGCCAGCCGGTCGGGTAGCAGTGGGGATAGTGTTTGCAATGATGATTGCATAAATCAGTCTTATATGAAAAATGTATTGCAAAACGAGGCACGACGTGCAACACTTTCCGCCATAGCGTCCCTTTGTCGCGGGCGCCAAGACTCGAGCCAATGCAGCATACCGTGGAAGAAGCAGTACACCCTCAGGCGCGCGAGCGCATCCTGGCCTGGTTGGCCGGCCAAGCCGGTGCCATGCAAGAACTATTGCAGACTGTGGTCAACATTGACAGCGGCAGCCGCAACGAAGCCGGCGTAACGGCCGTGGCCGAGGCGTTGCGCGCGCGGCTGCACGCGGCGGGCATCGCCGTGCAGTTCGAGCCCGTGCCCGGCTACGGCGTGCTGCTGCATGCCCAGGTGCCGGGTGCCGAGCAGGGCCCGCCCATCGTGCTCATGGGCCACATGGACACCGTGTACCCCGCAGGCACCGTGGCGCGGCGCCCCTTCCGCGTGGAAGAGGGGCGCGCCTACGGCCCCGGCGTGGCCGACATGAAATCCGGCCTGGTGCTGAACGTGTTCGTGGCCGAAGCGTTTGCCCGCTGCGGCGGGCTCACGGGGCCACTGCACCTGTTCTTCTCGTGCGACGAGGAGATCGGCTCGCCCGCCACGCGCGAGCGCATCATGGCCCACGTGCGCGGTGCCAAGGCGGTGTTCAACGCCGAGCCCGGCCGTGTCAGCGGTAACCTGGTGACCAGCCGAAAGGGCTCCATGGTGGTGGCGTTCGAGGTGGAGGGCGTGGCCGCCCATGCCGGCATCAACCACGCGGCGGGCGCCAGTGCCATCGAGGCGCTGGCCCGCAAGACGCTGGCGCTGCATGCGCTGACCGAACCGGCCACTGGCGTCACGGTGAATGTGGGCGTGGTCCAGGGCGGCATCGTGCCCAACATGGTGGCGCCCCATGCCAAGGCCGAGGTGGATCTGCGCTTCACCGCCGACACCGATCCGGAGCAATTGCTCGCCCGGGTGCGCGCCATCGTCGAGGAAGAATCCGTGCCGCGCACAAAGGGCCGCATCACCGAGGCGCGGCGCACGCTGCCCATGAAGCCCACCCCCGACGAACTGCTGGCGCTGTACCAGCGCGGCGCGCGCTCGCTGGGCTTTGAGGTGCAGGGCGAGTTCACCGGCGGCGCGGCCGACAGCGGCCTCACGGCTTCGGTGGGCGTGCCCACCCTGTGCGGCACCGGCCCCGTGGGCGGCCACGCGCACACCGAGCGCGAGTACTGCGAGCTGTCCACCTTCGTGCCCCGCGCCCAGGCCGTGGCGCTGGCCGTGCTGGACCACCCCTGACCCGTTCCGAATCCGTTTCCGTTTTTATTGAAGAGAAGGCTCCACCATGCGATCCACACCCTCCCCACGCCGCCACTTGCTGTCCGCCGGTCTGGCGCTGGGCCTGGCCGCCTTGACTGCGCCGCAAGGGGCGCTGGCCGCCGATGAGAAATACCCCTCGCGCCCCATCACGCTCGTGGTGCCGTTCCCGCCCGGCGGGTCGGTGGACATCATGGCGCGCCAGTACTCGGAGCCGCTGTCCAAGGTTCTGGGTGTGCCCATCGTGGTGGAAAACCGCGCTGGCGCAGGCGGCTCTGTGGGTGCGCAGTATGTGGCCCGCGCCAAGGCCGATGGCTACACGCTGGTCGTGTCGTCGCAAAGCAGCCACCTGGCCAACCCGCTGACGCAGCCTAAGGTTGGCTACGACCCGGTCAAGGATTTCGAGAACATCGCCATCCTGGGCCGCCAGCCCAACGCGCTGGTGGTGCATTCCAGCCTGCCGTTCAAGACCTTTGCCGAGTTTGTGGACTATGCCAAGAAGAATCCCGGCAAGCTCAACTACGGCAGCGGCGGCGTGGGCAGCATGGGCCAGCTGAACGTGGAGATGTTCAAGGCCGCCACCGGCGCCTTCACCACGCACATCCCCTACCGCGGGGGCACGCCGCGGATCACCGCCGTGCTGGGCAACGAGGTGCAGTTCATCCAGGACAACCTGGTCAACAAGCAGACCCACATCCAGGCCCGCAAGGTGCGCGCGTTGGCCGTGACCGCCGACCAC
>NZ_JALEGG010000021.1 GCF_022763525.1 Acidovorax sp.
CTCCCGCCAGACGCAGCAAACTCAGTGCCGTGATCGTCTTGCCCGAGCCGGACTCGCCCACCAGCGCGAGCTTTTCGCCCGCCGCGATCGAAAAGTTGACGCCCCGCACCACCTCTTTGGTGCCGAAGCGCACGTGCAGGTCCCGAACCTGCAGCAAGGGAGTGCTGTCCGGTGCGGTCACTGGTCGGCCTTTCGAGGATCGAGCGCATCGCGCAGGGCATCTCCCATGAAGGTAAGCAAGAGCAAGGTGGTCACCAGCACCGCAAAGGTGGACAGCGAAATCCACCAGGCATCGATGCTGTTCTTGCCCTGGCTCAGCAGCTCGCCCAACGAAGGCGTTCCGGGCGGCACACCCAGGCCCAGGAAGTCGAGCGAGGTCAGCGCGAGGATGGCTGCGCTCATGCGGAATGGCAGGAAGGTGACCACCGGCGTGAGGCTGTTGGGAAGGATGTGGCGCCAGATGATCTGCGCGTTGCCCACGCCCAGGGCACGGGCGGCCTTCACGTAGTCGAGCTGGCGGTTGCGCAGGAATTCGGCGCGCACATAGTCGGACAGCCCCATCCAGCCGAAGAGCGACAGCAAGATGAGCAGCAGCGCCACGCTCGGCGCGAACACGGCACTGAAGATGATGAGCAGGTACAGCTCGGGCATGGAGCCCCAGATCTCGACGAAGCGCTGGAATGCCAGATCGGTCTTGCCCCCGAAAAAGCCTTGCACAGCACCCGTCACCACGCCCAACAGCACGCCCGTGACGGTCAGGGCCAAACCAAACAGCACGCTGACCCGAAAGCCGTAGAGCAGCTGCGCCACCAGGTCACGCCCTCGATCGTCCGTACCCAGCCAGTTGTCGGCCGTGGGGGCCGAGGGGTTGGGCGACTTGGCAAAGTAGTTGAGGGTGTTGGGGCCGTAGGTGTTGAGCGTGTAGAGCGCCCAGTTGCTGCCCTGGCTCAACCGCTCCTTGATGAAGGGATCCAGGTAGTCGGTGGGCGTCTCAAAGTCGCCGCCAAAAGTGGTCTCGGGGTAATTCTTGAGCATGGGGAAGTAGGTCTGCCCCTCGTAGCGCACGACGATGGGCTTGTCGTTGCTGATCAGCTCTGCGCACAGGCTGATGAGGACCAGCGTGCCAAAGATCAGCAAGCTCCAGTACCCCAGGCGGTTGCGCCTGAAGCGCAGCCAGGCGCGCCGGGAGGGGGATAGCGAAGGCGATGGCGAAGAAGAAGCAGTGCTCATGCCGTGGGGTGGAGGGTCAATCGAATTTCACGCGCGGGTCCACCCACACGTAGCACAGGTCGCTGACGAGCTTGGTCACCAGCCCGATCAGCGTGAACAGATAGAGCGTGCCCAGCACCACGGGGTAGTCCCGCCGGATCACGCTTTCATAGCTCAGCAGCCCCAGGCCGTCGAGCGAGAACAGCGTCTCGATGAGCAGCGATCCAGTGAAAAACGCGCCGATGAACGCTGCCGGAAACCCGGTGACGATAGGGATGAGCGCGTTGCGGAACACGTGCTTCCACAGGACCTGCCGCTCACTCAGGCCTTTGGCGCGGGCGGTGAGAACATATTGCTTGCGGATTTCTTCCAAAAACGCGTTCTTGGTGAGCATGGCAGTGACCGCGAAGCTGCCCAGCACCATGGCCGTGACGGGCAAGGTGATGTGCCACAAATAGTCCACGATGCGTGCGCCCCAGGACAGCTCGTCCCAATTGGACGAGGTAAGGCCCCGCAGTGGGAACCACTGCAACTGCCCGCCAAAGATCACGAGCAGCGCCACGCCGAGAACGAAGCCGGGGATGGCGTAGCCCACCAGGATGATGAGCGTGGTCACCAGATCGAACCGCGTGCCCGCCCGCACGGCCTTGGCCACGCCCAGAGGCACGGCGACCAGGTAGCTGATGAAGAAGGTCCACAGGCCCAGGCTGATGGAGACAGGGAGCTTTTCCTTGACCAGGGTCCACACATCCTTGTTCTGAAAAAAGCTCTTGCCCAGGTCAAACCGCGCGAATTGCCCAAGCATCTGGATGAAGCGCTCGTGTGCAGGCTTGTCGAAGCCGTACAGCGCCTTGATCTGCTCCAGGCGCTTGGGATCCACGCCCTGGTCGCCACGGTAACCCATGCCGCCAGTTTCCAGCCCACCCCTGCCTGCGGCGGTGCGGGCCTCGGCCAAGTATTGCTCCACTGGTCCGCCCGGCACGAACTGGATCACCAGGAATGTGAGGAGCAGCACCCCTAGCAGCGTGGGCAGCATCAGCAGCAAGCGTTTGGCGATGTAGGCGAGCATGGTCGTCAGTCAGGAATGAAAACCAGGTGAGCGGGCCCGTCGGCAGCACCGGGCGCAAGGCTTCTTGTCGTGGACATCACGGCCTCCGACTCCACCACGAGAACATGAGCCACTCTTCGGCCTTGGCGTAGGGCGGCATGGGCTCCTTGTAAGCCAGGCGCTGCTGGTTGTAGACCACGCGATGCGAGCCCAGTGTCCACTGCGGAATGAGGTAGTGGCTATGCATGATCACGCGGTCCAGCGCGCGGCAGGCGGGCAGCATCTCGGCCTGGCTGTTGGCGCGCGTGAGCGCCATGACCAGCGCATCCACCGCCGGGCTGTTCACGCCCGCATGGTTACTGGACCCCTCCACCTTCACGCCCTGGCTGCCGAACAGCTCCTTCATCGCTTGGCCGGGGTTGTAGGTGCCCGGATAGGCCAGGCTGATCATGTCGTAGTCGAACTTGTCCAAACGCTGCAGGTACAGCGCAAAGTCGACGGCCGTGAACCGCAGCGTGATGCCCAGTTTCTCCAGGTTGCGGATCCAGGGGGTGACGGTACGGGCTCCACCTTCCTTGCTGTCCAGGTACTCGATCACCATCGCGTCGCCCTGTGCATTGCGTAGCGCGCCATCGCGGTAGGTCCAGCCAGCCTCGGCCAGCAACTGACGCGCGCGGCGCAGGTTCTCGCGCAGCGAGTGGCCCTCGCCCTCAGTAGTCGGCGGGCTGTACATGGGGCCGAACACGGTGTCCGGCACCTTGCCGCGCCAGGGTTCGAGCAGCGCACGCTCTTCGGGGGTTGGCAGGCCCTTGGCCTCGCACAGCGTTTTGCCAAAGAGATCCTTCACGCGCGGGTAGCCGCCATAGAACATTTGGCGGTTCATCCATTCGTAGTCGATGGCCAGGCCCAGCGCCTCGCGCACACGCACGTCCTGCAACATGGGACGGCGCGTGTTGAGCACGTAGCTCTGAAAGCCTGCAGGCAACTGGTGCTTCATGTCCTTCTTGGCCAGCACGCCCTGCTTGAAGAGCTTGCCGTCGATGCGCCGGGCCCAGTCGCCCGCCGAATAGATGGTCATGAAGTCAAACTCGCCCGCCTTCATGGCCTCAAGCCGGGCGGTGTTGTCCTTGTAGATCTTGACGGTGATGCGGTCGAAATTGAAAGCGCCCCGGGTCACGTTGAGGTTGCTCCCCCAGTACTTCGGGTCGCGCTGATAGGTGATGTCGCGACCGAACTTCACGTCGCCGATGCGGTAGGGGCCGCTGCCGATGGGTGTGTCGGTCACGATCTCGTCGAAGCGCTTGGCCTTGCCGTCAGGCCCGCGCCCCCAGGCGCGGCTGAAGACCGGCAGGCTGCCCACGGTGAGCGGCAGTTCGCGGTTCGGCTGCTTGAAGCGGAATCGCACTGTGCGCTTGTCCAGCACATCCACGCCCGCCACCTCCTGCAGCATGGTGGCATAGCTCGGCGATGCGTGTGGGCTGACAAGCATGTCGTAGCTGTGCTTGACGTCGGCCGCCTCCACCGGGTCACCGTTGTGAAAGCGCGCTTCAGCCCGCAGGCGAAAGGTGGCGCTGAGCCGATCCTCGGCCACCTGCACATCCTCCGCCAGCAAGCCGTAGCCCGAGGCGGTCTCATCCATGGAGCCGGTGAGCAGCGACTCGAAAATCAGGTCGCTCAAGTAGGCCGGCGTCGAGCCCTTCATCGTGAAGGGGTTGTATTTGTCGAAAGTGGAATAGCGCAGGTTGCTCACCATGCGCAGCTCCCCCCCCTTGGGCGCGTCAGGGTTCACATAGTCGAAGTGCGCGAATCCAGGGGGATACTTCAGATCGCCCCACAGGGCATAGCCGTGGGCAGACCAGGCCGGAGCCGCACACACCGCCAGCAAAAGAGTCAGCCAAAACCGCATGCGACAATTCTGCACTACGTTAAGCGCCGGACGAGGGCGCTGCATCCACACCATTCCAAGGAGAACAAAACATGGGTTTTCTGACCGGCAAGAAGCTGCTCATCACGGGCGTGCTCTCCAACCGCTCCATCGCTTACGGCATTGCCCGCGCCTGCCGCGACCAAGGTGCCGAGCTGGCCTTCAGCTACGTGGGCGAGCGCTTCAAGGACCGCATCACCGACTTTGCCGCCGAGTTCGACTCCAAGCTGGTGTTCGACTGTGACGTGGCCAGCGACGAGCAGATCGAGCGCATGTTTGCCGAGCTGTCCAAGACCTGGCCCAAGTTCGACGGCTTTGTGCACAGCATCGGCTTTGCCCCCCGTGAGGCGATTGCAGGCAACTTCCTGGATGGCCTCTCGCGCGAGGGCTTCCGCATCGCGCACGACATCAGCGCCTACAGCTTTCCGGCGATGGCGAAGGCGGCCCTGCCCTACCTGAACGACAAGTCCTCGCTGCTCACGCTGTCGTACCTGGGCGCGCTGCGCTCCATCCCCAACTACAACACCATGGGCCTGGCCAAGGCCAGCCTGGAGGCCAGCGTGCGCTACCTGGCCGAAGCCGTGGGCCGCACCGAGGACGGCCGCAGCATCCGCGCCAACGGCATCAGCGCCGGCCCCATCAAGACGCTGGCCGCCAGCGGCATCAAGGACTTCGGCAAGCTGCTGTCGCGCGTGGCCGATGCTTCGCCCCTGCGCCGCAACGTGACGATTGAAGACGTGGGCAATGTGGCGGCCTTCCTGCTGTCCGACCTGGCCTCGGGCATGACGGCCGAGATCACCTACGTGGACGGCGGCTTCAGCCAGACGGCGGGCCTCTCGGCCGATCAGGTCTGAGCCTGGCTCGTCTCAAGCTTTTCAACATCAAAATGGCCTCTAGCGCTTACCGGGCAAGCGCTAGCAGCTATTTTTTCGATAGCAAACTCTCGCGCCGCAGCTGCCTCGCCTGGCTCCTGCTCGCCGGCACGGCCCCGGTTGTCGTGCGGGCTGCCGACGCGCCTTCGCTGTTGCTGGCCAACGTGTACCGTCCCGGCATGCCGCTGGCGGACTACTGGGTGAGCGAGAAGTATGACGGCGTACGTGGCTACTGGGATGGAAGCGCGCTGCGCAGCCGCGGCGGCGAGATCATTGCTGCCCCTGCATGGTTCACGGCCGGCTGGCCTGCCGACACACCGATGGATGGCGAACTGTGGGCTGGTCGCGGCCGGTTCAGCCAGGCCCAGTCCACCACGCGCCAGCAGCGGGCCGACGATGCGGCCTGGCGCCAAATCAAGTTCATGGTGTTTGACCTGCCCCGGCATGGGGGTACGTTCGACGAGCGCATTCCGGCCATGGAAACCGTGGTCGAGCGCATCGGGCAGCCCTGGGTGCAGGCCGTGGCGCAAAGGCGCATCGCCTCCGACGCCGCGCTGCAGGCTTTGCTGCAACGCACGGTGCGAGCAGGCGGCGAGGGGTTGATGCTGCACCGGGGCGCGTCGCTGTACCAGGCGGGACGCAGCGACGATCTCATCAAGGTCAAGACCCACGAGGACACCGAGGCGCGCGTGGTGGCCCATGTGCCCGGCCAGGGACGCCACGCCGGCCGCATGGGTGCATTGCTGGTGGAGATGCCCTCAGGGCAGCGCTTCAAGCTGGGAGCGGGCTTCAGCGATGCGCAGCGGGCAGACCCTCCGCCCGTTGGCAGTTGGGTCACTTACCGCTTTCGCGGCACGCACGACGGAGGACTGCCACGCTTTGCGAGTTTTGTGCGAGTGCGCGAGGACATGCCGCGCTGACGCAGGCCTTCCCCGATCCGCCGCCGCACGCTATCAAAAAAAGAGCTTCCTGCGCTTGAAAACCAAGCGCGGGAAGCTCTTTTTGCATCAAGCCTCGATCAGACGATGCGCCCGTAGGGACCGTCGTCTCCCACCTGCACCAGGTTCTCGGCAGTGGCCAGGGGCTTGGGATTGCGCGGAGCCTTGCTCTGCGCTACGCAGTCTGCGTAGTAGCGCACCTGGCCGTGCTCGTCTTCCACCTCGACCAACCCGTGGATGTCAGTCTCGAAGCCGGGGCACAGCTTGGCGAACTCACGCGCGAACTTGAGGTAGTCCACGATCTTCTTGTTGAAGACCTCGCCCGGGATCAGGAGCGGAATGCCCGGTGGATACGGCGTGACCAGGCCCACGGTGATGCGGCCTTCGAGCTGGTCGATCTCCACGCGCTCGGTCTGGCGGTGGGCAATGTGCGCATAAGCGTCCGAAGGCTTCATGGCCGGCGTGAGGTCCGAGAGGTACATCTCGGTCGTCAGGCGCGCGATGTCGTACTTGGCGTACATCTCGTGCACGTGCTGGCACAGGTCGCGCAGGCCCATGCGCTCGTAGCGCTTGTGCTGCTGGCAGAACTCCGGAAGGATGCGCCACATGGGCTGGTTCTTCTCGTAGTCGTCCTTGAACTGCTGCAGCGCCGTGAGCAGCGTGTTCCAGCGGCCTTTGGTGATGCCGATGGTGAACATGATGAAGAAGCTGTACAGGCCAGTCTTCTCCACCACCACGCCGTGCTCGGCCAGGTACTTGGTCACGATGGACGCGGGGATGCCGGTCTTGTCGAACTTGCCGTCCAGGTTCAGGCCGGGCGTGACGATGGTGGACTTGATCGGGTCCAGCATGTTGAAGCCGTCGGCCAGCTGGCCAAAGCCGTGCCACTTGCTGCCGTTCTTCTTACCCTTGCCGTCGCTGCGGATGATCCAGTCCTCGGCGCGGCCCAGGCCCTCGTCCACGAGCTTGTCGGGGCCCCAGACCTTGAACCACCAGTCGTTCTTGCCGAAGTCTTCTTCCACCTGACGCATGGCGCGGCGGAAGTCCAGGGCTTCGAGCAGGCTTTCCTCCACCAGCGCGGTGCCGCCGGGCGGCTCCATCATGGCGGCCGCCACGTCGCAGCTGGCGATGATGCTGTACTGCGGCGATGTGGACGTGTGCATCAGGTAAGCCTCATTGAAGAGGTGCCTGTCGAGCTTGGCGGTCTGCGAGTCCTGCACCAGCACGTGCGATGCCTGGCTGATGCCGGCCAGGAGCTTGTGGATGGACTGCGTGGCGTACGTCACCGAATACTTGGGGCGCGTGCGCTTCTTGCCCATGGCGTGGTAGCTGCCGTAGAACGGGTGGAAGGCCGCGTGCGGCAGCCAGGCCTCGTCAAAGTGCAGGTTGTCCACGTAGCCGTCGAGCATGCTCTTGATGGTCTCGGTGTTGTAGAGCACACCGTCGTAGGTGCTCTGCGTGAGCGTGAGCACGCGCGGCTTGACCTTTTTCGCATCCACGCCCTTGAGCAGCGGGTTGGCCTTGATCTTGGCCTCGATGGCCTTGGGTTCGAACTCGCTTTGCGGGATGGGCCCGATGATGCCGAAGTGGTTTCGCGTGGGTTTCAGGAACACGGGGATGGCCCCGGTCATGATGATGCTGTGCAGGATGGACTTGTGGCAGTTGCGGTCCACCACCACCACGTCGCCTGGTGCCACGGTGTGGTGCCACACCATTTTGTTGGACGTGGACGTGCCGTTGGTCACGAAGAAGCAGTGGTCGGCGTTGAAAATGCGCGCGGCGTTGCGCTCCGATTCGCCGATGGCACCGTTGTGGTCCAGCAGTTGGCCCAGTTCTTCCACCGCGTTGCACACGTCGGCGCGCAGCATGTTCTCGCCGTAGAACTGGTGGTACATCTGGCCCACAGGGCTCTTCAAAAACGCCACGCCGCCCGAGTGGCCAGGGCAGTGCCAGCTGTACGAGCCGTCTTCGGCGTAGTCGAGCAGTGCCTTGAAGAACGGTGGCTGCACGCTCTCCAGGTAGCTCTTGGCTTCGCGGATGATGTGGCGCGCGACGAATTCGGGGGTGTCCTCGAACATGTGAATGAAACCGTGCAGCTCGCGCAGGATGTCATTGGGCAGATGGCGGCTGGTCTTGGTCTCGCCGTGCACGTAGATGGGCACCTCGGCGTTCTTGCGGCGCACTTCGCCAATGAAGTTGCGCAGGCTCAGCACGATCGGGTCCAGCCCTTCACCCAGGGTAAATTCCTCATCGTCGATCGACAGGATGAACGCACTGGCACGGCTTTGCTGCTGCGCAAACTGCGACAGGTCGCCATAGCTGGTGACCCCGACGACCTCAAAGCCCTCGGACTCGATGGCTTGGGCCAGCGCACGGATGCCCAGCCCCGAAGTGTTCTCCGAGCGGTAGTCCTCGTCGATGATGATGATGGGAAAGCGAAACTTCATGCGCAGCCTCCAGGGAGCCGTGGCCTGCCCGGCCAAAAAACGAAATAGGCGCGAAGTGTAAGGAATAACCTTGACGCGCCTTTGAACTGCCACCCTTTTGACCCAGAATGTGGTGCAACAAAGACAACCACAACAAACAGGAGGTTCGCTATGGAGGAATCCACCATCTGGTGGCTGGCGGCGGGCGCCATCGTGGTCGCTGAACTGCTCACCGGCACGTTCTATCTGCTCATGGTGGCGTTGGGACTGGTGGCCGCAGCACTGGGAGCACACGCGGGATTGCCTATGGCGTTCCAGATTGTCGCCGCCGCGGCAGTGGGCGGCGGTGCCGTGGTGGCCTGGTACCAGCTCAAAAAACGCCGCCCGGGCGATCCTTCTGCCCGCGCGGACCGCAGTGTCAACCTGGACGTGGGTGAAACCTTGCTGATCGAGAGCTGGAACCCCGACGGCACCACCACGGTGAAGTACCGCGGCGCGCAGTGGACAGCCATCCACCGCCCTGGCATCACACCCGCCACGGGCATGCACCGCGTCGCCGAAGTGGTGGGTAACCGCCTGCTGGTGGATCCCCTGTAGTCCTCCCGCGTCCGCTTCACCCCATCCGATTCAATTCATTCAACTCACCCCATTTCAAGGGAGGCTGTGCCGTGGAACTCGCTGTCGCCATCACCATACTCATCATCGCCGTGATCTTCATCGCGCGCGCCGTCAAGGTCGTCCCACAGCAGAATGCCTGGGTCAAGGAGCGTCTGGGCAAATACGCAGGCACACTGGCGCCAGGGCTGAACCTGCTGGTGCCCTTCATCGACAAAGTGGCCTACAAGCACAGCCTCAAGGAAATTCCGCTCGACGTGCCCAGCCAGATCTGCATCACGCGCGACAACACGCAGCTGCAGGTAGACGGCATCCTGTACTTCCAGGTGACCGATCCCATGCGTGCCAGCTACGGCTCCAGCAACTACATCATGGCGGTGACGCAGCTGGCGCAGACTTCGCTGCGCTCGGTCATCGGCAAGCTCGAACTGGACAAGACCTTTGAGGAACGCGACATCATCAACGCCCAAGTGGTGCAGGCCATCGACGAAGCGGCGCTGAACTGGGGCGTGAAAGTGCTGCGCTATGAGATCAAGGACCTGACGCCTCCGAAAGAAATTCTTCACGCCATGCAGGCGCAGATCACCGCCGAGCGGGAAAAGCGGGCGCTGATTGCGGCATCAGAGGGCCGCCGCCAGGAACAGATCAACATCGCCACAGGTGAACGCGAGGCCTTCATTGCCCGATCCGAAGGCGAAAAGCAGGCCGTCATCAACAAAGCCCAAGGGGAAGCCGAGTCGATCAAAGCCGTGGCGGAAGCCACCGCACAAGCCATCGAGCGCGTGGCCGCCGCCATCCGCCAGCCCGGCGGCGAACAGGCAGTTCAGCTGAAAGTGGCAGAGAAAGCGGTGGAGGCGTACAGCCAGGTTGCGTCGGACGCCACCACGACGCTGATCGTGCCCAGCAACATGACCGAAGTGTCTGCGCTGATCGGCTCGGCCATGAAGATGGTGCAGGCTTCGCAAAAGACGGTCTGATCCTGCTCTCGCCAGAAGCTTTTTTTCATCACCTCAACGACCATCACTCGAATGCCCCGTTTCCTGTGGCTATAATCGAGGGCTTCGGAGAGGTGGATGAGCGGTTTAAGTCGCACGCCTGGAAAGCGTGTGTGGGCTAATCCCCACCGCGGGTTCGAATCCCGCCCTCTCCGCCAAATACAAGCCTAAGTAGTCAACCTACTTAGGCTTTTTTCTTTTCTAAACCTTCATCGTTGTACTCGCACGGGTCGCCTTACCCGAAGAGACCTGCCTCAGCCCGACCGCCCCTCGCAGGCTGGAGGCTCATTCGGACGTTCCCGAGCCATTGCTCTCGGCAGCGACGCGCAACTCAGCCGGGGGGACCAACGTTAAATGGTCATTGCTGATGATGGGAACAAACCCCAACGGCCCCCGCCGCCGGTGAAAAGGAGTTGTGAACTTCTCCGCAATCGAGGCCACCACCTTTTCAAAAAAAGGGCTGTGGCCCGCGCCGCTTCCGTAGCTCAACTCCAGCTGGTTCCAGCGAATTCGCCACTGTCCCTTGACCCGCTGCACACCCACCCGCACGTGCTCGTCCAGATTTTGGGATTCGAGCTTGAAAAAAAGCGTGAGACCAAAGTAGACAAAGCCATCGTCCCCGACCTGGAGGCGCGGGGATAGGGTGGAGCCAGCGTCCCGCACACGGTCAAGATGCTCGTCGAGGACGTAAAACTCGATGTCCGTTGACTTGGCGCCCAGGTATTCGATGAGTTCTACGCGCAGCTTCTCTGCGAAAACCTTGCACTCATCCTTATAGCGCTCAAACTCCCGGCACCAAGCGTCGGCTTTGGCGGTGAGATCTTCAAAAACAGTGGTGGCCATTTTTCAATCCGTTGTCACTGTGGAATTGCAGCTCGTGCGAACGGCCAAGACGCATGATGGCGGCCCGGGAAAGCGACACGAAGAAGCGGCAAAAAATGCTGAACCGTCCTCTCATGCGCGGCAAGCCAACAGAGGACTGCGGCAACGGCTCGGTCTGAATGACATCGGTCTGTGGCATGGCGCCAACTTTCCGACGTCATGGACTATGGCACTGTAGGACTGGATGCCTCGCACGGGTGAGCAGTCACACAGCACGCATCGATCCACCGTGGGACGAGGACTACTTGAGGGCCAGACAACGTAGCGAATCGCCGCTGAAACGCGAGGCCGGGCACTGGGTCATGTAGCCCATAGGGCGTCGCCCCCGCTAGATCCATCAAACGATACCTACGGTCGGGTAGTCCCTGACCTACGGACCAGCCTTGGTTGCGGTCAGACAGTGGAGTTTCACACGGATGTCCCGTGTGCTAATCGTTCAACTCACAGGAGATCGAAATGGCAAACAGCAATCAAGGCAACCAAAACCAAAGCAAGAACCAGGGTAGCAACAACCAAGGCGGTTCCGGCTCTGGCCGCGGCTTCGCATCCATGGACAGCGACCGCCAGCGCGAGATCGCCGCCGAGGGTGGCCGGGCAGCACACGCGTCGGGCAACGCCCATGAGTTCACCTCTGCAGAAGCCCGCGAGGCCGGCTCCAAGAGCCATGGTGGCGGTGGCCAGCAAAGCGGTACCCGGGGCAGCGGCAATGACAGCGGCGGCAGCGGCAACACCCGCGGCGGGAGTTCTGAGCAGCATGCGCGCGCTGGCAGCCAGAGCCACAAGAACGACCGCTAACTAGCCATTGGACGCGGGGCATTTCCGTGCTCCCGCGTCCGTGCGTGATGCGGTGCCCGGCGCTTGCGGCGCGGGCATCGCATCTGGATTTCACGAGCGGCATTGGCGCCGCTTTGCAAGGGAATGGACTGGCAGGCCTTTAGGTCGATTCCTACAAATGGGCGCGCGCACGCAGGCGAGCATCAAAGGCTGATCACAAATTTTGGACGCGTGCGACAGCTATCGCCCAGCGGCATTTCCATGCAATCCATGACTACATCGCTTTCCAACCAGTGGGGGTCGAATCTCCAAAAGGCTCAGACGCATCAGCCGGATTGGGACAACTACGTCGTCACCAAGGTCAAGAACGTACGAGCAGCCCTGCTCTCTGGCATTGACACTTTTCAGGCAGATGGATTCACCGTCCCCATGGCCAGTGGTTTCATCGAGCTTTCCGGGATGCGCGCAGGCGCGTACCGCACATTTCTCAAGATCGGGTTCACCGAATCCAACCGCGTCGTGCTGCCCTCCTTCCAACTGGTGGACAACTCGGCGGTCGGCACCCTGATTCTTCCGACGCATTGTTTCGGCTCCACACTGCAATTTGCCAACAGTCCCATGGCGCACTTCCGCATTGGGGGTGATGGGCGGCGCAACGCCATGGCGACGGACGTAGCCCTGTTGAATTTCACCTTGACAGAGCCCGAAGTCAAAGAAGGAATTGAAGTAGGGTTCATCAACTCCCGATAGGGCACCACAGGGAACTCACGGCGCCGGCCTACATGCGGCAGGCTGGCCGCTCTCCATACTGCGCGCCATGGACCATCCCTTCAGCCGTCGCCCCCGTTTCGCGCACCGCAATTGGTGGGCGCCCCTCCTTTGCAGCCTGGGTTGGCTTTCGGCCGCCTCAGCGCAGACGCCCCCTCCGCCTGGCGTGGGTTCGTCTCCGGAGTTACCCCCGCCCGCGCAAACCCGGTTGATTCCCACCGTGAACATTGCGCCCGCACAGGGATGGCCTGACGGTGTGCGACCACAGGCACCTGCGGGGTTCAGCGTGTCGCGCTTTGGCTCCGGCCTGGAACACCCGCGCTGGATTCATGTGCTGCCCAATGGGGACGTGCTGGTGGCCGAAACCAACAAGCCCCCGCCGACCCAAGGTGCCAAGAATGTGCATGCCGAGGGCATCCGCGGCAAGGCCATGGGCTTGGTGATGAAACGCGCAGGCGCCGGCACGCCGAGCGCCAACCGCATTACCCTTTTGCGCGACAGCGATGGGGATGGCATTGCCGAGACCAAATCCGTGTTCCTGAAGGATTTGAATTCTCCATTTGGCATCGCCTTGGTGGGAAACCAGCTTTATGTTGCCAATGCGGATGGCATTGTCAAAGTCCCTTACGAAACAGGGCAGACATCCATCACGGCTTCCCCCGTCCAGCTTACAGATCTCCCGGCGGGGGCCAACCACCACTGGACCAAGAACATCATCGCCAGCCTCGATGGCAGCAAGCTGTACGCCACTGTGGGCTCCAACAGCAATATCGGGGACAACGGAATGGAGTCTGAGGAAGGACGCGCCGCCATTTGGGAAGTGGACTTGGCGTCCGGAGCCAAGCGCCTGTTTGCCACCGGACTGCGCAATCCCAATGGCCTGGGGTGGGAGCCTCATACCAAAGCCCTCTGGACGGTGGTCAATGAGCGTGACGAGTTGGGCAACGACCTCGTCCCCGACTACCTCACCTCGGTCAAGGACGGTGCCTTTTATGGCTGGCCATGGAGCTATTGGGGCCAGCATGTGGACACCCGGGTCAAGCCACCCAACCCTGACATGGTGGCCCGTGCCATCGCCCCCGACTATGGCCTGGGAGCGCACGTAGCGCCGCTCGGGCTGGCGTTCGCAGATGCGCGCATGCCCGCCAACTACACCAGCGGCGCTTTCATCGGGCAGCATGGCTCGTGGAACCGCAAGGAGCTGACAGGGTACAACGTGGTCTTCGTACCATTTGTCGATGGGCGCCCCGCCGGCCCTCCTGTTCCGTTCTTGACTGGTTTCCTGAGCAGTGAAGGCAAGGCCTACGGCCGACCCGTGGGCGTTGCGCTGCACGGCTCGGGCGGGCTGTTGGTGGCAGACGATGTGGGCAACGCGGTGTGGCTTGTCAGGCCGAGCCGGTGATGGACGACGCTCTGGCGCTTGGACCGCAGTTGCCTTCGCTGAGCTACCAATGGCAAAGGCTGCGCTGGCGTTGGGCGGCCAGCCCTTTGGTGGCTGGCTGTCTCGTCTACCCAGTACACGCCCAGGAAGGCGACACCCACCCCGCCTCCGGCGCACCACCGGGCGCTGCTGCTTTACCAACGGTCACGGTGATCGACAACGCTCAGGCGCAGCGCCGTTTCGACAGCGCTGCCAGCCACAGCTTGTTGGACATCGATGGTTTCGCCGCGACAACACCGTTAGTGCACCTGTCTGAACTCCTCGCCGGCCAACCGGGCGTCGTAGCCACCGACCGCGGCAACTATGCGCAAGATTTGCAGATTGCCGTGCGTGGCTTCGGTGCGCGCTCTACCTTTGGTGTTCGGGGTGTGCGCCTTCTTGTGGACGGCATCCCAGCCACCATGCCCGACGGACAAGGTCAGGCCGCCACCGCCCACCTGCCTACCGCAAGCCATGTCGAGATACTGCGCGGGCCGCTGGCCCAGCTGTACGGCAATGCCGCAGGGGGCGTGGTGCAGGTCACGACCCGCGACCCACGCCCAGGCGGCGAAGCGCAGGCGGGTATTGCCATGGGCTCGTCTGGCCAGCGCCTCGCCGAGGCCACGCTGGATCTTGGGAGCGAACAGTTGGGTGGCCTGGTGGGGATTTCCCACTTTGAAACAGACGGTTGGCGTGCACACAGTGCGGCGCGCCGAACGCATGTGAATGCCAAACTGCTCGCCCGGCCCGACGGCGCCACGCGCATCACAGGCCTTTTGAACCTCTACACCCAGCCTCTGGCGCAAGACCCGCTGGGATTGACCAGAACGCAATACTTGCAGGACCCGCGTCAGGCGGCCTCGGTGGCCACCGCCTTCAATACGCGCAAGGCGGTGGAACAGAACCAGATAGGCCTGGTGCTGGACCGCCAGATCAGCTCCCTCGATAGCGTACAGCTGCGCGCCTATGGCGGCACGCGCCAGTTGACCCAGTATCTGGCGTTCAGCGGAGCAGCGCCCAACAGCGCTGGCGGGGTGGTGGACCTGGACCGGGGCTTTCGCGGCGCCGGCGCCACCTGGACGCGCACACTCCGCCGAGCCTCCGGTTTACCGCTCACCCTGACCGCGGGTCTGGAAACCCATGGATTGTCTGAGCACCGGCTGGGCACGGTGAACGATGCCGGAACCAGTGGCGCATTGCGCCGCGATGAGCGCACCCGCGTTGAAAACACGGACGCTTTTGCGCAGGTGGACACGTGGCTGTCTCCCCGCTGGCGCGCCGTCGCGGGGCTTCGAACCAGCATGGTGCGCATATCTGTCGACGACCACTACGTGGTGCCCCCGTCCAACCCCGACGATGGTGGCGCACGACGCTGGCGCCATACCAGCCCTGCCCTGGGGCTCGTGTGGTCCGCCACCGAGAATCTCAATGTCTACGCCAACATCGGGCGGGGTTTCGAGACACCCACAGTGTCCGAGATGGCCTACACCCTCAACAATGCGGGGCCCAACTTCGGGCTGCAAGCGGCTCGCAGCCGACAATGGGAAGTCGGTACGAAGTGGCGCTCGGGCACGCAGGAGATAAACGCTGCCTGGTTCGACACCCGCACGCAGGGCGAGATTGTCCCGGCCGCCACCGTCAACGGTCGCTCTGTATTCCAAAACACCGACAACGTGCGCCGCCGCGGACTGGAACTGGCATGGCGCACCAGCCAGGGTGCCTGGTC
>NZ_JALEGG010000203.1 GCF_022763525.1 Acidovorax sp.
CAGGACAGTGAAACGACTTTGCGCCGATGATAGTGCGGGTTCCCGTGTGAAAGTAGGTCATCGTCAGGCTCTTACAGCCCAAACCGCCCTTCTGCTCCTCCGAGTAGAAGGGCGTTTTGCTTTGCGGGAAACTTCAGGATCAGACTCACGGGTACTTGGGCTGCAGGGGGGGCGAGCCTTCTATTCCTGACCTTTAGTTTGCCGGACGTTCGCGAAAATGCGCAGCTCCCCGTGTCGAACGCATCACCGGTCCGGTGAACTGTGCAACCGCCTTCTCAACTTGGCGCGTCGGAAGCACGGATCGCCAAGACCTTCTGCAAACCCTCGTCGAACAGCTTGCTCTTTCGATGCATCCATCGGTTTAGATCAAATTCGATCTCGTGGTTCGTACTGGGCCGACATAGGCAACGGGAGAGCAGCCGCGCAGACCGCCCCGTGGAGAACTGAGGTTAGATTGACGGAGAGTCAACGGATCGCCAACGACGGTAATCGAAATCGAAGCACACCGGCAAAGTCCGTCACGCGTTCCAATTGCCCGATGAACCACAGGTAGTGCAAATGGGCCAGCGCTTCGCCCATGGCAAACGTCATCTGGTGAGTATCTAGCGAGCGTTGGAAGAGGATGGGCAGGACATCGGCGGCGCTGAGGGCTCCGTTCTGCGCCTCCTGCAAGATGTCTGCCAGCCGCTCCTGGTGGTGCTGCTGGAGTTGCGCGATGCGCGTGGCCAGACCGAAGAACGGTTTGCCATGGGATGGCAGCACCAGCGTTTGTTCGGACAGTTCCAGATACCTCAACAATGAGGTCAAGAACAGATGCAAGGGGTTCGCCTCGGGCTCGCTGGCGTGGACGCTGACGTTTGTGGAGATGCGGGGAAGAACCATGTCGCCGCTGAGCAAAGCACCCAACTCCTCGCAGTAAAGGGCAATGTGCTCCGGTGCGTGCCCGTAGCCGGCGATGCAACGCCAAGCCCGGCCACCGATGTTGAGCGTGTCGCCGTCCATAAGCCTGCAAAAGCGCCGCGGGAGCGCGGGGACGAGAGTAGGAAAATACGAAGCTCTTCCACGGACATGGGACAGGAAGGCCTTGTCTTGCGCGCCGTGCAGCGCGTAGAAGTCGGCGCCCGCCTCTCCTCCAAAGCCTTGCGGGTCATAGACTGCCACACGGGCGACGTTGTAATCGGTTGCGCTGATCCACAGCCGGACATTCCAGCGCGCGCACAGCCAGTGCGCCAGGCCGATGTGGTCGGGATGCATGTGGGTGACAATGACCCGTAGAACGGGCAGGCCCTCAAGACTGGAGGCGAAAACCTGTTCCCATTGTGTTCGGCTGGATGGGCTGTCAATGCAGCAGTCCACTACGGTCCATCCTTCGACCATGGCGCCACTGGCGTCGGGTTGGCAGTCACGCAGCAGCCACAGATTGATGTGATCCAACGCGAAGGGCAGGCCCATCCGGATCCATCGGACGCCGGGCGCGACCTCGATGGTCCTGCCTTCGGCGGGCAGGGCATCGCCCAGCGGATAGCGGATCTGGTGTTCGTGTGGATTCATGGCAACAGGTGGGATGGGTTAGCATTGACGTTAACGTAAACGTTATGCACCCAATGCATTGTAGGGAGTCACGGGCCAACGGCTGTCTCGTGCGTGAAACCCGCTTTGCTGTGTGCAGCAAGCACCCCCATGGCCAACACTTACACCATCAGCGATCTTGCCAAAGAGTTTGATCTCACCACCCGCGCGATCCGCTTTTACGAAGACATGGGCCTCTTGCAACCTGAGCGCACTGGCGCCGCAGGAAGAAATCGGGTCTACAGCGCCCGCGATCGCACTCGGCTGCGATTGACGCTGCGGGCCAAACGCCTGGGCCTTTCCCTGACCGAGGCCAAAGAAATCATCGACCTTTACGACAGCCCCCGCGACACCGGCGTGCAACTGCGCAGGTTTCTGGACGTGCTGGTCGTTCACCGCAAGCAGCTCGAAGAGCAGATGGCGGAGTTGCAGGCCAACCTGGAAGAAGTGCGCGAGCATGAAAAAGAAGCACGTACTCTGCTGGCAAAGGTAGAAACAGAAAATTGATTCATAATTGACGTTTACGTAAACGTAAACTTAGGAGGCCGTCTTGGATCTGCCCGTCTATGAGCCGCGCTGCACCGACTATGCGGGCCGTGTGCGCGACAGCTTTGCGCGCCAGGGCGCCATGCAGACATTGGGTGCGTCGCTCGGCCTTGTGGCTCCCGGAGCGGTGGACATCGAACTTTCCTGGGCCCCGGCCTTGACCCAGCAGCACGGTTTCCTGCACGCGAGAATGGTGGCTACGGCGCTGGACTCGGCATGTGGCTATGCGGGTTTCACCCTGATGGACGCCGACGCTGCCGTGCTGACCATCGAGTTCAAGATCAACCTGCTGCCCCGGCGCAGGGGCAGCGCTTCCGCATGCAAGGCCGCGTGATCAAACCCGGAAGGACGATCACAGTCTGCGAGGGCCAAGCTTTTGCCCTCAGCGACTCAGGCGCCGAAAAACTGATTGCCACGATGGGCTGCACCCTGATGGCGGTTACCGGGCGCCACCACATCCACGGGTAGCCAATCCATCGCAGCTTCCCATTTTTCGTTTCTTCGCCATCCTTTCCAAGCATCCCAGCGTTCCCCCGAACCGACCCCCCTGATTTAAGGAGACATACCATGAGCCTGCCCTCCAACCTGCCCGGACTGAACTTTCAACTGGGCGAAGACATCGACGCGCTTCGCGATGCCGTTCGCGACTTTGCCCAAGCCGAGATCGCTCCACGCGCCGCCGAGATCGACCGCAGCGACCAGTTCCCCATGGACCTGTGGCGCAAGATGGGGGATCTGGGCGTGCTGGGCATCACAGTTCCAGAGCAGTATGGGGGTGCCGCCATGGGCTACCTGGCGCACATGGTGGCGATGGAGGAAATCTCGCGCGCCAGCGCGTCAGTAGGCCTGTCCTACGGCGCGCACAGCAACCTCTGCGTGAACCAGATCAACCGCAACGGTAACGAGGCGCAGAAGGCCAAGTACCTGCCCAAGCTCATCAGCGGCGAACATGTGGGCGCGTTGGCGATGAGCGAGCCCGGCGCGGGGTCGGACGTAATCAGCATGAAGCTCAAGGCCGAGGACAAGGGCGGCTACTACCTGCTCAATGGCAGCAAGATGTGGATCACCAATGGCCCCGATGCGGACACGCTGGTGGTGTACGCCAAGACCGAGCCGGAAATGGGTGCGCGCGGCGTGACCGCCTTCCTCATCGAGAAAGGCATGAAGGGATTCTCCATTGCGCAGAAGCTCGACAAGCTGGGCATGCGCGGCAGCCACACGGGCGAGCTGGTGTTTCAGGACGTGGAGGTGCCCGCCGAGAACGTGCTGGGCGTTGTCAACGGCGGCGCCAAGGTGCTGATGAGTGGCCTGGACTACGAGCGTGCCGTGTTGACCGGCGGTCCCCTGGGCATCATGCAATCGGTCATGGACAACGTGATCCCGTACATTCACGACCGCAAGCAGTTCGGCCAGAGCATCGGCGAGTTCCAGCTCATCCAGGGCAAAGTGGCCGACATGTACACCGTGCTGCAGGCGGGCCGTTCGTTTGCATACACTGTGGCCAAGAATCTCGACATGTTGGGCACTGAGCACGTTCGCCAGGTGCGCAAGGACTGCGCCAGCGTGATCCTGTGGTGTGCCGAGAAGGCGACCTGGATGGCAGGCGAGGGCGTGCAGATCTACGGCGGCAACGGCTACATCAATGAGTACCCGCTCGGCCGCCTGTGGCGCGACGCCAAGCTCTACGAAATCGGGGCGGGCACCAGCGAAATCCGCCGCATGCTGATTGGCCGAGAACTGTTTGCCGAGACCTGCTGAGCATCCATTCCGAACCACTACCCTCCCAAAGGCTGACATGCCCACCTCCATCGAAGACCTGTTTGTTCACAACCGCGCCTGGGCTGCCCAGATGGAGCGCGAGCGGCCAGGCTTCTTCACGGCCCTTCTGGCCCAGCAGAAGCCCAAGTACATGTGGATCGGTTGTTCGGATAGCCGGGTGCCGGCCAACCAGATCACGGGGTTGGAGCCTGGCGAAGTCTTCGTGCACCGCAATGTGGCGAATGTGGTGGTTCCCACCGATCTCAACTGTCTCTCGACCATCCAGTACGCGGTGGACCAGCTGCGCGTTGAGCACCTCATGGTCGTGGGCCACTACGGCTGCGGCGGCGTGCTGGCAGCGCTTGAAGGCATCCGTGTGGGCCTGGCGGACAACTGGATTCGCCACGTGACGGACGTGCGCGACCGCCACCGCGATCTGATTGCCTCGATCGCCCCAGAATGGCGTCACGACGCGCTCTGCGAGTTGAACGCGATCGAGCAAGTGGTCAATGTGGCCCAGAGCACCGTCATGCTCGATGCCTGGGGTCGGGGACAGAAGGTCACACTGCACGGCTGGTGCTACGGCCTCAAAGACGGCCTCATCAACGATCTGCACATGACCGTGGACAGCACCGAAGGCCTGGAGTCGCTCTACAAGGCGGCCATTGCCGGTGTTGCGGCGGTGAAGCGGCAGTAGAACGGCAAGCCATCCGCGCTCGCTCCCCGCAACGGCCTAAGGCTCGCCATGTTTCCGCAGCGCCTTGATGCTCCACAGGCCTACGGCATTGCCAAGGCCATGATGGACGGGTTCAACCGGCACTACCGGCTGTTCCGCACCGAATCCGCGCGCGCCAAGCACCGCTTTGAGACCGCCGACTGGCACGGCCAGCAGCGGGCGCAGCGCGAGCGCATCGAGTTCTACGACCTGCGCGTGAAGGAGTGCGTGCGCAGGCTCGAGAAGGAGTTTGGCGCGGGCTCGCAGCCGATGGACGTGTGGCACCAGGTCAAGCTGCACTACATCGGCCTGCTGGTCAATCACCATCAGCCTGAGCTGGCAGAGACCTTCTTCAACTCGGTCACCACCAAGATCCTGCACCGCACGCACTTCCACAACGATTTCATCTTTGTGCGGCCGGCGGTCAGCACCGAATACATCGAGAACGCAGAGCCCGCGGCGCGACCGACCTACCGCGCCTACTACCCCACACGCGACAACCTGCAGGACGTGTTGCGCCACATCGTCGAGAACTTTGAGCTCCAACGCGAATTCGCCAATCTGACGGGGGACACGGCGAGCGTGGCCGCCGCCATGCGCCACCGGCTCGACAAGGTCCGGCTGCGGGCCAACTTCCAGATCCAGGTGCTTACCAGCCTGTTCTTTCGCAACAAGGGCGCGTACATGGTGGGCAAGATCATCAACGGTTTCAGCGAGATTCCGTTTGCGCTGCCCATCCTGCACGACGCCAACGGCAAGCTGTTCATCGACGCCGTGCTGTTTGGCGAAGACGACATGCAGATGCTGTTCAGCTTCGCGCGGGCGTACTTCATGGTCGACATGGAGATCCCCAGCGCCTATGTTCAGTTCTTGCGCAGCCTGATGCCCCGAAAGCCGCGTGCCGAAATCTACAACGCGCTCGGGCTGGCCAAGCAGGGCAAGACCCTGTTTTACCGGGATTTCCTCTATCACCTGCGGCACTCCAGCGACAAGTTCCGCATCGCGCCAGGCATCAAGGGCATGGTGATGCTGGTGTTCGACCTGCCGAGCTTCCCGTTCGTGTTCAAGCTCATCAAGGACTACTTTCCGCACCAGAAGGAAACCACGCGCGAGCAGATCCAGGCCAAGTACCTCCTGGTCAAGCAGCACGACCGCGTGGGCCGAATGGCCGACACGCTGGAGTACAGCGAGGTGGCCTTTCCGCGCGACAGGTTCGACGATGCGCTCATCGCCGAAATCGAGAAGTTCGCCCCCAGCCAACTGGAGATCAGCGACCGCGATGGCGACGGCCAGACCGAAGTGATCATCAAGCACCTGTACATCGAACGGCGCATGATTCCGCTGAACATCTACTTGCAGGAGGCGTTCGACACAGGCCTTTCGGACCCGCGCGCGCGCCAGCAGATGGAGCACAGCGTCATCGAATACGGCAACGCCATCAAGGACCTCGTGGCCGCCAACATCTTCCCGGGCGACATGCTCTGGAAAAACTTCGGCATCACGCGCAATGGCAAGGTCGTGTTCTACGACTACGACGAGATCGAGTACCTCACCGACTGCAACTTCCGCCGCGTGCCCGCTCCGCGCAATGAAGAGGAAGAGATGAGCGGCGAGGTCTGGTACAGCGTGGGTCCGCGCGATGTGTTTCCCGAAACCTTCGGCCCCTTCCTGCTCGGCAACGACGCCGTGCGCGAAGTGTTCATGCGCCACCACGCCGATCTGCTCGACCCGAGCTTCTGGCAATCGCACAAGGAGCGCATCCAGGCCGGCCACATGTTCGACGTATTTCCCTACGACCCCGAGCGGCGCTTGCCCCACGCGGCCGCGCCGCCCGGGGTAGGTGCCAGCTAGCGCAGTTTTCATCGGCCCATCTGCCCCTGACTTTCATCACTTGTGTTGACCCGATCACTTTCAAGGAGCCCTTTCATGTCTTCCCAGATCCAAGACCCTGTCGTTATCGTCGGCGCTGCGCGCACCCCCATGGGTTCGCTGCAGGGCGACTTCTCCAACCTGGCTGCCCACGACCTGGGCGGCGCTGCCATCCGGGCC
>NZ_JALEGG010000204.1 GCF_022763525.1 Acidovorax sp.
CCCCCGCCCGGGGGCTGTGGGGGGCGGCCCCGCCCCTGAGCAGCTGGGTCGGCGCCCGCACCGCGGCCGGGTGGGGCGCCCGGGCCCCGCCCGCGCGCGCGAACCCCGCGGGTCCGGGGGGGTTCGCGCGGAGGAAGTCAGGGCGCCAGTCGTGGGGGCGCAGGTCGTCGATGGGCACACCACCGGAGGTGGCCACGAGCACCAGGTGCGTGAGGCGTTCGGGCCGCTGCAGGGCGGCCAGCGCGGCCACGACGCCGCCCATGGATTGGGCAATCAGCGCGCAAGGCTGGTCCATGTACGGCGTGACCGCATCGACCAGATCCTGCATGCGGTCGGCAGTGTTCGGCGGCATGTCCGCTGCCGATGCCCTGCCGAACCAGGGCCAGCCCGGCAGCACCCGCTCGGCCGGGTGCGTGATCGCTGCGGAGACCGGCTGCCAGAACGCCGGGTTGCCGCCCACACCGGGCAGGAAGATCAGGCGCGTGGGTCCTGCCGCTGCCGCGAACGCGCCGGGTTCAACCATGGGGCGCCGAGGCTGCTGGCGGCTGCGCCGCTACCGTGTCCCCAACATCCGCCGATGCAGCAGGCGCGGCAGCGGCATCTGCAGCCTGCTGTGCACGCGCTGCCGCCAGCCGGCGTGCGCGCTCCAGTTGCTGCCCCACGGTGCGGGGTACCAGGCCATACATGTCGGCAAACGCTTCCAGCGTCTGGCCGCTGGCTTCGAAGGCACGCAGCAGTGCCTCGTCCCTGGCGTTGCGCGCGGCCCATTCGGCAAAGGCTTCTTCAAGGATGGCGTTGGCGGCTTCGTCACGGCCCAACACCAGCGCGGTGTATGCCTCACGCGTGAGGCCCGAGGCTTCGAACGCCGCGATCATGCGGTGACGCAGCTTGGGCAGCAGGTCTTCGGTGGGGCGGCCCTTGCTGTTCTTGCGGCGGCGGTACACCTCCAGCAGCGCGTGGTGCACATGCTCAGGGGCCATGGCCTCCACAGGCTGGCCCGCCAGATCGTGGCGTTTTTCACCTGCCGCCACACACTGCAAATAGCGCGTGGACCGCGTATGCAGGCCCAAGGCCACCTTGAGCGCTTCGCGCTCGAACACGTCGGGGTGAGCGGCCAGGATGTCCTGAAAGATGCCGCGCTTGAGCGGACGGAACACCGCGCCGAACAGGTGCGGGTACAGCGCCGCCAACTGCTCCAGCGCCGGGTGCACGCGCTGGGGTGCACGTGGGCCCGCGCCGGGCGTGGGGGCGGCCTGGGGAGTGTTGTCGGCGGCCCCTTCCGGCGCGGGGCGCCCGTCGGGTTTGCGGCGGTTGCGGCCGCCACGGCGGGAGCCGCCTTTGCGCTGCGGCTCGGACGCACCGTCCTCAGCGGGTGGTGCGGCGGGCACAGCGGCAGCCTCGGCCGCCACCGGCGTGGCCGCGGGGGCGGCAGGAACTGCGTGGGGTTGTTCTTGGGCGGACGCGGACTCGGTCATGGCAATGCGGTTCGGGGGCAAATGGGAAGGCAACAAAACCCGCGATCATGCCAGTGTTGCAAGGCCCTGCCGCCAGCGCAACGGATCGGGGATAGCGGGCGGGGCGGGCCACGGCCGGCCCGGCGTGCGTCAGGGCGTCTCCAGCGCCTCGTCCAGCACTTCCACCCAATGCCGCACCGGCGTGCCCGTGCCGCTCTGCAAATGGGTGATGCAGCCGATGTTGGCCGACAGGATCACATCGGGCGGCTGCTCGCCAAAGGACTCGGACAGCACGACGAGCTTGCGGTCGCGCAGCTGGTAGGACAGCTCGGGGTTCAGCACCGAGTACGTCCCGGCCGAGCCGCAGCACAGGTGGGCGTCGCTCTGCGCCGTGCGCAACCGGAAGCCGAGCTGGTTCAGATGCGTCTCGACCCCGCCACGCAGCTTCTGGCCGTGCTGCAGCGTGCAGGGGGGGTGGTAGGCATAGAGCGTGCCCGGCTGGTTCACGCGGCCCTGCAGCTTGGCGGCCAGCTCGGGCAGCATGGCGGGCAGCAGCTCCGACAGGTCGCGTGTGAGGGCGCTGATGCGCGCGGCCTTGTCCGCGTACTGCGGATCGTGCTGGAGGATGTGGCCGTATTCCTTGACGGTGACGCCGCAGCCCGAGGCGTTCATGACGATGGCCTCCACCCCGCCCGCCCCGTCCGGGTCCACCAGCGGCCACCACGCGTCGATGTTGGCGCGCATCTCGGCCATGCCGCCCGCCTGGTCGTTAAGGTGGAACTTCACGGCCCCGCAGCAGCCGGCCTGGGGCGCGATCACGGTCTGGATGCCCACCGCATCGAGCACGCGGGCCGTGGCGGTGTTGATGTTCGGCATCATGGCCGGCTGCACGCAGCCGGCCAGCATGAGCACCTTGCGCGCATGTTCGCGCACGGGCCACGCCCCGGCCTCTTGCGGCGCGGGCACCTTGGCCTTGAGCGACGCGGGCAGCAGGCCGCGCACCATTTGCCCGGCCTTCATCGCCGGGGCGAACAGGGGCGATGGGAGGCCCTCCTTGAGCGCCCAGCGCAGGGCCTTCTCGCCCACGGGGCGGGGCACCTTTTCATCGACGATCTTGCGGCCGATGTCCACCAGGTGGCCGTACTGCACGCCGCTTGGGCAAGTGCTTTCGCAGTTGCGGCAGGTGAGGCACCGGTCCAGGTGCAGCTGCGTGGCGCGCGTGGGCGTCGCGCCCTCGAGCACCTGCTTGATGAGGTAGATGCGCCCGCGCGGGCCGTCGAGCTCGTCGCCCAGCAGCTGGTAGGTGGGGCAGGTCGCAGTGCAGAAGCCGCAATGCACGCACTTGCGCACGATGGCTTCGGCTTCCAGGCCGTCGGCGCGCGCGGCGTATTCGGGGGCGAGTTGGGTTTGCATGGCGTCAGCGTGGGGGGTCTCGAAGGGGTAGCGGCAGGGTAGCGGACGGGCAGGCCCTCAATGCGGCGCACCGGGGCCAGGATCGGGGGCGGGCGCACCGCGCCACTGCGCCAGCAGCTGCCGCAGGCGTGCGCGGTCGGCCCACAGCGGCGGCAGCGACAGCGTGAGCAGCACGAGCGCCAGCGGCACCACGAAGATGAACCCCACATGCTTGAACCCCGCCGCGCCCACCAGGCCGCCGCCAAGGAACACGCACACCAGCCCGGCAAACAGGCGCAGCCGCTCGCGGTTGGCCCGCACCTGCTGCTCGGGCGCGGTGCCCTGGCGGTTCCAGTAGAGCATCTTGCCCATCTCGATGCCGAGGTCGGTCACCACCCCGGTCATGTGCGTGGTGCGGATCTGCGCAGAGGACATCTTGGTGACCACCGCGTTCTGCAGGCCCATGAGGTAGGCCAGCAGCAGCACCGTGAGCGGCACGGCGAACGGCGTGCGCCAGCCCAGGGTGATTGCGCCCATCAACCCGAACAGCAGCATCAGCACGGCCTCGATGAGCAGCGGCAGCGCATAGGTGCTGCGCAGGTGATGGTGGCGCGCCCAGTTGACGAGGATCGCCGTGCTGCCCGCGCCCGACATGAACGCCCAAAGCGCCCCCACCGCCCCCAGCACCAGCTTCATGTTGCCCAGCACCAGGTTGTCGGCCAGGGACGAGAGAAACCCGGTCATGTGCGAGGTGTACATGTGCACCACCAGGAAGCCCCCGGCGTTGACAGCTCCGGCGTTGAACGCCAGCAGCAGGCCCAGTACCCGGTTGCTGGTCACCGTGCGGTGGTGGCCCGTGAGATGGCGCAGTCGTCGCATGCTGGCAATACGCAAGAAATGGGCGCGAACAGCCCGGCTACCAGCCCCGCGCCACGCGGCCCGGGTTGAATATCCCGGCGGGATCGAAGCTGTGCTTGAGCCGCGCATGGATGGCCTCAAGCGCCTTGGAGTTCAAATCAAAATGGCCTCCCGCGCTTGCAGGACCTGCGCTGGAAGCTACAAAAACAGAAGCACTACCACCCACCGCGCTGGCCGCTGCACGCAGCGCTTCGGCATCCGATTCAGGCGCCTGGACCCAGCGCAGCGCGCCATGCCACTCCACCAGGGGCGTGGCGCCGCCGGGCAGGCTCAGCACGGGCGCCGTGGCCGGCACGGAAAGGCGCCAGAGCGCGTGGTCGGGGCGCCTGGCGCGGTCGGCGAACCACGGCAGCGTCTGCTCGCGGCAGGCCACCCAGTCGGCGGCCACCGCGGCGTTGTCCATGCGCGTGCCGCCCATCGACTTGCACGCCGCCTCCACCGCAGCCACGGCGCCGCGCAGGCGCACATACAGCGTCCCGCTGTCCCCGTCCTGCACCCAGCAGCTCGCATTGAGCGGCAGCGGCTGTCCGCCCCAGGCGTGCAGCTGGCGCAAGGCATCGGCCTGCGGGATGTGATCGAACCGAAGTGTGGCCTCGGCAGGCGACACGGGCAGCACCTTCAGGCTCACCTCCGTCAGCAGGCCCAGCGTGCCCCAGGCACCAGCCATGAGGCGCGAAACGTCGTAGCCCGCGACGTTCTTCATGACCTGGCCGCCGAACGTGAGCAGCTCGGCCCGGCCATTGATCAGGGTCACGCCCAGCAGGTAGTCGCGCACGGCGCCCACACTGGCACGGGCGGGGCCCGACAGGCCGGCGGCGACCATGCCACCCACCGTGGCGGCATCCGAGGGCGTTTTGGCAAAGTGCGGGGGCTCGAAAGGCAGGCACTGGCCTTGTTCGGCCAGCGCGGCTTCCAGCTCGGCCAGCGGAGTGCCGGCCCGCACCGTGACCACCAGCTCGCTCGGCTCGTAGCTCAGGATGCCGCGCAGTGCGCGCGTGTCCAGCACTTCGCCATGCAGCGCCAGTCCGTGAAAGTCCTTGGTGCCTCCGCCACGGATGCGCAAAGGGGTCTGGTCAGCGGCAGCGGCGCGCACGCGGTCGGCGATCTGGGCAAGGGCGAAGTCCATGCCTTGCATCGTAGCGGCAGCCATGTCCGGCGCCGCAGGCCTAGCCCGTGAATTTTTTGAACAGCGCGCGTGCAAAGGACTCGGACCCGCGCGGAAAGTTGTCTGGTGGAGCCGGCTCGGGCATCCCTGCCAAAGCAGACAGCGAGCCCTCCCACGGTACGAAAAAAACCCGCCGTTGCCGGCGGGCTCAACTACCTAGAGGAGTGACTCGCTTGTTCTTTTTGCGACGCTGCGGTGCCACCAGACACCGCAGCGCGTGGGGCGCAGGCGGATCAGCGGTTGTACGCAGTTTCGCCGTGCGAAGTGATGTCCAGGCCTTCGCGTTCGTCTTCTTCGGAGACACGCAGGCCCACCGTCAGGTCGACGACCTTGTAGGCGACGAAGGAAACCACGCCCGACCACACGATGGTCAGCAGCACGGCCTTGGCCTGCGTCCACACCTGTGCGGCGATGGAGTAGTCGGCCGCAGTCACCATGGAAGCAGTCACCCAGTCGGCCACGTAGCCAGGGCCACCCAGGCCGGGGGCGTTGAACACGCCGGTCAGCAGGGCGCCGACGATGCCGCCGATGCCGTGCACGCCGAACACGTCGAGCGAGTCGTCCGCGCCCAGCAGCTTCTTGAGGCCGTTGACACCCCACAGGCAGGCAAAACCACCCACCAGGCCGATCACCAGCGCGCCGCCGATGCCCACGTTGCCGGCAGCCGGCGTGATGGCCACCAGGCCGGCCACGGCACCCGATGCGGCACCCAGCATCGACGCCTTGCCGCGCATCAGCGCTTCACCGATGCACCATGCCAGCACGGCAGCGGCGGTAGCCACCAGCGTGTTGATGAAGGCCAGGGCGGCGAAGCCGTTGGCTTCCAGGGCAGAGCCAGCGTTGAAGCCGAACCAGCCCACCCACAGCAGCGAGGCGCCCACCATCGTCAGCGTCAGGCTGTGAGGCGCCATGGCTTCCTTGCCGTAGCCGATGCGCTTGCCCACCATGAACGCGCCCACCAGGCCCGCCACAGCGGCGTTGATGTGTACCACGGTGCCGCCAGCAAAGTCCAGAGCACCCCACTGCCAGATCTGGCCGGCCTTGCCGGTCATGGCGTCGGCCACTTCCTTGGAGGCGTAGGCGTCCGGGCCCATCCAGAACCACACCATGTGGGCGATGGGCAGGTAGCTGAAGGTGAACCACAGCACCATGAACAGCATGACGGCGCTGAACTTGATGCGTTCTGCGAACGCACCGACGATCAGGGCGCAGGTGATGCCGGCGAACGTGGCCTGGAAGGCGGCGAACACCACTTCCGGAATCACGACACCCTTGCTGAACGTGGCCGCGTTGGCAAACGTGCCTGCGGCGTTGTCCCAGATGCCCTTCATGAACAGCCGGTCGAAACCACCGATGTACGCACCGCCTTCGGTGAAGGCCAGGCTGTAGCCGTAGATGAACCACAGCACCACGATCATCGAGAACGTGACCATCACCTGCATGAGCACGGACAGCATGTTCTTGCTGCGCACCAGGCCACCGTAGAACAGCGCCAGGCCGGGCAGGACCATCAGGATCACGAGGATGGTGGAGGTCATCATCCAGGCGGTGTCACCCTTGTTGGGGACGGGAGCGGGTGCCTCGGCGGCAGAAGCCGGAGCAGCGGCCGCTGCCGCTGCGGGGGCAGCCGCAGCCGCGGGCGCCGGGGCTTCTGCGGCTGGAGCGGCCGCAGCGGGCGCGGCGGCGGCCGGCTCGGTGGCGGCGGGCGCCTGTGCCAGGGACAGGTTGCCCATGGTCAGCAGACCCAGCCCCAGGATGAAGGAAGCAAGCAGTTTTTTCATGGCGTCTCTCTTATGGGATGGTTTGCGGCCCCGCCCTTACAGGGCTTCCTTGCCGGTTTCGCCAGTACGGATGCGCACCACCTGCTCCAGGTGGGTCACGAAGATCTTGCCGTCGCCGATCTTGCCGGTGCGGGCAGCGCTCTCGATGGACTCGATCACGCGATCCACCAGATCGTCCGCCACGGCGGCCTCGATCTTCACCTTGGGCAGGAAGTCGACCACGTATTCCGCGCCGCGGTACAGCTCGGTGTGGCCCTTCTGGCGGCCAAAACCCTTGACCTCCGTGACCGTGATGCCTTGCACGCCGATGTCCGAAAGCGCTTCACGCACCTCGTCCAGCTTGAAGGGCTTGATGATGGCTGTCACCATTTTCATTTGGGGTTCCTCCGGAATGGACGCCCAGGGCGCCCACTGAGATTTACAGGGTTTTGGTCAGCGTGACGATCACGCGCGACTTGTTGACATGGCCGAAGAAGGCCTTCTTGTTGGCGCCCACCACGGCAGCGCCGAGAGACAGGCCGCCGCCGAAGTCATACGCACCGCCCAGGCTGTAGTCCATGTAGTTGGGCACGCCCAGGTCCTTGATGTCGCTGGCGAAGCGCGTGAAGCCGACCGAGGCCTTCACCGTGATGCTGGGGGCCACTTCCTGGGCGAACGCAAAGTTCAGGTAGCCGGTGTTGCGGCCCTTCAGGCCCGAGCCGGCCTTGGCGCCGGCGAAGCCGAAGTAGTCCTTGGAGATGGTGTGCGAATACTTGGCGGTGAAGGGGCCCATGGTGGCCGCGCCATACAGCTCGGTGGTGTTGCCGGCGCTGTTGCCGGGGTAGATGTAGGTCAGCGCGCCCACGTCGAAGTCGGCGCCAGCGGCCTTGAACTTGTAGCCGCCGTACAGGTCGGATTCGAGCGAGTTGTTGGCCAGCCAGTCCACGCTGGAGTTCCAGTTGCCCACGTACCAGCCGGTTTCGCCAAAGGCGTAATCAAAACCGCCTTGCAGCGCGGGCTTGACGGCCTTGGACTTGGAGGCATCCTGGTCCTGGCCGCGGAACTTGTAGTTGGTGGTCAGGCTGACGTTGCCGGTGAGCTGGGCGCTTGCCAGCACGGGAAGGGTTGCCACAAGGGCAACGCCCAGGGTCTTGATGATGGCGCGGGTCATGTTTCCTCCGGGTGGGACAAAGTAGGGACAGCGGCTTTAAGCATGGACCGTGCCACGGACCGGTGCCATGCCCACCGGCCGGTTGCGTCGCGTTACAACGTTCCCCGGTACAGTCACACGGCGTGCACAGCGGCCAATGCACCTTCTTGGTGCAGATTCGACCTTCACTGCACGCGATAACAAAAAATCGCACCCAACTGGGGAGGAACTGGTTCATGAGTCTTGCTTTGGTGCAAAGCCGCGCCCTTCTGGGGCTGCAGGCCCCCGCCGTCACCGTGGAAGTGCATCTGACCAACGGCTTGCCCAGCTTCACACTGGTCGGCCTGGCAGAGGTCGAAGTGAAGGAAGCGCGGGAGCGCGTGCGTTCGGCGCTGCAGAACGCGGGGCTGGAGTTTCCGCACAACAAGCGCATCACCGTCAACCTTGCGCCCGCGGACCTGCCCAAGGATTCCGGGCGCTTCGACCTGCCCATTGCGCTGGGCATCCTCGCGGCCAGCGGCCAGGTGGATGGCAGCAAGCTGCAGGGCTACGAGTTCGCGGGCGAGCTGTCGCTGTCGGGCGAGCTGCGCCCGGTGCGCGGCGCACTGGCCACGAGCCTCGCGCTGCAGGCGCAGCAGATCGACGTGCAACTGGTGCTGCCGCCCGGCAGCGCCGAAGAGGCCGCGCTGGTGCCCGACGCCCGGGTGGTGCGGGCCCGCCACCTGCTCGACGTGGTGCGCGCCTTTCTGCCGCCCGGCAGCGTGGCGGGCCGCGACGCCGAGGTGGGCGACAACGGGGACGATGGCTGGAGCCGGCTTGCGCCCCGGCCGCCGGTCCCCAGCACCGAGGGCCCCGACATGGCCGACGTGAAAGGCCAGGCCTCTGCCAAGCGGGCGCTGGAGATTGCTGCAGCGGGCGGGCACAGCGTGCTCATGGCGGGGCCGCCGGGCTCGGGCAAATCCATGCTGGCCCTGCGCTTTGCGGGCCTGTTGCCGGCCATGACGGTGCAGGAGGCGCTGGAGAGCGCCGCCATCGCCAGCCTGGCCGGGCGCTTTGCACCCGAGCGCTGGGGCCAGCGGCCCACAGGCAGCCCCCACCACACGGCCAGCGCGGTGGCGCTGGTCGGTGGCGGGTCGCCGCCCAAGCCCGGCGAGATCTCCCTGGCACACCACGGCGTGCTCTTCCTGGACGAACTGCCTGAGTTCCCGCGCGCCGCGCTCGAAGCCCTGCGCGAGCCGCTGGAGACGGGGCACATCACCATCTCGCGCGCCGCGCAGCGCGCGGACTTTCCGGCGCGCTTCCAGATGATTGCGGCGATGAACCCCTGCCCCTGCGGTTTCCTGGGCTCCACGCAGCGCGCCTGCCGCTGCACGCCGGACCAGGTCCACCGCTACCAGGCCAAGCTCAGCGGCCCCCTGCTCGACCGCATCGACCTGCACGTGGAGGTGCCCGCCCTGCCCGCCGACCAGCTGGTGCAGGCTCCCGCCGGTGAAGCGACCGCTGCCATTCGCGCGCGGGTGGAGCGCGCCCGCACGCTGGCCGTGGCGCGCCAGGGCCAGCCCAACCAGGCGCTGCAGGGCCAGGAAATCGACACGCACGTGCAGCTGCAGGACACCGCCGCCAAGTTCCTCCACACAGCCGCCGCGCGCCTGGGCTGGTCGGCCCGCAGCACGCACCGCGCGCTGAAGGTGGCGCGCACCATCGCCGACCTGGCCGGCTCCCCGGCCACCGAGGTCGCCCATGTAGCCGAGGCGGTGCAGTACCGGCGCGTGCTGCGCAGCCCGGCCTGACGAAAATAGTCGGCAGATGAAGATGAAGATGAAGAGGACGAGGAGGAACCGTGCACCCCACAGAACATGCATCGAGCATCCGCACGAATATGCTATGGTTTGCATAGCTGCCCGCGCACGTTATACGAGCGACAGCGGCTGATTTGGCTCAAAACTCCGCACAATACCTGAGCCCCATTCTTCCGAGCCCCGCCACAATCGCCCAATGCCCAGCGCTCGCTCCCCCCGCAAAACCCCCGCCTCCAAAGCCCCTGCCGCGCCCGCCCCCACCGCCGAAGGCGTGGACACCAGCTTCCTGCGCACCCTTGTGGGCTACAACACGCGCCGCGCGTCGCTGGCCATCATCGAGGTCTTCATGGAACGCATGGCCGTGTACGACCTGAAGGTGGTGGACTTTTCGGTGCTGTCGCTGGTGGCGCACAACCCGGGCGTCACCTCGCGCCAGCTGTGCGCCACGCTGGGCGTGCTGCCCCCCAACCTGGTGGGCCTGATCGCCGGGCTGGAAAAGCGCGGCCTGATCGAGCGCCGCCCCCACCCCAGCGATGGGCGTGCGATGGGCGTGCACCTGACACCCGCGGGCGTGGACCTCACGGCCCAGGCCGAGCACACGGCCGCGCAGCTGGAGGTGGATGCCACGGCGCGGCTGACGGGTGCGGAGCGCAAGACGCTGATCCGGCTGCTGCAGAAGATTTATCTGCCCACCGCCGCGTAAAAAGTCAGGAAGAGAAAAAGAAAAAGGGGCGCCCGTCGCGCCCCTTTGCCGTTCTTGCCGTGTCTCTCAGGCGGGGTGGGCCGCAGCCTTGGCCGCCAACGCCGCCGCCAGGCCGCCCCACTGCTCCTGGAACAAGCCCGGGTCCATGGTCTTCACATCGCGCAGGATGGGCTTGAAGCCCATGTGCGCGAGCACATCGCGCTCCAGGTCGATGCCGGGTGCGATCTCGATCAGCTCCAGCCCTTCGGTGGTCAGGTGGAACACCGCGCGCTCGGTAACGAACAGCACGTTCTGCTCGCGCTGGGCGGCATCCAGGCCGTTGAAGGTGATCTGCTCGACCTTTTCGATGAACTTGCGCGAGCGGCCTTCCTTGACGATGGTGAGCTTGCCTTCGCCCACCTTCACCTCCAGCCCGCCGGCGGTGAAGGTGCCGCAGAACACCAGGTTCTTGGTGGAGCGCGTGATGTTCACGAAACCGCCGCAACCCACGGGCCGGCCGTTGAACTTGCTCACGTTCACGTTGCCGTGGTTGTCCGCCTGCGCCAGGCCCAGGAAGCTCGCGTCCAGCCCGCCGCCATCGTAGAAGTCGAACTGCAGCGACTGCTCGATGATCGCGTCGGCGTTGTAGGCCGTGCCGAAGTCGCCCAGCTGCGCGGGGATGCCGCCGGTGATGCCGCTTTCCACGCTCAGCGTGAACTGGTCGGACACACCCTCTTCCGCCGCCACCGAGGGCACGCCGGCCGGGATGCCGATGCCGAGGTTGGTGATGGCGCCCCGTTTCAGCTCCATGGCCGTGCGGCGGGCAATCACCTTGCGCTCATCCAGCGGCATCGGCGCGAGCGAGTTCACCGGCACGCGCACGTCGCCACACAGCGCCGGGTTGAACTGCGTGCTGATGGTCTGCATGTGGTTCTCGGGCTGGCTGACCACCACATAGTCCACCGACACGCCGGGCACCTTGACCGACTTGGGGTGCAGGCTGCCCGCCTTGACGATGCGCTCCACCTGCGCGATCACGATGCCGCCGCAGGCCTTGGCCGCGTGGGCGATGTTGATCTGCTCCAGCAGCACGCCTTCCTTGTCCAGCGTGAGGTTGCCGTTCTCGTCGGCCAGCGTGCCGCGGATGATGGCCACGTCGATCTTGGGCGAGGGGTAAAACAGCCACTCCTCGCCGTTGAATTCGACCAGCTTCACGAGGTCTTCGGTGGACTTGCTGTTGAGCTTGCCGCCTTCGATGCGCGGGTCCACGAACGTACCCAGACCCACCTTGGTCAGCAGCCCCGGGCTGCGGCTGGCGATGTGGCGCGTGAGGTGCGACAGGCTGCCCTGCGGGAAGTTGTAGGCCTCGACCTCACCGTCGAACACCATCTTCATCATCTCGGCGCCGGTCTGGCCGAAGTGGCCCGCCACGGTGCGCTTGATCATGCCGGGGTGGGCAAAGTGGACCATGCCCGCGTCCTTGCTGTTGCCGATGGCGCCGCAGGCCCAGGTGGTCACGTTCTTCGGACTGCCGTGTTCGAGGAAATTTTTCTCGATGCCCTTGAGCACTTCCTCGGGCAGGCTGGAGACGGCGAGGCCGCCCAGGAAGATGGTGGCGTTGTCAGGGATCAGGGCCCCGGCTTCGGCGGCGGTGATGATTTTCATGGTGACCTTTGGGTGAATACTATTATTTCGATAGCTGCTGGCGCTTACTGGATAAGCGCCAGAGCCCTATTTCATTCAAGTTTCAAGCGCAGGGGGCGTGCATGGGGCGGGCGTGTCCGAGCGGGCACGGCGGACTCGTTCACGCCTTCTCGGTGTTTTCAATGAGCAGCGCAATGCCCTGCCCGCCGCCCACGCAGGCGCTGGAGATGCCGTAGCGCAGGCCGCGCCGACGCAGCTCGCGCGCCAGCGTCACCGTCAGGCGCACGCCCGTAGCGGCGAGCGGGTGGCCTAGGGCAATCGCACCGCCGTTCACGTTGAGCTTGTTCAAGTCCAGCCCCAGCTCGCGGCCCACGGCCAGGGTCTGTGCGCCCTGGGCTTCGTTGATTTCAAAGAGGCCGATGTCGTCCAGCGTGAGCCCCGTGCGCGCCAGCAGCGCGCGGATGGCCGGGGCCGGGCCGATACCCATGTATTCGGGCGCCACGCCCACCGCCGCCACGCCACGCAGGCGCGCCAGGGGCTTGAGGCCACGCTGCTGCACATAGGCATCGCTGGCCACCACGGCGCCCACGGCGCCGTCCACCAGGGCCGAGCTGTTGCCAGCGGTCTGCACGCCGCCGGGGTAGACCGTGCGCAGCGCGGCCAAAGCTTCCACCGGCGAGGGGCGCGGGTGCGTGTCGCGGTCCAGCTGCGCCACCTTGCGGGGCAGCGTGATGCCGCGCGTGGCGTAGCCTTCCAGTTCAAACTTCTCGCTGGTCACGGGCACGATCTCGCCCGCCAGAAAGCCGTCTTCCTGCGCCTTCAGCGCGCGGGCGAAGGACTGCGAGGCATAGGCATCCACCTCCTCGCGCGTGATGCCGTATTTCTTGGCCAGGTTCTCGGCCGTTTCGATCATGGTGACGGGGCCGGCCGTGTCGATCAACGCCTCCATCAGGAAGTCCTTGAACTCCACGGGCGCGCCCAGCTTGAAGCCAGTGCGATGCGTGTAGGCCGCGATCGGGTTGCGCGTCATGGACTCGGTGCCCACCACCAGCGCCACATCGGTGTAGCCCAGCGCGATCTGGTCCGCCGCCTGGCGGAAGAGCTCAAAGCCCGTGCCGCAGATGCGCTGCACCAGGATGGAGGGCACCTCTAAGGGAACGCCCGCATACAGGCCGATGTGGCGCGGCAGCACATAGGCGTCAAAGTCCGCCTGCGCCATGGAGCCGGTGATGACGGAGCCCACATCGGCAGCGGGCACGCCGCTCTTCTCCAGCACGGCGCGCGCCACCTTGATGCCCATGTCGGTGGGCGACACATGGCCCAGTGCGCCGCAGTAGTCCACCAGCGGCGTGCGCACGCCGTCCACGAGCCAGGCGTTCAGAGGGGCAGAGAAGGAGTGGGTTGCTGCGGTCATGTTCAGGCCTTGGAGGTGGTTTTGCTGTCGGTCACGCGGATCACCGTGGCATAGCCCGTGTCGCCCGCCGCGCAGCCGGTGAATAAGCCCACGCCGCCGCCGCGCAGCACCAGCTCTTCAATCAGTTCGATGATCGCGCGCATGCCGGTGGGTGCCTGGGGGTGGCCCCAGATGATGGAACTGCCGTAGTTGTTCATGCGCTCCCAGGCAAAGCCGGTGTCGCGCGCCAGGGCGATGTCGTTCACGGCAAAGGGGTTGTGCGTCTTGATGGCGTGCACATCGGCAATGGACAGACCCGCGTTCTTGAGCGCGTTGAAGGCTGCAGGCGACGGCGCCATGGGCATGTAGCCCGCCTCCACGCGCGCCATGCCAAAGCCCAGGATCTCGATCTCGATGCCGGGGTCAGTGGCCACGGCGCGCGCGCGTTCGCGGGTGGTGACGATGGCGCCCGCGTTGCCGTCGGCGGGGTGCGTCTGGCCGCCAAAGGTCACCGTGCCGCCTTCCTTCACGGGCTTGAGCTTGGCGAGACCCTCGGCGGTGGTGGGGAAGATGCCTTCGTCGGTGCTCAACGTGCCGGTCTGCTTGCGGAACTTGGAGTCGGTGACGGGCACATCGGCCATGTAGCGCTTTTGGAAGGCGCGGTCGTTGGCCAGCGCCTCCTGGTACTGGTGGTAGCGGTGCAGCTTGAGGGCGTGCTGCTCTTCGGTGCTGATGCCATAGCGCGCGGCCACGTTCTCGCCGGTCTGCAGCATGGGGTTCTTGGCGTAGGGGTCGTGGCCCATGTTGTCGGGCACCCAGTGCTCGGTGATGCCGTAGCCGCCGGTGCCGCTCGAATCCGGGTAGTACACCACCGGGCCGTTGGACTGGCGGTCGGCCATCACTAGGAGCGCGCTGGTGGCCGTGCCGCAGGCCACCTCTTGCGCGGCCATCTGCAGCGCGCGCACGCTGGTGGCGCAGGCCTGCTGCACCGTGGGGCCCGCCACGCGGTCAATGCCCATCAGGCCCGTGACCCAGGGCAGGCCGTAGAAGCTGCCCTTTTGCGGGTTGGTGATGCCGAGGATGGCCAGGTCCACCGCAGACAGGTCGTAGCCCCGCGCAGCGAGCGCCTGCTTGCCCACGGCAGCCGCCAGCGGCAGCGCGTTGAGGTTGGCCAGCGTGCCCTGCCACTTGGCAAACGGAGAAGACCAATAGATACCGTAGGGGATGAAGGCGTTCA
Organism: Acidovorax sp.; assembly: GCF_022763525.1. Lineage (GTDB taxonomy): Bacteria > Pseudomonadota > Gammaproteobacteria > Burkholderiales > Burkholderiaceae_C > Acidovorax. The sequence goes on from NZ_JALEGG010000204.1 coordinate 14,595, forward strand.
TGGCGTGTCCTTGGTGGCAGTCGCTGCCGCATTTTAGTTATTTATCATAACCATGTGTGCGCCCTGAAAAGCTAGGGAAACCACCTACCAAACAGTGCCTCCGCGGTCTTGTTTTGGTTATTTTTAATAACCATAATTTGCTCAACATCAAAGCCATCACCATGACGCAATCCACCGACATCTCCCTGGAAATCCGCGGCGAACGCGAGGAAATCGCGGTCATCCGCCTCACCCGCCCCGCCAAGCGCAACGCGCTGAACGACGGCCTGATCCTTGCGCTGCGCGACGTGATGGACAACCTGCCCGCCAGCGTGGGCGCGGCGGTGATCGACGGCGAGGGCGAGCACTTCTGCTCGGGCCTGGACCTGTCGGAGCTCAAGGAGCGCGATGCCGGCCAAGGCCTGCACCACTCCCGCATGTGGCATGCGGCGCTGGACCGCGTGCAGTTTGGCCCCGTGCCCGTGGTGGCCGCGCTGCATGGCGCCGTGGTGGGCGGCGGGCTGGAGCTGGCCAGCGCCTGCCACATCCGTGTGGCGGACGAGACCACCTTCTATGCGCTGCCCGAAGGCTCGCGCGGCATCTTTGTGGGCGGCGGCGGCGCGGTGCGCATTCCGCGCCTGATCGGCACGGCCCGCATGACCGACATGATGATGACCGGCCGTGTCTACAACGCGGTGGACGGCGAGAAGGTGGGCTTTGCGCAATACCTCGTACCCACCGGTACGGCGTTCGACAAGGCCTTCGAGCTGGCGCAGCGCATTGCCCAGAACGCGCCGCTGACCAACTACGCGCTGATGCATGCCCTGCCCCGCATTGCCGAGCAGCCCGCCGACCAGGGCCTGATGGCCGAGGCCATGATGGCCGCCATTGCCCAGAGCGCCCCCGAGGCCAAGGCCCGCGTGCGCGCCTTCCTGGATGGCAAGGCCAACAAGGTCAAGAAACAAGACTGAGCCGCCGAACTCCTTCATCGTTCACGCGCCAGCACCAGCCCCGAGACAAGCTCCATGACGGCAACCCTCCCAACCCCTCGCTACCGGCCGCTGCGCTTTGGCGTGACCCAGGTCACCACCCGCCCGGGCGACAACGGCACGCTTTACGTGCGCGCCACGCAAGACCTGGAGCCCCATCCCGTGCGGCTGACCGACCGCCTCGCGCACTGGGCTGAGGCCACGCCCGACCGCACCTGGATGGCCCAGCGCGTGAAGAACGCCGACGGCAGCCTGGGCGACTGGCGCCACATCAGCTACCGCGAGGCCTGGGACAGCGCGCGCCGCATCGCCCAGGCGCTGCTGGACCGCAACCTGAGCCCCGACCGCCCCGTGGTCATGCTCAGCGAGAACGACCTGGAGCACGCCCTGCTGTCGCTGGGCTGCCTGGTGGCCGGCGTGCCGCAATGCACCGTGTCGGCTGCCTACTCCACCGTGAGCAAGGACTACGACAAGCTGCGCCACGCCATCAACACCCTCACGCCCGGCCTGGTGTTTGCCAGCAGCGGCGCGCGCTATGCCGCCGCCATCAACGCCACGGTGGGCGCCGACGTGGAGGTGGCGCTGATCGAGGGCACGCTGCCCGGCCGCACCGCCACCCCATTCAGCGCGCTGCTGGCCACCGAGGCCACACAAGCCGTGGATGCAGCGCACGCGGCCATCACGCGCGAGACCATTGCCAAGTTCATGTTCACCTCGGGCTCCACCAAGGCGCCCAAGGCCGTGATCATCACGCACGGCATGTGGACGGCCAACCTGCAGCAGATGAACCAGTCCATGCCCGTGCTGGCCGAGGGCCACCTGGTGCTGGTGGACTGGCTTCCGTGGAACCACACCTTCGGCGGCAACCACAACTTCGGCATCATCATCTACAACGGCGGCACGCTCTACATCGACGAGGGCCGCCCCACGCCCGCCGGCATGGCCGAGACCATCCGCAACCTGCGCGAGATCGCACCCACGGTGTACTTCAACGTGCCCACGGGTTTCGAGGTGATCGCGCACACCATGAAGACCGACGAGCAGCTGCGCAAGAACCTGCTCAGCCGCGTGAAGATGTTCTTCTTTGCCGCCGCCGCGCTGTCGCAGCCCATCTGGGATGCGCTGTTCGAAGTGGCCGAGCAGGAGGTGGGCGAGCGCATCGTGATGAACACCGGCCTGGGCATGACCGAAGGCTGCCCCTTCTGCATCGCCGTGAACAGCCCCGACGTGCAGGCCGGCGACATCGGCGTGCCCACGCCGGGGCTGGAGCTGAAGCTGGTGCCCGTGGACGGCAAGGTCGAAGTGCGCTACCGGGGCCCCAACATCACCCAAGGCTACTGGCGCAATGCCGAGGCCACGCGCGAGGCTTTCGATGAAGAAGGCTTCTACTGCTCGGGCGACGCGGTGAAGTGGATCGACGAGAACGACCTGAACCGGGGCCTGAAGTTCGACGGCCGCATTGCCGAGGACTTCAAGCTCTCCACCGGCACCTTCGTGAGCGTGGGTCCCATGCGCGCCAAGATCATCGCGGCCTGCGCGCCGTATGTTCAGGACGCGGTCATCACCGGCATCAACCTCAAGGAAGTGGGCGCCCTGCTGATCCCCACGCCGCACGTGCGCACACTGGCGGGCCTGCCCGCCGACGCGAGCCTGCAGCAGGTGCTGGAGAGCGCCCCGGTGCAGCAGCATTTTCAGAAAGTGCTCAACCAGCTGGCCGCCCAGGCCACCGGCAGCGCCACGCGCGTGGCCCGCATGCACCTGATGGCCGAGCCGCCCTCGCTGGACAAGGGCGAGATCACCGACAAGGGCTCCATCAACCAGCGCGCCGTGCTCAAGCACCGTGCCAACCTGGTGGAAGCCATGCACGAGGGCAAGCTGCCATTCACCCTCGTGCCCCAGCAATGAACTGACCTGAACCGAACGACTACCCAAGGACAAGCACCATGCAGATTCAAGGACAAGCCGCCCTCGTGACCGGCGGCGCATCGGGCCTCGGTGAAGCCACCGCGCGCGCACTGGCCGCCCAGGGTGCCAAGGTGGCGGTGCTGGACCGCAACGCCGAGCTGGCCGACAAGGTCGCTGCCGACATCAACGGCATCGCCTGCCCCTGCGACATCACCGACCCCGCCAGCGTGCAGGCCGCCATCGACAAGGCCGCCGCCGCCCACGGCCCCGCGCGCATCCTGATGAACGTGGCCGGCATCGGCAGCGCCAAGCGGGTGGTGCAGCGCGACGGCAGCGCCGCGCCACTGGAAGACTTCGTGCGCGTGGTCAACATCAACCTGATCGGCACCTACAACGTGAGCCGCCTGTTTGCCGCCGCCTGCAGCAAGCTCGACGTGCTGGACAACGGCGAGCGCGGCGTGATGATGTTCACCGCCTCGGTCGCCGCCTTCGACGGTCAGGTGGGCCAGCAGGCCTACAGCGCCTCCAAGGCGGGCCTGGCCGGCATGACGCTGCCCATGGCGCGCGACCTGGCGCAGCACGCCATCCGTGTGTGCACCGTCGCGCCCGGCCTGTTCGCCACCCCGCTGATGAAGGAACTGCCCGAGGCAGTGCAGCAGTCGCTGGCCGCCAGCATTCCCTTCCCCCCGCGCCTGGGCAAGCCCGAGGAATTCGCCGAGCTGGCCTGCCACATCGTGACCAACGGACACCTGAACGGCGAAGTCATTCGCCTGGACGGCGCCCTGCGCATGGCGCCGCGCTGAACCGCGTTTTTTTCCCGCCCCCGTCATCGAACCACTAAACCTCAGGAGACAACCATGACGACCACTCGACGCCACTTTGTACAAGCCCTCGGCTCGGCCGCCGCGCTCGGGGCCCTTCACCCACTGTCTGCGTTCGCGCAGGCGCTGGACCAGGTCAAGATCATGTACGGCTTTCCCGCCGGCAGCGCAGGCGACAGCGTGGCCCGCCGCGTGGCCGAGAAGCTGGGCGGCACGGCCTACAGCAAGAACCCCGGCTTTGTGGAAAACAAGCCCGGCGCAGGCGGCCGCATTGCGGTGGAGACGCTCAAGAGCGCGCCCGCCGATGGCTCGGTGCTGACGCTGGCGCCCGTATCGGCCCTGGCCGTGTACCCGCACATCTACCCCAAGCTCAGCTACAAGCCCGATGACGTGCAGCCCGTCTCCATCGGCGCGATCATGCACCACGGCCTGGCTGTCGGGCCCTCCGTGCCCGCCGAGGTGAAGACGCTGGCGGACTTCCTGAAGTGGGCCAAGGCCAATCCGGACAAGGCCATGTACGGCACGCCCGGCGCGGGTTCCATGCCTCACCTGCTGGGTGCGCTGCTGGGCATCCGCAGCGGCGTGGAGCTCAAGCAAGTGCCCTACCGCGGCACCGTGCCCAGCATTACGGACCTGGTGGGCGGGCAGATTGCGTCCGCCGTCAACCCCAGCGGCGACTACCTGCAGTACATGAAGACGGGCCGCGTGCGCGTGCTGGCCACCTCGGGCAAGAAGCGCTCGCCCTACCTGCCGGACGTGCCTACCTTCACCGAGCTGGGCTTCCCCGATGTGACGTCGGAGGAATGGTTCGGCTTTTACGCCCCGGCCAAGATTCCGGCCGCCACGCTGGCCAGCGCCAACGCGGCCATCACCGCGGCGCTCAAGGACAAGACGGTCATTGACGCCCTGGGCGTCGTCGGCTTGGTCGCCCACGGCAGCACACCGCAGGAAATGCTGGCCGACCAGAAAGCCGAATTCGAGCGCTGGGGTCCGCTGGTCAAGCAGATCGGGTTCACCGCAGAGTCCTAGAGAGCACCCCCCTGAGGCGCTGCGCGCCTTCCCCCCGCTCTCGCATCGCTGCGCGATGCGGGCAGGGGGACGCAGCCAGCGCGGCGGGGCGGCCCTTGCGCGGCTGCCCTGGCCTTGGGGCGCGCCGGTTTCGACGGGTGGGGGCATTGCGAAGCGCCGCGCGTCCCAGTCCGTTCGGGCTGCGCTTGTCGAAGCCGGGGCACACCACCCCCACCCGATCGGGCTGAGCCTGTCGAAGCCAGGGCACGCGCCAGCGCACTCCTTCCCGACCAGCCCAAGTCGAACGGCCTAGGTCAATAAGTTCAAGCCAAAACAGCCTCCAGCGCTTATCCATCAAGCGCCACCAGCTACCAAAACAAGAGCGTCAAACCATGCCAGCACGCCAGTCTCTCGCCGACATCCAGTTTCTGCTGAACGACGTGCTCCACGCCCCCGCGCAGTGGCAGGCGCTGGCGCCATTGGCGGACACCGATGCCGACCTGGCCACGCAGGTGCTGGACGAAGCCGCCAAGTTTGTGGACACCGCCGTGGCCCCGCTGCAGCGCACGGGCGATGAGGTGGGCTGCCGTTTTGACGCAGGCCAGGTACACACGCCTCCCGGCTTTCGCGAGGCCTACCAAGCCTTCTGGCAAGGCGGCTGGCCCGCGCTGGCTTGCGCGCCCGAGGACGGCGGCCAGGGCCTGCCGGCCGTTTTGGAATGCGTGCTGTACGAATGGCTGGCCGGCGCCAACCACGGCTGGACCATGGCGCCCGGCCTGCTGCACGGCGCGTACGAATGCATCAAGCACCACGCCAGCGACGCCCTGAAAGCGCAATACCTGGAGAAGGTCGCCACCGGCGAATGGCTCGCCACCATGTGCCTGACCGAAGCCCACGCGGGCAGCGACCTGGGCCTGGTGCGCACGCGCGGTGTGCCGCAGCCCGACGGAAGCGCGCGCGTGAATGGCAGCAAGATTTTTATCTCCGGCGGCGAGCACGACCTGACGGACAACATCGTGCACCTGGTGCTGGCGCGCTTGCCGGAGGCACCGGCCGGGCCCAAGGGCCTGTCGCTCTTCCTCGTGCCCAAGATGCTTCAGGACGGCACCCGCAATGCGGTCGTTTGCGAACGCATCGAGGAAAAGATGGGCCTGCACGGCAGCCCCACCTGCGTGATGCGCTTTGACGACGCCACTGGCTGGCTGGTGGGCGAGCCGAACAAGGGCCTCGCCGCCATGTTCGTGATGATGAACGCCGCGCGCCTGCATGTGGGCCTGCAAGGCATCGGCCTGCTGGAGGCCGCGTGGCAAAAGGCCAGCGCCTACGCGGCCGAGCGCCGCCAGATGCGCGCCCCCGGCGCCACCGAGCCCGTGAGCCTCATCCACGACCACCCCGCCATCCGCCGCATCCTGCACACGCAGCGCGCGTGGATCGACGGCGGGCGCGTGCTGGCGTACCACACCGCGCTGCAACTGGACATCGCCAAGCACAGCACCCACGCGGGCGAGCGCGCCGCCGCGCAGCGCTGGTGCGCGCTGGTCACGCCCGTGCTCAAGGCCGCGCTCACCGACCAGGGCTTTCACGGCGCCAGCGCCTGCCTGCAGGTGTTGGGCGGCCACGGCTACGTGAGCGAATGGGGCATCGAGCAGATCGTGCGCGACGCGCGCGTGGCCATGATTTATGAGGGCACCAATGAAATCCAGGCCATCGACCTGCTGGTGCGCAAGGTGCTGGCCGATGGCGGGCAGGGCCTGGCGACGCTGCTGACCACGCTGCCCGGCGCGGCGCCCAGCCCCGCCGCCAGCGCACGCCGCCATGCGCTGGTGGAGATCACGCAGACCCTGGCCATTGCCGCACAGACTGACTCCGAACTGCCCTACTGGGTGGCCGACGACTACCTGCGCGCCGTGGCGCTGGTGCTGCTGGAGTGGGCCTGGGGCCAGATTGGCGCCGCCCGCCAACACCACGCTGCCGAGCCCACCGCCGCGCCCGACCGCTGGACCGCGCCTGCCCAGGCCTTTGCACAGTGGGTGCTGCCCGAATTCGACCTGCGCGCCGGCATCTTGCGCCAGCGCATCGCCCAGGCCTTCGAGGTGCGCCCCAAAGAGGCCGCCAGCGCTTGATAGACAAGCGCCAGCAGCTCCTGATTCAGTAGCAAATTCACTTTCCGCCGTTCTCCCACCCACAGCGTGTTGAGGCCGCGCTGAGGGCTTTCCTGCGCCTCGAAACACCACAGGAGACAACACCATGCGCTTGAAGATGAGAAAAAACCAGATGCGTGCTACCCCGCCCCTGGCACTCTCGGCTGCAGCCGCTGCCCTGCTCATGGGCTGCGGCGGCTCGTCCGATGCCGCGCTGCCCCAGCTCTCCGCCGCCACCCCGGCCACCCTGCAGTCGTGCGCCACGCTGGCAAGCGGCCTGGCACTGCCCGACACGCGCATCACCTCGGCCGAGCAGGTGCCCGCAGGCCCCATCACCGTGCAAAACGTGACCACCCAGGTGCCCGCGCACTGCCTCGTCAAAGGCAAGATGAAGGAGCGCACCGGCCCCGTGGACGGCGCCAGCTACGCCATCGGCTTTGAGATGCGCCTGCCCGTCGAGTGGAACGGCCGCTTCCTGCACCAGGCCAACGGCGGAGTGGACGGCAGCGTGGTGACCGCGCTGGGCTCGGTCAGTGGCGCCGCACCCCTGGCGCCCGGCCTGGTGCAAGGCTTTGCGGTGCTCAGCTCCGACGCAGGCCACGGCGCCCCTACGCCCTTCTTCGGGCTGGACCCGCAGGCCCGCCTCGACTACGGCTACCAGGCCGTGGGCACGCTCACGCCCATGGCCAAAAACCTCATCAAGGGCGCCTATGGCAAGGCACCCGACCGCTCTTACCTGGCAGGCTGCTCCAACGGCGGCCGCCACGCCATGGTGGGCGCATCGCGCTATGCCGACCAGTACGACGGCATCCTGGCGGGCAACCCCGGCTTTCACCTGCCCAAGGCCGCCACCACCCAGCTGTGGAAGGCCCAGCAATACGCCAAGATCAGCACCACCACCGACAGCGCGGGCCTGCCCGACCTGACCTCGGCCGTGACCCCTGCCGAGTTCAAGCTCATCGGAAACGCCATCACCGCCAAATGCGACGCGCTGGACGGCGCAGCAGACGGCCAGGTGAACGACGTGGCAGCCTGCCAGGCCACGTTCAACCTGCAGACCGATGTACCCACCTGCACCGGCGCGCGCGACGGCAGCTGCATCAGCAGCGCACAAAAGAACGTGCTGGCCAGCATCTTTGCCGGCCCCAAGAACAGCAAGGGCGAAGCGCTGTACACCGGCACATGGTTCGACCCAGGCGTGGCCGGTGCCAACTTTGCGATGTGGCACTTCACCATGCCCGCCACGCGCGATGCAGGCGCGGTGGCTTTCCTCTTCAGCTCGCCGCCGCCCGCCAGCGTGGGGGCCTTCACCGCCACGCCGGGCATGCAGTACGCACTGAACTTCAGCATGGAGACGGACTACCCCAAGATGTTCGCCACCAACGCCACGTACACCGAGTCCCCCTGGTCGTACATGACCCCGCCCAACGAGACCGACCTGAGCGCGCTGAAGAACCGCGGCGCCAAGATGATCGTCTTCCACGGCGTGGCCGACGGCGTGTTCTCGCCCATGGACACCGCCCACTGGATGGACCGCCTGCAGGCCAATCACAACGGCCGGGCCAACGACTTTGCCCGCCTGTTCCTGGTGCCCGGCATGAACCACTGCTCCGGCGGCCCCGCCACCGACCAGTTCGACATGCTGGCCCCGCTGGTCGCCTGGGTGGAACAAGGCAAGGCCCCCGACAGCGTGACGGCCAAGGCACGCGGTGCAGGCGCCAATGTGGTGAATGCCGAGCTGCCCGCCAGCTGGTCTGCCAACCGCACTCGGCCGCTGTGTGTGTACCCCAAGGTGGCGCGCTACAACGGCACGGGGGATGTGGAGAGCGCAAGCAGTTTCAGCTGCAAGTGATGGGCGCTTGAAAAGCGGGAAGCCCAGCGCAAGCGGGGCTTCCTCTTTTCTTTTCCTTTTACGCCTTGGCGCGAGGCTTCATGCGAAAGCTGACGCCCATGCGGTTGATGGCATTCATGGTGGCAATCGTGAGCGTCAGGTCCACCAGGTCCTTCTCGCCAAACACGGCCAGTGCGGCCGCATAGGCCTCATCAGAGGCATGGGTCTCGCTCACGCGGGTCACTTCCTCGGCCCAGGCCAGCGCAGCGCGCTCCTGCTCAGAGAACAAATACGCCGCCTCATGCCACACAGGAACCAGCACCACCTTCTCCACAGACATGCCTTCGGCCAGCAGGTCGCGCGTGTGGATGTCAATGCAGTGCGCGCACCCGTTGATCTGCGACACGCGCAGAAAGACCAGGTGCGTCAGCAAGCTAGGCAGGCCTGTGTCCTGGGTGACAAAGTGATGCAGCGTCCCGATGGCCTTGGCCCCCTCGGGCGATACGTTGAACCAGACAGCGCGATTCATACAGCAGTTCCTTCACGTTGAATGTTGGGCGGAGGGCGATATCGACCTCCTGCTAACAAGACGTGTGATGTGAGGGGGCTGTGACAGATGGTGGAGAAATGGGTGAGGACGTCGCTAAGGCCGCCTGGGAAGAAAGAAGGTGAAGTGCTCGGCAGCATGACGGCGAAGGCATGCGGCGCAGGAGCCCATGGGGTCAACACCGTGTTGCCTGGGAGCTGCTCTGCCAACCGCACCCGGCCGCTGTGTTTGTACCCCAAAGGGGGCGCGCTACAACGGCACGGGGGATGTGAAGAGTGAAGCAGTTTTAGCTGCAAGTGATGGAGGATTGAAAGTGCGAAGCCCGACGTGTGCCGGGCTTTTCCTTATAAGGAGATAGCTCTTGGAACCTCTTTATTGAGTTCGCAGGCGCGCCCCGGGGTTATTCACCAGCGAAGCCGTCCCCCTCGGCCGTGGCCTTGGCCGTCATGCACAGCCTGAACACCAACGTCGTGCGCAACTAGCTTTCGTATCGTGGCCTCCACCCTTTCGGTGAACGTCACTTCATGGCTCAATCTGTCGCTTGAGCTTTCTCTGCAGCAGCAAAATCCACGCCTCAAAATCTTCGTACTCATCGGCTGTAATTTTGGCTGGCCAACTCAGCACAAAGGCACGCCCGTCTGGCAGCTTGTAGACATCATTGACGATGTCTCCCATTTGGGATTGGGGCACCACTACCACCGAAGGCGCAGCGGGGGCAGCAGCCGCTTGCATTACCGTACGGGGAGGAGCATTGCTCATGTCCGGCCCCTCTTCCTCCTCCTCTTCTTCCTCTTCCTCAAAAGCTACGCGTGGCCCCTGACCCTGAGCAGCCTCGCCAAGCACGCGCTGGGCTACCTCTACTAGTTCCATAGTTTCACGATACGTGCGAATGGGCGTATCGACAACGCTCTGAACGAACCCTCTCTTAAGCAGGAAAGCGCGTAAAAAGTCATCGGACTTGGGAGGCTTATCGCCATATTCCGCGCGAAGTTCCGCAAAAAGCGATGGACGGAACGCTGCCCGCAGGATGGCAGTAGCGCGTTCGGTTGAGCTCTTGGGGTCAACGACGATAGTCAGACCATCCTTGCTGACCTTGAACTCACTATCGCCAACGCCTTCGATCAGCCCGTACTTCTTAAGAGCCGAAATCACCCCCTGCGATGCGCCGTTAAGCCCAGTGTATCCAAGCGCACTGGCCACAACTGCGGAGCTCGCCTTGTGTGTGTGCGCCTTGTCGTAAAGCTTCGCGGTCAGATCGATAGCTCTGACCAAACTGATTTGCGGGTAGTTCGGGCTTCGCGCCTTGGTTGCCATATCGCGCTCCTTTTCAGTTGTTTGGCGATATTTTCCATTTAACGCACGATAAGTCAACTTTTATCTAAATTGTCGTTGCATCAAGCAACTTGGGGCGCTATGATCTCGCCACCCCTCAAAGGTTTTAGAGGGGAAAAGAAAAGGCCCTCGTTGCGAATCGTTCTTGGCGGAAAGACGCTACGAGGGCCTTAGCAGGTGGGCGAGCAGCCCGATCCTATTCAACCTAACCGCCGTCGAGACGGCAGAAAGGAGGTGAGTATGAATGACGCAACTGAAGCTGCAACTGCCGATCCCTGAGGGATATCAACTGGTTTTCCGTCCGTGGATCACCCTCAAGAACGGCACTAAGCTCTATGCGCGCCAGATCGGCAAGCGGGCCTTCCCGCTTATCGTTCCGGTAAGCAAGTAAGCTCCGTACAGTCGGCTGCTCATCCAACTCTTCTCTCCATGGGGATGGAGACCTAGAGTTTAGCCCCTGGTCGCCTTTGGCGCCAGGGGCTTTTTTACCTGCATAAGCACCCAGAGGATGGCGATCCGGCGTCCAGTCAAACTGCCTGCAGGTGCCGTTTTCTCTCGTCCCGCTGATCAAAACGGCAACCCCGCATAGTTCTCCGCCAACGACCGCAGCGCGTTCTTCGAGGAGAACAAATACGCTAGGTCAGCGTCCTGCAGCTTCTGGTCGTGAGCAAGCGAATAGGGGACACTGCGCAGCACGGTCGCCATACCTCCACGAGAAGCGCGGGCCCCCACACGCGGTTCAGAGCCTTTTCGGAGTATTTGTCGAGCCCCGCACGATCGCCGTTTTGGTAGCGCACCACCACGGTGTGGTGCAGTCAGTTAGAAGTCTGATGCACCGCCGACCATCGCAGGGCGTCAGTCGTCTACTCCGCCGTGCCCGGCGTGCGTTCAGCCGGTGTCTGCAATCTGCTGGCTTCTTCTTTCGCCTTCTTCCCTTGATCGTGATGCCACTTGATGGCGTAGAACATGCAGGTGCCAAACACGAGCACCTTGAAGGTGATGAAGACTATCGGGACCCAATCCATTTGTGATGGCTTTCCTGGTTGCTGATGGGCGCCCACTACCGTCCAGTGCAGCGCCTCAAAACGCTGCGTCAGCAGCTTCATCGTGTTCAAGTCATCGTCGATTTGCACATCGACAGCACGGGGCCAATGATCTGAAAACTTGGGGCGATGCTATCGGGCCTGCTGTGCGGGCGTAAGCATCAGTTCTGCCTAAATTTTCCGTAGCAGATGGCAATTGCCGTGCAGGGCGGCTGAATGAAAAGTGGCATTGTCATGAGGGCTGCATGGAGCCGCAGTGCGCAGGCCGTAGGGCGCGCCGCGTGAGCAGACGGAGCGCCACTTGCACACAACGCCGACCGCACACACAAAAGGCCTGCATGAGAGAACCCCATGCAGGGCTTGGATGGGGTGGCAGTGCTAATGCCGGGCGCTCAGAACGGCAACCCCACGTAGTTCTCTGCCAGCGAGCCCAGCGCCTTCTCGGACGAGAACAGGTACGCCAGGTCCGTGTCCTGCAGCTTCTGGTCATACGCCAGCGACTCGGGGAAAGTGTGCAGCATGGTCGTCATCCACCACGAGAAGCGCTGGGCCTTCCACACGCGGGCCAGGGCCTTCTCGGAGTATTTGTCGAGGCCGGTGCTATCGCCATTCTTGTAGTGCGCGACCATGGCGTGGTACAGGTAGTAGATGTCCGATGCCGCGCTGTTCAGGCCCCGTGCGCCGGTGGGCGGCACGATGTGGGCGGCGTCGCCGGCGAGGAACAGATTGCCGTAGCGCATGGGCTCGGCCACGAAGGAGCGCAGGGGGGCGATGGACTTTTCGATGGAGGGGCCGGTGATAAGGCGCTCGGCCACTTCGGCGGGCAGGCGGCGCTTGAGTTCGGCCCAGAAGGCTTCGTCAGACCAGTCTTCCACCGTGTCGGTCAGCGGCACCTGGATGTAGTAGCGGCTCAGCACCTGCGAGCGCAGCGAGCACAGCGCAAAGCCGCGTTCGTGCTTGGCGTAGATCAGCTCGGGCGAGACGGGCTTGGTGCGCGAGAGCACGCCCAGCCAGCCGAAGGGGTACACCTTTTCATATTCCTTGAGCACGTCGCGCGGGATGGACTTGCGGCTGACGCCGTGGAAGCCGTCGGCGCCGATGACGAAGTCGCAGTCGATGCGCACCACTTCGTCGCCCTTGCGGTACGTCACATACGGGGTGGCGCTTTTCAGGTCGTGGGGCTGCACGTCTTCGGCGTTGTGGATGACGATGCCCTTCATGCGGTCGCGCGCTTCGTACAGGTCACGCGTCAGCTCGGTCTGGCCGTAGACGACCACGGAACTGCCGCCGCTGTACTTGTGCAAATCGACCCGGTCCATCTTGCCGTCGTGGGCGATGATGAAGCCGTCGTGGATCTCGCCTTCGCGGTCCATGCGCTCGCCGCACTGGGCCTCGCGCATCAGCGCGGCAAAGCCGTGCTCGAGCACGCCGGCGCGGATGCGGCCCAGCACGTATTCGCGGCTTTGGCGCTCCAGCACGACGGTTTCAATGCCCTTGAGGTGCAAGAGCTGCGAGAGCATGAGGCCCGAGGGGCCTCCGCCGATGATGCAAACCTGGGTTTTCATGGATGTCTCCTTGCGTGTGGGGTGGTTCATGACCTTGATCAAACGGGCCTGGCAAAGATACGTGGCACAGTCGCCGGCTTGAATGGGCAAATTGATCCAGAACATGCACTTTTCGAACATCGAAGGCATCCAGTCGTACAGCTTGTTCGGCGAGTCGCAGCACCTGCCCGATGTGCTGCACTGCGAGACGATTGCCGCGCGCTCGGTGCTGCACGACTGGGAGCTGGCGCCCCACCGGCACACGCGGCTGCACCAGGTGCTGCTGGTGCAGTCCGGCGGCGGGGTGGCGCACCTGGACGGAGAAAAGCACGCGCTCTTCCCCGGCGCGCTCATCAATGTGCCGGCCGGGCATGTGCACGCGTTTCGCTTCACGCAGCACACCGAGGGCTGGGTAGCCACGCTGGCCGATGAGCTGATGGACGAGATCCTGGTGCGCGTGGGCGATGTGCGGCGCGACTTGGCGCGGCCCGCCGTGGCGCCCGCCACGCCCGAGCTGCACCAGGCGATGGCCCAGGTGTGGGCCGAGTTTTCGGGCCGGGGCAAGGCGCGGGCGCTGGTACTGCGCGGCCTGAGCGCCACGCTGCTGGGCTGGGTGGCGCGGGCCATGGAAGACCACAGCGCCGTCGATACCGCAGCGCCCGAATCCAGCCTGGTGCAGCGGCTGGAGGCCCTGATCGAAGCGCATTTTCTGGAGCACTGGCAGGTGGCCGACTACGCGCGGGCGCTGGCCGTGTCGCCCACGCACCTGAGCCGCGTGGCACGGGCCACCACGGGCGTGTCTGCCCAACGGCTGATCGAGGCGCGCCTGATGCGCGAGGCGCGGCGCAACCTGGCCTACACGCACCTGGGCGTGGCCACCATTGCATACACGCTGGGCTATGCCGACCCGGCCTACTTCACGCGCGCGTTCACCCGCGATGCGGGGCTGTCACCGCGTGCATTCCGCGCCCAGGTGGCGGCGTCGGGGCCGGCGGGCGTGCCCGACTCACGCGGCTGAACAGCATCCGGCCACGGCAGCGGCACCAGGTCTCGGCGGCGGAGGCTTAAGGCAGCGCGGCCGGCCCCAACGCCGGCTCCTGGAAGCGTTCGGCCAGCGGCGGCCCTGGGCCTATCTCATGGACGGGTCTTCAGGGCCACTGCGGCTCCAGCGCAAGGAATGAGGGTGAGATCCAGGCCCGCCATCGATATAAGTTGCAGGCATATTACTTAGTACGCTCATCCTATTGCCGAATTTTCTGGGGGGTTTGACACTGCGCGTGTCTGAATCAGGCCCCGCCATGACCCTCTCCTCTTCGTCCAACACCAGCCCCGCCCCAACCCCTCGCCCTACCGTGCGTGAAGCCGTGCTGCGCTTGCTGCGCCACCTGCACATCGACACGGTGTTCGGCAACCCCGGCTCTACCGAGCTGCCCATGTTCCGCGACTTCCCGAGCGACTTCCGTTACGTGCTGGGTTTGCAGGAGTCGGTGGTGGTGGGCATGGCCGACGGCTATGCGCAGGCCACGGGCAACGCCGCGCTGGTGAACCTGCACTCCGCAGCGGGGGTGGGCCACGCCATGGGCAACATCTTCACGGCGTTCAAGAACCAAACGCCGCTCATCGTCACCGCCGGCCAGCAGGCGCGCTCCATCCTGCCGTTTGACCCGTTCCTCTCGGCCATGCAGGCCACCGACCTGCCCAAGCCCTATGTGAAGTGGGCGTGCGAACCCGCACGGGCCGAAGACGTGCCCCGGGCCCTGGCGCGGGCCTATCACGTGGCGATGCAGGCGCCCCGCGGGCCGGTGTTCGTGTCCATCCCTGCAGACGACTGGGATCAACCCGCAGACCATGTGGAGCCGCGCCAGGTCAGCCGCAGCATGGCACCCGACCCCGCCGTGCTGTGCCAGGTGGCCGATGCGCTCAACAGCGCACGCCGCCCGGCCATCGTGGCGGGCACGGGGGTGGACCGTGACGGCGCGATGGACTTGCTGGTGCAGCTGGCCGAGCGCCACCGAGCGCCGGTGTACACCGCACCCATGAGCGCGCGCTGCGCGTTTCCGGAAACCCACCGCTTCTTTGGCGGCTTCCTGCCCGCCATGCGCGAGCGCATTGTCGAGAAACTCGCGGGGCATGACTTGGTGCTGGTGCTGGGGGCGCCCGCGTTTCTGTACCACGTCGAAGGGCAGGGGCCGCACCTTCCCCAAGGCGCCGCGCTCTGGCAGATCGTGGACGACCCGCAGATGGCGGCCTGGACGCCCTTCGGCAACAGCCTGGTGGCGAGCCTGCACCTGGCAGTGGGTGCATTGCTGCAGGCATGCAACCCACCGCAGCGCCCGCTGCCCGCGGCGGCTGCGCGGCCGGAGCCCGCAGCCGCCAGCAGCCCCATGGAGGTCGCCTATGCCCTCCAGGTGCTCAACGTGGTACGCCGCGAAGAGGACGTGGTGGTGGAAGAGGCCCCGGGCTCGCGCGGCGTGATGCAGGCGCGGCTGCCCATGGCGGGGCCAGGCAGCTTCTACACCATGGCCAGCGGCGGCCTGGGCTACGGCATGCCGGCGGCGGTGGGCCTGGCGCTGGGCCGCCAGCGCATGGGCTTGAAGGGGCGCACCATCGCGCTCATCGGCGACGGCTCCAGCATGTACTCCATCCAGGCGCTGTACACCGCCGCGCAGCTGGCCCTGCCCATCACCTTCGTGATCCTCAATAACCGACGCTATGCGGCCTTGCAGGACTTCGCGCCGGTGTTTGGCTTCGCCCCGGGCGAGAAGCCCGCCGGCACGGACCTGCCCGAGCTCGACTTTGTATCGCTGGCGCGCGGCCAGGGCATGGAAGCCACGCGGGCCGACGACCCTTCGCGGCTGGCAGAAGACCTCCGCGCCGCCCTCAACGCCCCAGGCCCCTGCCTGATCGAGCTGGTGGTTGCCTGACCCCGGCGCCGGGCTTTTGAACACCCAACACATCAACCAGGAGACATGACATGAGCAACAACACCATCACCATGCTGATCAATGGCCAGGCCCGTGCCGCCAGCAACGGCGTCACCTTCACGCGCACCAACCCGCTGGATGGGGAGGTCGCCACCACGGCCCCTGCCGCCACGCCGCAGGACGCAGTAGCGGCCGTGGAGGCCGCCGCTGCAGCTTTTCCGGCCTGGTCGCAGACAGCGCCCGGGGAGCGCCGCGCGCTGCTGCTCAAGGCCGCACAGTCCCTCGAAGCCAAGGCCGCGGATTTCACTGCCGCCATGGCTTCGGAGATCGGCGCTTCCGGCATCTGGGCCGGCTTCAACGTGCACCTGGCCGCGGACATGCTGGTGGAGGCGGCCGCGCTGACCACCCAGATCAGCGGCGAGGTCATCCCATCGAACGTGCCCGGCAGCTTGGCAATGGGCACGCGGCAGGCCGCTGGCGTGGTACTGGGCATGGCGCCGTGGAACGCGCCGGTGATCCTGGGCGTGCGCGCCGTGGCTGTGCCGCTGGCTTGCGGCAACACCGTGGTGCTCAAGGGCAGCGAGCTGTGCCCCGCCACGCACGGGCTCATCATCCAGGCCCTGCAAGAGGCGGGGCTGCCGCCCGGCGTGGTCAACTTTGTGACCAACGCGCCCGAGGACGCCGCCGAGGTGGTGGAAGCCATGGTCTCGCACCCGGCTGTCAAGCGCGTGAACTTCACGGGCTCGACCCACGTGGGGCGCATCATCGCCGCGCGCTGCGCGTTTCACCTCAAGCCGTCGGTGCTGGAGCTGGGGGGCAAGGCCCCGCTGCTGGTGCTGGACGATGCCGACCTGGATGCGGCCGTCAACGGCGCAGCATTTGGCGCCTTTGCCAATTCCGGGCAGATCTGCATGTCCACCGAGCGCATCGTGGTGGACCAGAAGATCGCCGATGCCTTCGTATCCAGGCTGGCCGCCAAGGCCCAGGCCCTGCCGCTGGGCGACCCGCGCAAGGGGCCGGTGGTGCTGGGCTCGGTGGTGGACATGCGCACGGTGCGCCGCGTCAACGAGCTCATCGACGATGCCCTGGCCAAGGGCGCCAAGCTGGTGTGCGGCGGCAAGGCCGACAATACGCTCATGCCCGCCACCCTGCTGGACAACGTGACCGCGGCCATGCGCATCTACAGCGAGGAAACCTTTGCGCCCGTGAAGGCCATCGTGCGGGTGGACGGCGAGGAAGCCGCCATCGCCTGCGCCAATGACAACGCCTTCGGCCTGTCGGCCGCCGTATTCACTGCCGACACCGCGCGCGGCTGGCGCGTGGCGCAGCGCATCGAATCCGGCATCTGCCACATCAACGGCCCCACCGTGCACGACGAAGCCCAGATGCCGTTTGGCGGCGTCAAGGCCAGTGGCTGGGGCCGCTTTGGCGGGCGCGCCGGCATCGAAGCCTTCACCGATCTGCGCTGGATCACGGTGCAGACCACGGCCCGGCACTACCCGTTCTGACGTGCTGGCGGCCGGATGCGTTGAGCTGGACTTGCGTGATCCCGGCCCTTCCTCTCGGCTCTGGCGCTGTCGCCCTTTCACGGTGTCTGGCCAGCGTGTTGGCCCGGGGGCATCGCGTGATCCCGAGGCGCCAATGAAGCGGCTGCTTCTGCCGCTCTTTCAGGAGCGGATGGCGTGCCGCCCCGGGAGCGGTGGCCGGAGGTTCTCGCGTCCAAATACCGGCATGGGACGTTGATGCCTCCTGCTGACACGCCGCTGTCAGCAGCCCCCAATCACCATCACGGCTTCTTTCTTTCCATCACTCGTTGAACGACAGGAGCCTTTCATGAAGAACGCCATCGCCTGGTTTGAAATCCCCACCACCCAGCTGGACCGCGCCCAAGCCTTTTACGAAGCCGTGCTGGGCCAGCCCATGCGGCGCGAGGCCATGGGGCCCAGCGAAGGCGCCGTGTTTGCCTATGACCCCGAAGCTGATGGCGCGGGCGGCGCGCTGATGATGGGCCCAACGGCGCCGCGGGTATCGGACAGCGGCACACTGGTCTACCTGGACGCCTCGCCCTCGCTCGACGCGGCGCTGGAACGCGCGGTGGCCCAGGGCGGCCGCGTGGCCCTGCCGCGCCAAGCGCTGCCGCCGGGCATGGGCTTCTTTGCCCACATCCAGGACCTGGACGGCAACCGCGTCGGGTTGCATGCGCCCAACTGATCTCGACACCCGAAAGGAGATTCCATGGAAACACAGGAACTGCACCGTGGCCGGCTCATCGACCACATCCAGCTGGTCGTGCGCGATCTGGCCGCGAGCCGCACGTTTTACGCGGCCGTATTCGAAGCCCTGAATGTGCCAATGGGTGGCACCGCCGAGGACTACTTCTGGGCGGATGAGCTGTTCATCTCCACCGCCGACAGCGTGGCCGCGCAAGGGCACCTCACCGGGCGGCACCACCTGGCCTTCCAGGCACAGGACCGGGCGATGGTGGAGGCGTTCTACAAAGCCGCCCTGGCCCATGGCGGCAAGGACAACGGTGCGCCGGGCGAGCGGCCCTACCACCCCGGCTACTACGCCGCGTTTGTGCTGGACCCGGACGGCAACAACATCGAAGCGGTGTTCCACGGCGAGGCGCAGCGCAGCGCGCCCTCGGTCAAGGTGACGTTCTGACCGGCTCCATGCAACAGCAGGCCCTGTGGCAGGACGCGGGCGCCGTTGCTCCCATCGCGCGCACGAGCGCCATGGCGGCCCCGTCCGCGCCCCACCCGCTGCGGCGCAACTGGATCGCCGTGGCCAGCGCCCAGCACGCCCGCCGGGGCTGCGCCACGCCAGGGACCGGCTTCATGCAGGTGTGCCACGGCAAGGCAGCGCCGCTGCGGCGCGTGCAGGCTGGGGACCGCGTGGCCTACTACGCGCCCACGGTCACGATGGGCGGCAAGGACCGATTGCAGGCGTTTGTGTCGATCGGCATCGCACAGCCCGGCGAGCCGTACGCGTTTGACATGGGCGGCGGGTTCGTGCCCTTCCGCAAGGACGTGGCTTATGTGCCCGCGCAGGACGCGCCGATTGCGCCGCTGCTGGACAGCCTGGAGTTTGTGGAAGACCGCACGCGGTGGGGCGCCAAGTTCCGCTTCGGGCTGTTCGCCGTCAGCGACCACGACATGCGGCTGATTGCACGGGCGATGCAGGCCGACACGCGGGCGCTGGATCTTGCGTAGAGCCTGGGCCGCCCGCGCTGCGGGGTCCCTCAGCACACGGCCATCAACGCTTCGACGGTGCGGCGCTGGGCCGCGGTCAGGGCGGCATAGCCCTCGCGCAGCCATCGCTGCACGATCCGATGGATTTCCAATTCGACAGCGGTCATGGTGTCCTCCAGCATGAACTGTGGTGAGGCAGGGAGCCGGTCGCCCGGCGCGTGCCACTGTGCCAGCTCAGCGCTGCGGGCAGCGGGGCAATGAGGCGGGGCGATGGCCGCCTTTTTGCGGTACCAGGAACCGCGCCGACGGAGTGCTTGGCGCGGAAATGCTTCTCTTTTGATAGCTGGTTGCGCTTATTCTGCAAGCGCTAGAGCCTCAAAATGCTTCAAGGATGCGCGGGGCCGACCCGCACACGCGCCAGCGCCTCGGGCACATCGCTCCACGCCGGCCGACCCGGCGCGTAGCGCTGGCGCAGGTAGTGCGCCAGTTCGGTGATCTGCGCATCGCTGAGCGCAGGGCCGAACGCGGGCATGAAGCCGATGTCGCGCGCGGCCGGCTCGCGGATGCCGTGCACGATGACCTGCAGCAGGTTGTCGGGCCGGTCGCTGTGCAGGTTGGTGTTGAGCGCGAGCGGGATGTTCACGCCCAGCAGCTGGGGCCCGTCACCGTCGTGGTGGCAGGCGGCGCAAGCGCCGTTGAACAGGCGCTGGGCCGCGCCGGGCTGCGGCGCGAGTGCGGCGGCCTGGGCCACGATGGTGGTGGCGCGCGCCTGCAGGACATTCTTCGCTGCCGGTTCCGCCTGGAAGGACACCAGGTAACTCGCCATGGCCCGGATGTCGTCGTCCGGCAGCTGGGCCAGCTCGCGCACCACGGGCGCCATGGGGCCCGAGGCACTGCCGTGCTCGGGGCTGTGGCCGTGGCGCAGGTAGCGGTAGAGCGACTCGGTGCTCCACGGCACGGGCGCTTTCGACAGTGCCGTGAGCGCGGGTGCCTCCCATCCGTCGATGAGTGCGCCCGAGAGGAACGCCGCCCCGCCCTGCTCCGCGCCCAGCGCGTTGCGCGGCGTGTGGCAGGCGCCGCAGTGGCCCACGCCCTGCACCAGGTAGGCACCGCGGTTCCACTCGGGCGGGCGATTCGGGTCGGGCTTGAACGGGGTGGCGTCGTGGAACAGCGCGTTCCAGCCGGCCATGAGCGGGCGCACGCTGAAGGGGAAGGCGAGCTCGGTCTTGGGCACGTCGGCGCGCACCGCCGGCTGGGCCATGAGGTAGGCGTACAGGGCGGTGAGGTCGTCGTCGCTCATCTTGGCGAACGACGTGTACGGAAACGCTGGGTACAGGTGGCGGCCGTCGCGCGAGATGCCCTCGCGCATCGCACGCTGGAAGGCGCTGAAGGACCACTGGCCGATGCCTGTTTCAGCGTCGGGCGTGAGGTTGGTGGTGTAGACCTTGCCAAAGGGCGTGTCCATGGCGCGCCCGCCCGTGTTGGGCGTGCCGCCGGGGGCGGTGTGGCACACGGCGCAGTCGCCCGCGGCGGCCAGGATGCGGCCGCGCTCGATGGTGGCGGCGTTGTAAACCGAAGCTCCCGCCGTCTGCACCACGGGGGCGATGGCGGGGCGCCAGCCCAGCAGCGCGGCGCCCACGGCGAAGATACCGGCCGCCAGCGCGCCAGCCCGCGCCCACACGCTGCGGCGGCGCGGCCAGGGGGCATTGGGGGGCAGCGTGGGGGCGGGCAGCTCCAGTGTGGAGAGCACATCGGCAGGCGGCATGGGCGTTGCGGCGGTGCCTTCTGCACCGGCCCCGGCCGCGGCGGCCTCGGCAGCGGCGGTGAGCGGGTTCAGCCCGGCGCGCACCACCTCGGGCGTGAAGGGCGGCGCGCGAAAGCGCACGCCCGTGGCGTCGAAGATCGCGTTGGCAATGGCCGCCGTGCCAGGCACGGAAGACGATTCGCCCGCGCCCAGCGGGGCTTCGTCCTGCCGGGGCATGTGCATGACCTCGATGACCGGCACCTCGCGAAAGCTCAGGATGGGGTAGCTGCCCCATTCGCGGGTGTCCACGGCCTGCTTGACGGGCTCGAAGCTCACCTGTTCCTTGAGTGCCCGGCTCGTAGTCTGCAGCACATTGCCGTGTACCTGCTGCTCCACGCCCGCGGGGTTCACCATGAGGCCCGCGTCATGCCCCACCACCACGCGGCGCACGTGGACCTCGCCGGTGCGCTGGTTCACGTCCACATCGGCCACCCACGCGGCCCAGGCCGCGCCAAAGCCGGGCCACTTGCTGTGGATGTAGCGCGCGTAAGCAAAGCCCTGGCCCTGCACCCAGTCGCCGCCCGCGTCCACCTGGCGCGGGCCGGTGCGCGGCTGCCAGCCAGCCTTGGCGGCGGTGGCGCGCACCAGCTCGGCGGCGCGCGGGTCGTTCAGCAGCTGCAGGCGGAACTGCACCGGGTCCACACCCGCAGCGGTGGCCAGCTCGTCCACATACGACTCGTGCGCGAAGGAGTTGGGCAGGGCCGACACGCCGCGCAGCCAGGATGCGCGCACGATGGGCGGCATGTCGTTGACGGCCACACGCAGGTGGTCGTACTGGTACGGCGGGCGGGCCGTGCGGTCGCCCATTTCATACGCCTGGGCCGTGGGCTCGATGGTGCGCGTGAGCAGCAGCGCCAGCGTGGGCGCGCCGTTGGAGGGATACGACGTTTCAAAGTCATACGCCGCCACCGAGCCATCGGCATTGAGCCCGCCGCGCACCTGCATGAGCTGCGCCGTGCCCTTGGGCTCCCACAGATGTTCCTGCTCGCGCGTGAGCTGCACGCGCACAGGGGCGCCCACGGCGCGCGAGAGCAGCGCGGCGTCGGCGGCCACATCGTCGGCACCATTGCGGCCATAGCAGCCCGCGGCCTCCATGCGGATCAGGTCGATGTCCACATCGGCCATGCCCATCAGGCGGGCCAGGTCGGCGCGCAGCACGTGGGGGTTTTGCGTGCCGGCCCAAACGGTCATGCGCGGGCGGCAAGCGCCATCATCCTGCGCCCGCCATTCGGCCACGGCGCACGAGGGGCCGATGGAGCCGTGCAGCTGGTAGGGCCACACGTAGGTGCGCGGCATGGGCTGGTCGGCAGCAGCCAGGGCCGCGTCCACGTCGCCTTCGTCCACCAGGCGGCGCTGCGTGGCGGGGTTCGCGCGGATGGCCTGGGCAATGGCCTCGGGGCTGTCCTGGCGCGGGAAGCCCGGCCAGTCCTTCCAGCGCACCTTCAAGTCACGCAGGGCTTGCTCGGCCTGCTCCTCGCGCTCGGCCACGATGCCGACAAAGTCGCGAATCACGACCACGGCGCGGATGCCGGGGATGTGGGCGATGGAGTTTTGGTCCACCGATTCGAGCGTGTTGCCGATGAAGTCGCCATGGTCGGCGCCGGCATACGGCGGGCGCACCACGCGGCCGTGCAGCATGCCGGGCACACGCATGTCGTGCACGAAGACCAGTTCGCCGCTGACCTTGGCGGGGATGTCCACGCGCGGCACGGACTGGCCGACAACGGTGTACTCCGAGGCGGGCTTGGTGGGGGTGGCGTCGGCCAGCTCCAGCGTGGTGCGCTGGCCTGCCAGAAGGTCCGCATAGCGCACGCGCACGTTGGGGTCGTCGGCACATTGCACCAGGCCGTGGTGAACGCGCAGGGCCTCGGCGGGCAGGCCCAAACGCTCTGCGGCGCGGGCCAGCAGCCAGTGGCGCGCCTGGGCTGCCGCCGCGCGCAGGGGTTTGGCGTGGATCTGGATGGAAGCGCTGGCAATGGTGGCGCCCTGGTTGGGCGCGCGGGTGGTGTCGCCCAGCACCATGTGCACGCAGGGCAGGGGCACGTCCAGCTCTTCGGCCACGATTTGCGTTAGCGCGGTGCGGATGCCGGTGCCCAGGTCCACATGGCCGTTGAGCGCCGTGACGCTGCCGTCGTCCCACACGGCGATGAGTATCTCCACACCCTCGGCCGGGTTGCCGGCCACCAGCGCGGGCTGGCCCTTGACGGGGGGCGGCGCGGGTGGCGGGTTGCGCACGACCAGCAGCACGCCGTCGGCAGCATGGAAGTCGGCGCGGTTGCGCGGCACCTGGGCGCGCGGCGGCGTGGGAGAAGACGCGCTCATGCCTTGGCCTCGCGCATCAACAGGGCGGCGCGCAACACGGCGCGGATGATCTCGATGTGCGTGCCGCAGCGGCACAGGTTGGACGACAGCTCGCGGCGGATGGCGGCCTCGTCGGGGTCGGGGTTGCGCTCCAGCAGGGCCACGGCCATCATCACCATGCCGTTCAGGCAGTAGCCGCACTGGGCGGCTTGTTCTTCCACAAACGCCTGCTGCACCGGATGCAAAGCGTCGACATGGCCGCAGCGCGCAGGCAGGCCCTCCAGCGTGGTCACCTCGCGCCCCGCCACGCCCTGCGCCGGAATCACGCAGGCCCGCGCGGCGACGCCATCCACCAGCACCGTGCACGCGCCGCACTGCCCCAGGCCGCAGCCGTATTTGGGACCGTTGAGCGCAAGGTCGTTGCGCAGCACGTGCAGTAGCGTGGCGCTGGCGCCCGCGGGGGTGGGCAAGGCGCAGGGCTGGCCGTTGACGAAAGTGACTGGTTGCATGCCTCGGATGGCCCTACGCTTGGGCGGCAGATGGCGTAGTAGCGCCGGCAGCATATGAAGAGCGCGCTGCCCAGACCAGTGGCCGCCGCGCCAGGGCCGCCCCGCCGCGCTGGCGGCGTCCCCCTTCCCGCATTGCGCCGCAATGCGAGAGAAGGGGGAAGGCGCGAAGCGCCACAGGGGGTAGCACCATGTCCCTATCTTTTGAGACTACCGCTGCGCGTGTACATCTCCAGGTCCACAAAGTTCGATCCGTTGTGGTTGTTCGGTCCGTACTGCAGCGGGAAGTCGCCGATCTTGGTGGTGCCCATGTCTTCCATGGCCTTGATGAAGCCTTCGCGCGTGAGGTTGCGGCCCGCGCGCTTGAGCCCCTCCACAAACACGCGCGCGGCGATGTAGCCCTCGAGCATGGTGTAGCTGTCGATCTTTTCACCGGCA
>NZ_JALEGG010000205.1 GCF_022763525.1 Acidovorax sp.
ACCTCGCGGATGAAGTCCATCAGGTTCTGCGAGGGGTTGCCTTCGATGTTGTATTCGCGCCCCGGCCAGGCCTTCATCAGTGCGGCCAGCTCGAACACATCGTGGGCGCGGATGTGGCGTTCATCAGGGCGGGGATGCACGGTGATGCCCTGCGCACCGGCCTGCAGGCACAGCTCGGCCGCACGGACGACGCTGGGAATGCCCAGGTGGCGCGTGTTGCGCACGAGGGCCACCTTGTTGACGTTGACCGACAGGGCTGTGGCCGGGTGTGAAGCAGTGGAGGATGGCTGGTTCATAGGGACTGCAGATCGATCATGAGCTGGCGAGTGCGCAACGTGGGGCTCCCGCAATGGTATTGCAGCAGGGCACGCAGCTGGGGTTTGAGTTCGGAGGCCACCGAGGCGCAGGCCCGCAGGGTCGCGGTGTAGCGGCTGGCCTCGTCGTCCAGCGCGGTTTGCAAGACCTGCCATTGGCGGCCCGAGAGCCCGCTGCGGTCGGCAGGCGACGCGGCGCGCAGGCCGCCCTCGGGCACCAGCGCGTAGCGCGCGTCGGGCGCGAGCGGTGCCAGGGTCATGGTCTGCACGTCCAGGCTGGGCAGCAGGCCGATCTCGCGCAGCAGCAGCAACTCGAAGCTGCGCAGCACAGGCTCGAGCGCGTCGCCATGCTCGCTGGCGAGCACCCCCACCACGCCCGCGTAGGCGTCGAACAGTGCGATGTGCGGATCGGCGCGCGCCAGCAGGCGCAGCAGCAGTTCGTTGAGGTACAGGCCCGAGAGCAAGGCGTCGCCCGTGGGCATCACATGACCACCCACCCATTCGGCGCCCTTGAGGGTGTGGATGTCCGCCTGGCCGTCGTCACCCCCGGCCAGGGTGTAGGTCACCGTGAGCGGCTGCAGCGGCAGCAACACCGGGCGGAAGTTGGAGCTGGGTTTCTTGGCGCCCTTGGCGACCAGCGCCACCCGCCCCTGCCGACGACAGAAAACTTCCAGGATCAGGCTGGACTCGCTCCAGTCGTAACTGTGCAGCACGAAAGCGGGTTCATCGGAGATGCGGCGCGGGGGCATTTCGCTACTTTTTTCAATAGCACCCGGCGCTTATTGCGTAAGCGCCAAGGCACAACTTGTGCGCAAAATCACGGCGCCGGTGCCACTGTCTGGCAGGCCCCCGCACGGGCGCGGCCCGAAACCAGCGCCACCGTGGATCCGGCTCTGCCGGGCCACTGGTGGCGTTCCCCATGGGGGGAAGGCGCAAAGTGCCTCAAGGGGGCCTCACTCATACCCAAAGGAGCGCACGCGCGCTTCGTCGTCGGCCCAACCCGAGCGAACCTTGACCCATAGCTCCAGAAACACCTTGGCGTCCATGAGCTTTTCAAGCTCCTGGCGGGCTTCGGTGCCGATGCGCTTCAAGCGTTCGCCCTTGTCCCCGATCACCATCATCTTGTGATTGTCGCGCTCGACCACGATGGTGGCAGCGATCTTGACCAGGCGCTTGTGCTGCTTGCTCTTTTCTTCGTCGAACTTGTCGATGACCACCGTGGAGGTGTAAGGCAGCTCGTCCCCGGTAAAGCGGAACAGCTTCTCCCGCACCGTTTCGCTCGCCAGGAACTTCTCGCTGCGGTCGGTCAGCTCGTCCTCGGCATACCACCAGCCCTGCTCGGGCAGGTATTTTTCGCAGATGCCGAAGAGGCGCTCGATGTCGGCCTTGTTCTTGGCCGACATGGGCACGAACTCGGCAAAAGGGTGACGCTCCTGCATGCTCTTGAGCCACGGCGCGATTTCGGCGCGCCGGTGCACCATGTCGAGCTTGTTGGCCACCAGCAGCGTGGGGATGCCCGGCTTGAACAGGGACAGCACCTTGGCGTCCGCCAGCGTGAAGTTGCCTGCTTCCACCACGAACAGAATCAGGTCCACGTCGCCAATCGCGCCCATCACCGTCTTGTTGAGCGACTTGTTCAGGGCCGTGGCGTGCCGCGTCTGAAAGCCGGGCGTGTCCACAAAGATGAACTGCGTTGCCCCCAGCGTGCGAATGCCGGTGATGCAATGGCGCGTGGTCTGCGCCTTGCGCGAGGTGATGCTGATCTTCTGCCCCACCAGTGCATTGAGCAACGTGGACTTGCCCACGTTGGGCTTGCCCACGATGGCAATCACGCCACAACGCTGGCCGGGCACCGCCGCGGGCGCCCCGGCCGCTGCCAGCATGGCCTCCAGGTCGTTTTGCACGGGAGCGCTTTGCGGACCTGCGTCACCAGCTACATCTTTGGTAGCGTCGTTGATAGTTTGTTTTCTTTCAATTTTGCCAGCATGGCCGCTGCCGCTGCCTGCTCGCCGGCCCGGCGGGACCCGCCAATGCCCCGTTCGGTAAGCCCCCGCTCGGGAATGTCGCATTCGACATCAAAGGTCTGGCGGTGTGCAGCCCCCACCGTGCCCACGACCTTGTACTGCGGCAGCTTCATTTTGCGGCCCTGCAGCCACTCCTGCAACGCGGTCTTGGCATCCTTGGACGCCGCCTGCATCTGCGGGTTGATCTCCACCCCCTGGAACAGCCGGTGCACCAGCGCCTCAGCGCTCGCGTAGCCAGCATCGAGGTAAACCGCGCCAATCAGCGCTTCCAGCGCATCGGCCAGGATCGACGGGCGCTGCTGCCCGCCGGACTTGGATTCGCCTTCACCTAAGCGCAACACCTCGGAGATCTTGAGCCGCAGCGCTAGCTGGTGCAAGGTCTCCTGCTTGACGAGGTTGGCGCGCACACGGGACAGATCCCCTTCCGGCAGGGCCGACAGCCGCTGGTACAACAAGCTGGCCACCGCGAGATTGAGCACGGAGTCGCCCAGAAACTCCAGCCGTTCGTTGTGGTCTGCCGAAAAACTGCGGTGCGTGGTCGCGCGCTGCAGCAGGGTGGGATCAGAGAAAACATGCTGCAGGCGGGCCTGCAGCGCTTGAAGGCCGGAATGCACTACTTGGTCTGTCCTTCGAATCGGTAGACGAGGTAGGCGGGGCCCGCCAGGGCGATTTCACGGGAGTACTTGTATCCGACTATGACGTTGTCGCCCCGCTTGGATATTTCCAGGTCACTCCCCTTGATGGAACTGATGTCGTCAATGGCCGCCGCCCGGTCGAACGCGGCACGAATCTCCGGCACGGTGCTGGCCTCTCGCGCCGCCTTGGTCGCAGCCTTGTTGATCGCCTGGTACTCCAGAAAGATCGGAACCGACTGCCCGCCGATGGCAAACGCAGCCACGGCCAGCACACCAATGAAAATCACACCAAAAAACGACAATCCGCGCTGGCGAGAGCGACGTGCAGAAAACTGTCTGTTCATTTCTTTCCCCCTCGGTATTTAAATCAATGAAGCGCCGTTACTGGAACGACCCGATGCGCTTGATGTTGCCAAAATTCATCCACACGAAGAACGCTTTTCCGACAATGTTGCCCTCCGGCACGAAACCCCAGTAGCGCGAATCGAGCGAGTTGTCCCGGTTGTCCCCCATCACGAAATAGTGGCCCTCGGGAACCTTGCAGACAACGCCCTCGACACTGTAGCGGCAGTTCTTGCGATGGGCAAAATTGCTCGCGCCCTGGACGAACGCCGGCACTTCCGGGTTGTTGAGCAGGCGGTGAGACGCTGAGCCCAGCTGCTCCTCAAACTGCTTGAAATAGCGCATCGAGTCTTCCTCGAAGAAGTCGGGCAGCGCCTTGGTGTCCACCGGTTTGCCGTTGATCGTCAGGCGCTTGTTGAGGTAGGCCACCTCGTCGCCCGGCACCCCCACCACTCGCTTGATGTAGTCGAGGCTCGGCTGCGGTGGATAGCGGAACACCACCACGTCGCCCCGCACAGGTGGGGCGCCCTCGGTGATCTTCGTGTGGATCACGGGCAGGCGGATGCCATAGGTGAACTTGTTCACAAGGATCAAGTCGCCCACCAGCAGCGTGGGGATCATGGAACCCGACGGGAT
This sequence comes from Acidovorax sp., assembly GCF_022763525.1. Lineage (GTDB taxonomy): Bacteria > Pseudomonadota > Gammaproteobacteria > Burkholderiales > Burkholderiaceae_C > Acidovorax. The sequence goes on from NZ_JALEGG010000205.1 coordinate 3,952, forward strand.
CTTGAAAGGCTCGAACAAAAAGGACCGGAGCACAAACACGGCGGCAATCACCGGAAAGAGCCCCGCAGTCCAATCGAGCCACCAGGGTTGCATGAGCAGGCGCCCCTTGGCTTCCTGGACGTCCACATCGACCTTCTGGATTCCCATGCGGTCCAGCTCGGCGCGGCGCTGAACGGCGGCGTCTTCAATGGCCTGGGCAGCACGGCGGCGCCGGGGCAAAAAATACAGGCGCTCGGCCAGCCAGTAGGCCCCGGTCACCACCGTGGCCAGAAACAGCAGCAGGGCGAAGTTTCCCTCCACTGCACCAAAATACCAGGCACCGATGTACCCGCCAAACCCGGCCAACACCAGGGCCGTGAAAATCTGCATGAACTGGGCCATCAATCTTCCACCTGCAAAATGGCCAGGAATGCCTCTTGGGGGACCTCCACCGATCCGATCTGTTTCATGCGTTTCTTGCCTGCTTTTTGTTTTTCAAGGAGCTTGCGCTTGCGGGTAATGTCACCCCCGTAGCATTTTGCCAGCACGTTCTTGCGCAAAGCCTTGATGGTTTCGCGCGCGATGATGTTGGCGCCGATGGCAGCCTGGATCGCCACGTCGAACATCTGGCGGCTGATGATTTCGCGCATCTTGGCGGCCACGGCGCGGCCGCGGTACTGGCTCTGGCTGCGGTGCACGATGATGGACAGCGCATCGACCTTCTCGCCGTTGAGCAGGATGTCCACCTTCACCACGTCGGAGGCGCGGTACTCCTTGAACTCATAGTCCATCGATGCATAGCCGCGCGACACCGACTTGAGCTTGTCGAAGAAGTCCAGCACGATCTCGCCCAGCGGCAGCTCGTAGGTGAGCATCACCTGGCGGCCGTGGTAGGCCATGTTGATCTGTACGCCGCGTTTCTGGTTGGCCAGGGTCATCACAGGACCCACGTAGTCCTGGGGCATGTACAAGTGCACCGTGACGATGGGCTCGCGGATCTCCTGGATCTTGCCCTGGTCGGGCATCTTGGAGGGGTTCTCCACCATGATGACTTCGCCATCGCCCTTGACCACTTCATAAACCACGCTGGGTGCGGTGGTGATGAGGTCCTGGTCGAACTCGCGCTCCAGACGCTCCTGCACGATCTCCATGTGCAACAGGCCCAGGAAGCCGCAGCGGAAGCCAAATCCCAAGGCCTGGGAGACTTCGGGCTCGAAGTGCAGCGACGAGTCGTTGAGCTGCAGCTTCTCGAGCGCATCGCGCAGCTGGTCGTACTCGCTGGCCTCCGTGGGGTACAGGCCCGCGAACACCTGGGGTTTGATTTCCTTGAAGCCGGGCAATGCCTCTTCGGCCGGGCCCGCATTGTTGGGAAGCTTCTTCTCCAGCGTGATGGTGTCGCCCACCTTCGCCGCCTTAAGCTCCTTGATGCCCGCAATGATGTAGCCCACTTCGCCGGCCTTCAGGCTGTCGCGCGGCTGGTTGGCCGGGGTGAACACGCCCAGGCTGTTGGCTTCATAGGCGGCGTTGGTCGCCATCATCTTGAAGCGCTCGCCCTTCTTGAGCTCGCCATCGACCACGCGCACCAGCATGACCACGCCCACGTAGGAGTCAAACCAGCTGTCGATGATCATCGCGCGCAGCGGGCCGTCCGCATTGCCGCGCGGAGCGGGAATCTTCGCCACGATGGCTTCGAGAATGTCGTCCACGCCCATGCCGGTCTTGGCCGAACAGGGAATGGCGTCGCTCGCATCGATGCCAATCACATCCTCGACCTCAGCCTTCGCGGTCTCGGGATCGGCCTGGGGCAGGTCCATCTTGTTGAGCACGGGCAGCACTTCGACACCAAGATCCAGCGCGGTGTAGCAGTTGGCCACCGTCTGCGCTTCAACACCCTGCGAGGCATCCACCACCAACAACGCGCCTTCACACGCCGACAGCGATCGCGAGACCTCGTATGAGAAGTCCACGTGGCCGGGCGTATCGATCAGATTGAGGTTGTAGACCTGCCCATCACGCGCCTTGTATTGCAGCGCCGCGGTCTGCGCCTTGATGGTTATCCCACGCTCTTTCTCGATGTCCATCGAGTCGAGCACCTGGGCTTCCATCTCGCGGTCAGCGAGGCCGCCACAGCGCTGGATCAAGCGATCGGCCAGCGTGGACTTGCCATGGTCGATGTGCGCAATGATGGAGAAATTTCTGATGTGGTTCATCAACGGAAAGCGTCAAGTGATTGAATTGAAACGGAGCACACAAGAAAAAAGGGCGCGTCGAATGGCGACGCGCCCTGAACCAACAATCATTGGCAACTGCGATAGTTGGAGCTTCATTGTAGGCAAAAAGCCCAAAGGAAAAAGCCCGTCCGACTGCATCTAAGGGGAGTTGCCAGGGTGCAACAGCAATTTTATCAACACCTTATACACAAGGCATTCCACCACGCCCCTGGACAACTTGTGGGTGAGCTGTGGATCGCCTGTGCATTGCCAGCCGCGATCCCGCATCGTGGATCTACCGGTGCTCGATATATGGTTTAGCGCGCAAGAAAGCTCGCCATTCTATCGAATTCGGTCAATAGTGCTTCCTGAAAGTTAGCCGAAGCTAACTTTCAGGATTTTCTGCCGCGAGCCGGAACCAGCCCAATTGACCCAAACACCCCTGGAGGAGCGTGGTCAAACAATGCACCGCCCGTCTATGGCCAGACGGTTGGCAGTGATCAGCGCCCCGGACGAATCAGCGCATATTGGGCCCATTCACCCCGCCGATACAGCACATTGATCGGCCGGGTCTTGTCCGCCTTGGCAAGCACTGCCTCGAATTCCTTCACGCCAGACACTTCGGTGTTGGCTACAGCCAGAATGACATCGCCCTCCCGCAAACCAGCCCGCGCTGCGGCGTCGGAGGCGGAGGCAATCATTACCCCCCCTTTGATCTTGAGCTCTTTCTTTTGGGCTTCGGAAAGCTCAGTCACGGCGAGCCCGATCTGCTGCGCTGCTGCGGAAGCCTTGGGCTTTTCTTCACGCTCCGCGGCCTTGGCGGTGGCCGGCTTGTCCGGCTCGATCTCGGCGATGGTCAGGCTCAGGTCTCGCGATGCTCCGCGGCGGAACACGGTCATCGTGCTCTTCGTGCCCGGCTTGGTATTGCCGACGAGCCGGGGAAGGTCCGCGACTTTCTCGATGGGCTTGCCATCAAAGCGCGTGATGATGTCACCGGCCTCCACGCCCGCCTTGTCAGCCGGCGAACCAGCCTCCACGCCTGTCACCAGCGCGCCCTGCGGTTTGCCCAGGCCGATCGACTCAGCCACATCCTTGGTGACCTGCCCGATTTGCACCCCGATGCGCCCCCGCGTGACCCTGCCCGAGGCACGCAGCTGATCGCTCACGCGGATCGCCTCATCCATCGGGATGGCAAACGAGATGCCCATGAACCCGCCGGAACGCGAATAGATTTGGCTATTGATGCCGACCACCTCACCGCGCATGTTGATGAGCGGCCCCCCCGAATTGCCGGGGTTGATGGCCACATCGGTCTGAATGAACGGCAGGTAATCCCCGGTGTCACGCTGCTTGGCACTCACGATGCCCGCGGTGACGGTGTTCTCCAGTCCGAAAGGCGACCCGATCGCCATCACCCACTCGCCGACACGCAGGCGGCTCACGTCTCCCACCTTGACGGCAGGAAGGCCCGTGGCCTCGATCTTGACCACCGCGACATCGGTGCGCTTGTCGGCCCCGATGATCTTGGCCTTGAATTCGCGTTTGTCGGTCAGCGTGACGATCACCTCGTCAGCGCCGTCCACCACATGGGCATTGGTCATGACATACCCATCACCAGTCAGGATGAAGCCCGAACCGACGCCGCGAGGTTGCTCATCATCCTGGGGGCGCTGTGGCCGCTGGGGGCGCGGGACGTTGGGAATCGGCACGCCAAACCGGCGAAAGAACTCCAGCATTTCCTCGTCCATGCCGTTGGCGCTGGCGCGGCCGCTGGACATCTTCTCCACCGTGCGAATGTTTACGACCGCAGGACCCACCTGGTCCACCAGATCAGTGAAATCCGGCAGCCCCCGCGCCACAGCGGCAGGCTGAGCCAGCGCCGCGTGCGGCATGAGCGCCCCGGCGGCAACCCCGGTAAACATGCAGGCTAATGCCAGAGAACGCAGAACATTTCCGTGGAATTTCGGCATCGTCGACCTTTCGTGAATTGTGGCGATTGCAAACATCAAGTTGTGTCACTGTGAAAGGGGTGCAGGAATTTGGTTCCCTTGCGGGATATCCAAAGGAGGCGTTATCTCAGCCGCACACAGGGATCAGTAGTCTGGCGAGGCACGCTTGCGGCGCCGAGGAGCCCCGTCAGCGCACGCGTTCGAGCTGCCCAGCAAACAGTCGCAGCGTTTGCAGCGGCACTTCTCCCACCGCAGTCACCCACATATCGGGCGGAATGCGTTGCGCCAGCAACTGCGTGGCCCCGGCACCCGCAATCTGCGGCTGGGCAGGATGCCGCTGCGCATTGAAGGGTTCGACGAACAATGAAACCGATGCAAGGCCGTCTGAATAGAGGCATTGCAAGACATCCTGGGTCCCTTCGGATGATGACATCGAGCGCCGATGACAGCTCACGGGGACAAAGCCCGCTACCGGCTGGCGCAATCCCCACCCTTCCGCCGAAGCCGTGGTCTTGACGACTTCCGGCGAGACCAGCTTGTACCCGTCCGTGGCATCCATCATGCGCGAGAGCTGCTCCATGCGAACCGGAGCATTCAGATCGAGCTCGGAGAACGCCGCCTGCTCCAGCACCCGGCCATCAGGCCCCAACGTCTGCAACTTGATGACGAGGCCGGTCTCCTGCTCGCTCCACAGTTTGTAGCCAAAGCGCAGCGTATCCACCGGCTTGAACCACACCACATCGGCCATCAAGCCAGCCACCCGCTCCTGTCCCAGGGAGCGCGACGTGTAGAACTGCGAAATGGAGGTTCCGTCAACGACAGGCACCCGAGGAAACAGGCCTGCCACATCGCGGCGATCCGAACGCACCACCCGAGCCTGCGGCAGGAATGTGCGGACCTCGTCATTGCGCCGAAAAACCGTGCGAGGAGTACCGCTGAGCGCCTCAACCCGCTCCATCTGCTGAGCGCCTTCACACGCATGCCAGATGCGGGAGCTGGCCATCGACCCGGACGCAGCCAGCACGACGAACGTGCCCGCATAGGGCCGCACGCACGGAGCCCGGTGCATGCGCTCTATCCACTGAACGATGCCACGCTCCGGAGAGGCTGCAGGACTATCGCTGACGGAAGCGGGCTGTTTTCCACCCGGGGGCGCCGCCAGCGCAATGGAACAGCCCACTGCGCAAAGCCCCAGGACTGTCCTGGTCTTGAACCATTGACGCACTTTGCCCGCCTTGCTGCTCGCCACCCCTTTATTGCGCATCACGCCATCTCAAGACAAAAGCTGCTTTGATGTACTCGCGCCTACCGGTTGGGCGCCTCAAACGTTGCATTGCGCAGGAATCCCGCTGGCATCTGCAATGCCGAGGTACTGCCAAACTGCTTGTGCGCTGCCAGCAACTCGTCCAGGCGCGGATCGCGAATCATGACCTGCGGGCCATCCGCGTCGGCAACGGCCACGACCGGGGACCCCGTCG
>NZ_JALEGG010000206.1 GCF_022763525.1 Acidovorax sp.
GGCGATCACGTTGGCCATGGTGAAGGTCTTGCCCGAACCCGTTACGCCCAGCAGGGTCTGGAACGCCTCACCGTCGTTCAGCCCCTCCACCAGCTTCTGGATGGCCTCGGGCTGGTCACCCGCAGGGGGGTAGGGTTGGAACAACTCGAAGGGCGAGTCGGGGAAGCGGACGAATTCCCCGTCTTGCTTTTCCGTTATGACTTCTGTGAGATCCGGCATAGGTGCAGTCAACAATTGGAAGTTGGCGACCGTTAAAATCGGCCGAACCCGGCACAGTACACCACGCCTGGATTCTTCGCTACTGACAACCTTTCAAGGATTTTCATGTCTCTGTTCACCGCCGTCGAAATGGCCCCCCGCGACCCCATCCTGGGCCTCAACGAGCAATTCAACGCCGACACCAACCCTAACAAGGTCAACCTGGGCGTCGGCGTGTATTTCGACGACAACGGCAAGCTGCCTCTGCTGCAATGCGTGCAGGCTGCCGAGAAGGCCATGATGGACAAGCCGACCGCGCGTGGGTACCTGCCCATCGACGGCATCGCGGCATATGACGCGGCCGTGAAGGGCCTGGTGTTCGGTGCGGAATCCGACGTCGTCAAGAGCGGCCGCGTGGCCACTGTGCAAGCCATCGGCGGCACGGGCGGCCTCAAGATCGGCGCCGACTTCCTCAAGAAGATCAGCCCCAATGCCACCGTGCTGATCTCCGACCCCAGCTGGGAAAACCACCGCGCACTGTTCACCAACGCCGGCTTCCCGGTCGACACCTACCCCTACTTCGACCAGAGCGCCAACGGCGGCCTGGGCGGCATCAACTTCGAAGGCATGCTGGCCAAGCTGAAGGCCGCCGCTGCCGGCACCATCGTGCTGCTGCACGCCTGCTGCCACAACCCCACCGGCTACGACATCACCCCCGCCCAGTGGGATCAGGTGATTGCCGTGGTGAAGGAGCGCAACCTCACCGCCTTCCTGGACATGGCCTACCAGGGCTTTGGCTACGGCATCGCCGAAGACGGCGCCGTGATTGCCAAGTTCGTGGCCGCCGGCCTGAACATTTTCGTGTCCACCAGCTTCTCCAAGAGCTTCAGCCTGTACGGCGAGCGCGTGGGCGCCCTGAGCGTGGTGGGCAGCAGCAAGGAAGAAACCGACCGCGTGCTGAGCCAGCTGAAGATCGCCATCCGCACCAACTACTCCAACCCGCCTACCCACGGCGGCGCCATCGTGGCGGCCGTGCTGGGCAACCCCGAGCTGCGCGCCCTGTGGGAAAAGGAACTCGGCGAGATGCGTGTGCGCATCAAGGCCATGCGCCAGAAGCTGGTCGAGGGGCTGAAGGCCGCTGGCGTGACCAAGGACATGTCCTTCATCACCACGCAGATCGGCATGTTCAGCTACTCGGGCCTGTCCAAGGACCAGATGGTCCGTCTGCGCACCGAGTTCGGCGTGTACGGCACCGACACGGGCCGCATGTGCGTGGCCGCGCTGAACAGCAAGAACATCGACTACGTCTGCCAGGCCATTGCAAAGGTCATCTGAGCACGATGAGATCGAAGCGGCTCTTGAGCGCCGCTTTGTGAGCGAAACGCTCCAGAACCCGCACAACGCGGCGCTTCTGGAGCGTTTGCCGCTTCTGGGCCTGCCGGATGCCTGGCTGGTGGCGGGCTGCCTGTTCCAGACGGTGTGGAACCTGCGCTCGGGCCTGGCGCACACGGCACACATCAAAGACTACGACCTGTTCTACTTCGACGCGACGGACCTGTCCGCCACGGCCGAGCAGCAGGTGCAGGCCCGCGCCGCTGCGCTCTTTGCCGACCTGCCCATCACGGTGGAAGCCAAGAACCAGGCGCGCGTGCACCTGTGGTACGAAGAATGGTTCGGCTACCCCTACACCGCCCTGGAATCGGCACGCGACGGCATCGGGCGGTTTCTGGTGCCGGGCACCTGCGTGGGCTTGCAGCCCGGTCCCGCGGGAACTGCGCCCCGGCTGTACGCCCCCTACGGGCTACAGGAGTTGTACGCCGGCATCCTGCGTCCCAACCCGGCGTGCCCGCACCTGCCGCTGTTCGAGGCCAAGGCCCGCAGCTACCGCGAGCGCTGGAGCTGGCTGACGCTGCATTCAGCATGATTTTGGGCTACAGCGCTTATGCAGCAAGCGCTGGCAGCTATCATTTTTGATAACACTATCCCCACAACATCGAGCGCATCGAGATCGCCGCGGACTGGAATCCGGTGTTGAAAAAGCGCGGCATTTCCGACGGCTGCACCGCGCCCGCCGCGTACAGCAGCGGCAGGTAATGCTCGTGCGTGGGGTGCGCCTGCCGAGCCACCGCCCCCAGTTGCAGGAAGTCCTGCAGTGCGTCGAGCTGGCCCTTCTTGATCTGCTCCTGCACCGTGGTGTCGAATTCGGCGGCCCAGTCATACGCCTCGTTAGACGCAGAGCCGCGGCGCGACGCGCGCAGGTTGTGCACCACGTTGCCGCTGCCCACGATGAGCACACCCCGTTCGCGCAAGGCCCGCAGCTGTCGGCCCAGGGCGTAGTGCTCGGCCGGGGCGCGGCTGTAATCCATGCTCAGCTGCACCACGGGAATCCGCGCCTGGGGAAACATGGGCTTGAGCACCGACCAGGTGCCGTGGTCCAGGCCCCACTCGCCCTCGTCCACTCCCACCGCGGCGCCGGTGGCAGGCGCCTTCAACTCCTGGGCCAGGCTGCGCGCCACTGCCGGGGCTCCCGGGACGGGGTATTGCTGGTCAAACAGCGCCTGCGGAAAACCGCCAAAGTCGTGGATGGTTTTGGGCTGCGCCATGCCCGTCAACTGCCAGCCGCCACGCGTGAGCCAATGGGCTGAAACGCACAGGATGAGCTGTGGCTGTTCAGTGCGGGCCATCAACTCGGCCCCCACGGCCTGCCAACTGCGGCGCCAGGCGTTGTCCTCGATGGCATTCATGGGGCTGCCGTGGCCGACAAACAGCACCGGCATGCGGGGCGACGGCTTGAGCGCCTGCAACGTGGGCGCCGCGGCAGCGCTGCTGAGGGGCGTGGTCATGAAGGCTCCCGGAAAGGCGGCCAGGCCCAAGAGGGCGGCCAGTGGCGTTCTGCGTTGCATGGGTCAGGGAGCGTAACAAGTTATGTATAACCCGGGAAGGGAGCCCTACGACAGCCTGCAAGTTCCTGCGCTGCCCCACCCGTACAACACCACGAGACAACCCAAGCCCATGACTACCGCCCTGCCCCAGCCCCTGCGCAATGTCCGAGTCCTCAGCCTCGCGCTCAACCTGCCAGGGCCCGCAGCCCTGATGCGCTGCGCACGCATGGGAGCTGAGTGCACAAAACTCGAGCCGCCGCCGGCCCCGGGCTACACGAGCGCCGACCCGATGGGCATCTACAGCCCCGCCGCGTATGCCACGCTGCACAGTGGCGTGCGCGTGGCGCATGCCCACCTCAAGACCGCCGATGGCCAGGCCATGCTGCATGCCGAGCTGGCCCGCACGGACGTGCTGATCACCTCCTTTCGCCCCTCAGCGCTTGCCAAGCTGGGCCTGGGCTGGGAGGCGCTGCAGGCCAGGTATCCGCGTCTGTGCCTGGTGCGCATCGTGGGTGCTGCGGGCGATCGTGCCGAGGAACCCGGCCACGACCTCACCTACCTGGCCGACGCTGGGCTGGTCACCGGCACCGAGATGCCGCCCACCCTGTATGCCGACATGGGCGGCGCGCTGATGGCCAGCGAAGCCGTGCTGCAAGCGCTGATGGAGCGCGCCCACTCCGGCAGCGGCGTGTGCATGGAAGTGGCGCTGGCCGATGCCGCCGCCTGGCTGGCCCAGCCGCGCGACTGGGGCCTGACCACGCCCGACGGCGACGTGGGCGGCCACCACGCGGGCTACTGCATCTACCCTTGCGCCGATGGTCGCGTGGCCGTGGCCGCGTTGGAACCTCACTTTGCCGCCAGCCTGTGCGCCGCCGCCGGCCTGCCTCCCGTGGGCGACCCGCAGGTACTGCGCGCCCCTGCGACCCATGCGGCCATCGCGGCGTTCCTGCGCACGCAGACCCGGGAGCAACTGGACGCACTGGCTGTGGCACAGGACATTCCGCTGCACACCCTGGCGTGAGGAATCGTCCTTCATCAGCGGCCAGGCCTCCGCGCCCTGCCCGCGCCGCTGCGCCCGCCCTCGTGCTGATGCTGGGCTGGGGTTCCCTGCTGGCGTGGGGCTTCTGGGCAGGCCGGCTGCCGGCGTGGGCCTTGGGCGCTGCACTGGCGGTCAACGTGTGGACCTTCCTGGCCTACGCCGCCGACAAAAGCGCCGCGCAAAACGGCCGGTGGCGCACGCGGGAGAGCCATCTGCACCTGCTCAGCCTGGCAGGCGGCTGGCCGGGCGCGTGGTTTGCGCAACAGCGGTTGCGGCACAAATCTCGGAAGGCACAGTTCCGCGCCATCTACTGGGCGACTGTGGCGCTGCACTGCGCAGCGCTCGCGGCATGGGCGAGCAGCTGGGCGGGATAGCGTCTTGAGGTCGGCCGGCGGCAGGTGCAGCGGCCGAGCTCTGCACAGCAACGCTCCTCTTTCGATAGCTGCTTGCGCTTTCCACATCGGCGCCGAGGGCCAGTTTCGGCCGCATTGAGAGTTCTCCTGAGCGGTGCTGACGCCAAAAATGCCCACTGGCCTACACCACGGAAACGCCCACCCGGCTTCAATCCCGAAGGTCTGCAATACATCGGGAGATGCCCATGAAACCCCTCGTCCTAGATTCCACCATGACCAACATGGGCGGCGTTTTCTACCCCACCGGCCATGTGTTCGCGCTTTTTCCCGATGAAGACTGCGTGCGCCAGGCGGCGAATGCGTTGCAGTCGGCGGGCCACCGGGGGGAGACGGCCTATGCGAGCCCTGAAGTCATCCTGGAGGAAATCGTGCGCACACTCGGCACGGCCGACGCGCCCATGCCCTCCGTGGGCGCAGAAGGCGACATGGTGCGCCGCATCGCGGATCTGGCCGGCAAGGGTTACCACGGCCTGTTGATCTCCATGGACAGCAAGGACTCGCCGGAACGGCTGGTCGACGCCATCCAGCCCCAGGGCGCCGTGACAGCGTTTTACTACCGCACCTTCATCATCGAAGACCTGATCCCCCAACAGCCGCTGGACAGCTCGCCACAGTCCGTCGTGGTGGGCACGCATGCGGCCGAGGGCGATATGCATCCCACGGTGAACAGCGATCAACCGCAATGATGCGATGCGGAGATTCGGCCGCCAAGGGGTAGCGCCGCACCCGCCGGACATCGCGCGGTGACGCTCTGGGCAGTTACTGCGGCTTGCGCTTGAAGGAAGGCTTGGCCGCGCCGGTGGCTCGGGGCGGGAGTCCCGTGTGCTGGGTCAGCATGCGCCCCGGCTTGGGCTGGCTGGCACGGAAGCGCACATCTTCCTTCGGCTCTTGCAGTTCCTGGGTGCGCGGGCGCAGCGCCACCGCCTTGCCATCCTTGTTGATGGCATAGCCCAAGCCGACGCCGCCCTTGCCAGAGGTGCTGTTTTTCTTGCGAGCGCTCTGGTAGCCGCCGTCGGTCAGAGGCTGAAAGGTCGGAATCAGGTGTTGCTTGCCGTTGCCGATCAAATCCGCCCGGCCCATGGCCTTGAGCGCTTCGCGCAACAGCGGCCAGTTGTTCGGGTCGTGGTAGCGCAGGAAGGCCTTGTGCAGACGGCGGCGCTTCTCACCGCGCACGATGTCCACGGACTCTTCCGCCTCGTCGCGCATCTGGCGGCGCACGCGGGTGAGCGGGTTGCGGCCCGAGTGGTACATGGCCGTGGCCGTGGCCATGGGGCTGGGGTAGAACGTCTGCACCTGGTCGGCACGGAAGCCGTTCTTTTTCAGCCAGATGGCGAGGTTCATCATATCCTCGTCACTGGTACCCGGGTGCGCAGCGATGAAGTACGGGATCAGGAACTGCTTTTTGCCCGCCTCTTCGCTGAACCTCTCGAACATCTGCTTGAACTTGTCATAGCTGCCGATGCCCGGCTTCATCATCTTGGTGAGCGGGCCCTGCTCGGTGTGCTCGGGCGCGATCTTGAGGTAGCCACCCACGTGGTGCTGCACCAGTTCCTTCACGTATTCAGGGCTTTTCACGGCCAGGTCGTAGCGCAGGCCTGATCCGATCAGGATCTTCTTGATGCCCTTGAGCGCGCGGCCCCGGCGGTAGATCTTGATCAACGGGCCGTGGTCAGTGGTGAGGTTCTGGCAGATGCCGGGGTACACGCAGCTGGGCTTGCGGCAGGCGGCCTCAATCTCTGGGCTGCGGCAGCCCAGGCGGTACATGTTGGCCGTGGGGCCGCCCAGGTCGCTGATGGTGCCGGTGAAGCCTTTGACTTTGTCGCGGATGTCCTCGATCTCCTGGATGATCGAATCCTCGGAGCGGCTCTGGATGATGCGGCCTTCGTGCTCGGTGATGGAGCAGAAGGTGCAGCCGCCAAAGCAGCCGCGCATGATGTTGATGGAGAAGCGGATCATCTCCCACGCGGGGATCTTGGTCGCGCCGTCGTGGCTGCCGTTCTCGTCGGCGTAAGCGGGGTGTGGGCTGCGCGCATAGGGCAGATCGAACACGTAGTCCATCTCGGCCGTGGTGAGCGGGATGGGCGGCGGGTTGATCCACACGTCGCGCGCCGTGGCGCCCTCGCCGTGCGCCTGCACCAGCGCGCGGGCGTTGCCGGGGTTGGTCTCCAGGTGCAGCACGCGGTTGGCGTGGGCGTACAGCACCGGGTCGCTTTTCACCTGCTCGTAGCTGGGCAAGCGGATCACGGTCTTGTCGCGCGGGGGCACCTTGAGCTTGGCCTTGAGCGCGGGGTTCGCGACGAACTGGATCGGCTGTATCACCGGTTTCGGGTCATTTTGGCCGCTGGCGCCCGTCCCACAAGCGCTGGCAGCTCCTGAATCAGGAGCATTACTTCCGTCTTCCTTGCTGCAGCTGGCGCCCTGCGCGGCCGCCTGCTCGCTGGTGGTCATGTAGGGATTGATGTGCGGCTCCACGCGGCCGGGCTCGTCCACGGTGGTGGAGTCGATCTCGAACCACCCCTTGCCGCTCTCGTCGTCCGGCCGGCGCACGAAGGCTGTGCCGCGTACGTCGGTGATTTTCTCCACCGGCTCGCGCGCCGCAATGCGATGGGCCACCTCGACCAGCGCGCGCTCGGCGTTGCCGTACAGCAGCAGGTCGCACTTGGCATCCACCACGATGGAGCGGCGCACCTTGTCGCTCCAGTAGTCGTAGTGGGCGATGCGGCGCAGGCTGCCCTCGATACCGCCCAGGATGATGGGCACGTCCTTGTAGGCTTCGCGGCAGCGCTGGCTGTAGACGATGGCCGCGCGATCGGGGCGCTTGCCGCCCACGTCGCCGGGGGTGTAGGCGTCGTCGCTGCGGATCTTCCGGTCGGCGGTGTACCGGTTGATCATCGAATCCATGTTGCCCGCCGTCACGCCCCAGAACAGGTTGGGCTTGCCCAGCGCCTTGAAGGGCTCGGCGCTTTGCCAGTCGGGCTGGGCGATGATGCCCACACGAAAGCCCTGGGCCTCCAGCGTGCGGCCGATCACGGCCATGCCGAAGCTGGGGTGGTCCACATACGCGTCGCCCGTCACCAGGATGATGTCGCAGCTGTCCCAGCCCAGCTTGTCCATCTCGACGCGGCTCATCGGCAGGAACGGGGCCGTGCCGAAGCGCTTGGCCCAGTACGGACGGTAGCTGGTCAAGGGCTTTGCGGCGCGCGCAAAAAAGGAGACGTCAACGGGGGCGTTCATGCTGGTGTGGAGGGCGCGGCCGGCCCGGTGCGGAGGGGCTGCGTGGGCGCGCTGTGGTGGGTAACCCGCGATTTTAGTCGGGCAAGGCCATTTTGTCGCCTCGGCAACGCTTGTCCCTGGCCATTGCAGGCTTGATACGAATCAGCCATATACTTGCTCCAGTCAATTAAATTACATGACAAAGGCAATCAATCATGAATTCAACCGCTTCCCTGCCCTCAGCCACAGGCGGCGCCACGCCCCTTGCGGACGCGGTCAAGGCCGTGCGCCAGTTCAACCGATTCTTCACCCGCCGCATCGGCGTGCTGGACCCGTACCTGGGCAGCACCTTGTCGCTCACCGACGTACGGGTGCTGTATGAGCTGGCCCACCGCGATGCGCCCGTGGCCAGCGAACTGGCACGCGACCTGGGGCTTGACGGCGGCTACCTCAGCCGCATCCTGCGGCGCTTCGAGGCCGCTGGATGGATGACCCGCAGCGCCAGCCCCAAGGACGCGCGCCAGAGCGTGCTGTCCCTGACCCCCGCCGGTCGGGAGGCCTTTGAGCCGCTGCAGCAACGCTCCCGCGAGCAGGCCGCAGAGTTGCTGGCCCCCCTGCCTCCGGCCCGCCAGCAGGAAGTGGTGCAGGCCATGCAGCGCATCGAAACCCTGCTGGCCCCGCCCGACCCCGCCGCCAGCCGCGCCCCCGCGGCGCCGCAGGTGGTCGTGTTGCGCGACCCGGTGCCCGGCGACATCGGCTGGGTCGTGCAGCAGCATGGCAAAATCTACTGGCGCGAGTACGGATGGGACAGCCGCTTTGAGGCCCTGGTTGCCGACATCGCTGCGCAGTTCGTGCGCAAGTTCCAGCCCGGCTGGGAGCGCTGCTGGATCGCCGAGCTGAACGGCGAACGCGTGGGCAGCGTGTTCGTGGTGCGCAAGTCGGCCACCACGGCCCAGCTGCGCATGCTCATCCTCTCGCCCCAGGCGCGCGGCCTGGGCCTGGGCACCCGGCTGACGGACGAATGCATCGCCTTCGCCCGGGCCAAGGGCTACAAAAAGATGGTGCTGTGGACCAACAGCTGCCTTACCGCCGCGCGCGGCATCTATGCCAAGCGCGGCTTCAAGCTGGTCAAGTCCGAGCCTTACGAAGGCTTTGGTCAGCAGGCCACCGGGGAAACCTGGGAGCTGAAGCTGTAGGATCGGTGGGCTCGTGAGCGCCCGGCACTTCGCCGCGCTGGCTCCTGACGTCCCGCAATCCCACCGAGAAGAACGCATGCACTGCGCTGCCTGGCCTCCACTGATGAACTGAACGCCCGCCGCGTGAGCTGCCGCCCTGCCTTTCTTTGGCGCAGGCGATGGCAACGCCGCCCGTGCTGGCCCGCTTGACCGGGCCAGCGTCCGGCTTTTCCCGTCCATTCCTATTGCCCCGCAGCCATGCCGGGAACGGGAAGACGGGCTGCCGCCTTTCATCCTGGATACCAACATGCAACTTCTCGACACATTGGTGGCGCGCGCCATCCCCTGGGCGCCTCGCGCACTGATCCACAAAATCTCTCGCCGCTACATCGCGGGCGACAACCTCACCGACGCCCTGCATCGCGTGCGGCAGCTCAACGCGCAAGGCTTCACCGTGACGCTCGACGTGCTCGGCGAAACCATTTCGACACTGCCACAGGCGCAGGCCACCGCAGATACGTACATGGAGGTGCTCCATGCCGTCCACGAGCAGGGCTTGCAGGCCAACATTTCGATCAAGCCTTCCGCGTTCGGGCTCTTGCTGGAGGCGCAGCAATGCGAGCAACTCATCGCGCGCGTTCTCGATACCGCAGAGCGGCACCGGAACTCCGTCTGCCTGGACATGGAGGATGCCAGTTGCACCCAAAAGGAAATCGACTTGTTCATGCGCTTGAGGGCGCGTTTTGGCAATGTCGGCCTGGCCTTGCAGGCATATCTGTTGCGCACCTATCAAGACCTTGAGCCGCTCCTGCACAAAGCCCACACCTTGCGCATCTGCAAGGGCATCTACCGGGAGGACCGCACGCACCTTGTGCAGGACGCCTGGCGCGACCGCAGCGCGATCAACGAACACTTCCTGAAGCATGTAGAGCGCTGCTTTGATGCGGGAAGCTTCGTCGGCATTGCCACGCACGATGCTGCCTTGATTGCGAGCATCGTCAAAACGGCGCGCAAGCACGGCATTGATCCAGGCCGGTTTGAGTTCCAGATGCTGCTGGGCGTGTGCGAACCCTTGCGCGACCAATTGTTGGACATGGGCTTCAAGGTGCGCGTTTACGTCCCCTTCGGCAAAGACTGGTACGGCTACAGCACGCGAAGGCTGAACGAAAACCCTCGGATCGCCGGGTACATCGCCAAGGCGCTGATAGGACTTTGACGGACCCCGCAGCCGTGGTCCTTCGGGACCATGGCCAGTGGACCGCCGTAAACTCGGCGCCCCATGTCCCAGACTCTGGCTGCTCCAGCGCACAGCGAACTCATCATCAAGAAAAGCCGCTTCATCGGTTGCGTGCAGCCTATGGCCGACCGCGCCAGCGCACAGGCGGCTGTGGACGCACTATGGAAGCAGCACCCCGGTGCGGCCCATATCTGCTGGGCCCTGCTGGCGGGCGGCCAGTCCGCCGCCGTGGACGATGGCGAACCGGGCGGCACTGCAGGGCGCCCGATGCTCGACGTACTGCGCCACCAGGATCTGGAGGGCGTACTGGCCACCGTGGTGCGCTACTTCGGCGGAGTGAAGCTGGGCGCTGGCGGACTGGTGCGCGCCTACACCGACACCGTGGCCCAGGCCCTGCTCCAGGCGCCCAAGGTCACGCTGCGGCGCATGGTAACGCTGCAGTGTCAGGTGCCTTACGCGCTGGAGGGACTGCTGCGCCGCGAAATAGAAGCCGAGGGCGCCGAACTGGCCCACGTGCAGCACGGAACCCTTGTCACCCTCCAACTGCGGCTGCCCGAAATTCATGCCCCCACCTTCATGGAGCGCATCAACAACCAGGGGCAGGGCCGGGTGGGCTGGATGGAGCCCGGCGCCTGATCCCTCCGACCGGTGCCCGCGAGACCCGCGGCGGGTGCCTCGGGCGGCGGCGGGTTATCCCTCCGCGAAATGCCTTTGCGCCTACACGCACCAACGCGGCCTGCCTGCACACTCGAAGCTTCACCGTACCTCATCCGTGCTCCGGGAGACTGCATTGGACCAACCCCTCGACACCATCATCGTTGGCGCAGGCACGGCAGGCCTCGCGGCCTTGCGCGAAGTGCGCAAACGCACGCAAAACTACCTCATCGTCAACGAGGGTCCCTGGGGCACCACCTGCGCCAGGGTGGGATGCATGCCATCGAAGACACTCATCGAGGCTGCCAACGCCTTCCATCGCCGACGCGCTTTCGATGAGTTTGGCCTGCGCGGCGCCGACGGGCTGACGGCCGACCTGCCCGCCGTGCTGCGGCGCGTGCGCGCTTTGCGCGACGACTTCGTGGCGGGCGCGCTGCGCGCCACCAGCGATCTGGGTACCGCCCAGCACTCGGGCCGCGCCACGCTGCTGGGCCCCGGCCTGGTGGACATTGATGGCGTACCTCACGCTACACGCAGCATCATCATCGCCACCGGCTCCCGCCCGAGCGTGCCGGAAGAATGGCTGGCCTTTGGCGACCGTATCCTCACTACCGACAACCTGTTCGAGCAGCCCAACCTGGGACCCCGCGTCGCCGTGATTGGCATGGGCCCCCTGGGCGTCGAAATCTCCCAGGCACTGGCGCGCCTGGGGCTCGAGGTGGCCGCCTTCACCACGGGCGACAAACTGGCCGGATTGAGCGATTTGTCCGTCAACGCCGAACTGACCGCGCTGCTGAAGAAGGAAATGGTGCTGCACATGGGCGAGCCGGCCGAACTGCGCGAGGTGCCCGGCGGTATCGAAGTCAGCAGCGGCTCCAACCGTGTCGTGGTGGACCACGTGATCGCCGCCATGGGCAGGGTGCCCAATATCCAGCACCTGGGCCTGGAAACGCTGGGCGTCCCGCTGGATGAACACGGCATGCCCGAGGTGGACCCGCAGACCCTGCAAATCGGCGAGTTGCCCGTCTACATGGCGGGCGACGCCCATGGCGAGCGGCCCCTGCTGCACGAGGGCGCGGACGAAGGCCACATTGCGGGCATCAATGCCTTGGCAGGTGCACCTCAGCGTTTTCGGCGGCGTACGCCGCTTTCCATCGTCTTCTGCGATCCGCAGGTGGCCGTGGTCGGGCAACGGCTGGCGGATCTGGACTGCAACCGCACCGTCACCGGCACCGTGGACTTCCAAGACCAGGGCCGCGCGCGTGCTGCGCTGCACAACCATGGGCGTCTGCACCTGTATGCCGACCAGGCCACCGGCCGCCTGCAAGGCGCAGAAATGTGCGCTCCGCAGGGCGAACACTTGGCGCACCTCGTCGCACTGGCCATTCAGCAGAAGTTGACGGTGCACGAATTGCTGGGCATGCCCTTCTACCACCCCACTTTGGAAGAAGGCCTGCGTACGGCACTGCGCGATGCCGCACGCCAGTTGCCCTCAGCGCGCGAGTCGGATCTGGCCACCTGCGGCGACATCGGCGTGCCGGCCCTGGAGTAGAGCAATCCAGGCGCCACAGATGTAACACCGCTAAAGCGCCGATGGTTGCATGCCGATAACCTCGCATCTCTTCAAGGAACCGCCATGGACGTCGCCCTTGCCAACAGCATCGTCAACACCGCCACCGCACTGGCCAGCGCCAAGACGTCGGACGCCCTCAACATGGCGGTGCTGAAAAAGGCACTGGACATGCAGGCCGTTTCGGCCGCCACGATGCTGGAAGCCATGCAGCAATCGATGCCCGCGCAGCCTGCGCTGGCCACGTCCGGCACGCTGGGCACCCAGCTCAACACATTCGCCTGACGCCAACTAACTATCCAGGGCAGGCGAGCCAGGCCAACCCAACGCGCAACTACCTCAGCCGCGCAGGCGACAGCCCCGCCACATCCACCTTCTCGCGCACCAGTTCATCGGCCAGTGGCTCGCCGCGCAACAGCTGCCGCGCCAGCAACGAGGCACCCGCAGCGCTCTGGATTCCATACCCGCCCTGCCCCGCCAGCCAGAAAAACCCGGGCACATGGTTGTCCCAGCCAATCACCATGTCGCCGTCCGGCACAAACGACCGCAGCCCCGCCCAGGTGTGCGCCGGGCGGCGGATCTGGAAACGGGTCATTTCCTCGATGTGGTAGATGCCCGTGGCCACGTCCAGCTCTTCGGGCACCACGTCGTGCGGATGCGTGGGGTCGGCGTTGGCAGGCGAACCCAGCAGTTGCCCGGCGTCGGGCTTGAAGTAAAAACTCTCGTCGATGCCGATCACGGCGGGCCAGCGGTGGGCATCCATGCCCTCGGGCACGGCGAAGGTGAAGGCGGTACGGCGGCGTGGCTCCAGCCCGGTGGGCGGCACGCCGGCCAGGCCGGCCACCATGTCCGCCCACGCGCCTGCAGCATTCACCAGCGTGCGGGCCTGCAGGCTGCGGCCATCGGCCAAGGTTACGAGCCAGGTTTCGCCCACCCGCGCCAGGGCCGTGACCTCGGCGCTGGTCAGCACCTGCCCGCCGCGCTGGCGCAGGCCGCGCAGATAACCCTGGTGCAGCGCGTGCACGTCGATGTCGGCCGCCTCGGGCTCGCTCATGCCGGCGGCCACGGCGTCGGGTTTCAGGCAGGGCAGCATGGCCAGCAGCTCGGCTTGCTCCACCCATTGCACGTTGGGCGAGGTGGCATGCGCTTCATCGTAGGTTTGCTTCAACAGGTCTAGCTGGTCCGGCCCCGCAACATAGACTACGCCCCGCGGCGAGAGGATGGGGTCGGTGCCAAACTCGGGCGGCGGGGCGTCGTAGAACGCCCGGCTGGCGCGGGTGAGCGCCTGGATGTTGGGCGTGCCGTAGGTCGCCATGTAAAGCGCGGCCGAGCGGCCCGTGGTGTGGTAGCCGGGCTGGGATTCGCGCTCCAGCAGCAGCACGCTGGCGCCCTGCCCTGAGCCGCTGGGCTGCACCAGCTGCCAGGCCACGGAGGCTCCGGCAATGCCGGCGCCGATCACGAGATAGTCCACGGTTTGCATGGTCTGCCTCTCCCGTTCAGACCGCCGACACCTGGGCGGCCGAAGCCGCGCGGTCTGCGCGCGGCAGGCTGCGGGCGTCACGCGGGTCGGGGGCCTCGGTCACGATGGAGGTCAGCGCGGGCTCGGCACGGGTCTGCATCAGCTTGGCGATATCCGGCCGGGGGCGCGCCAGGCCCGCAATGCCCTGGAAGGCCTTCTCCAGCGCATGCCCCACGCCCAGCGTGTGGCGGTCGGCCCGGAAGCGTCCCACGATCTGCAGGCCAAACGGCATGCCCGCGTCGTCCAGCCCGCACGGCAGGCTCAGCGCGGGGTGGGTGGTGAGCGTGGTCACATAGGTCAGCGCCAGCCAACGGTAGTAGTTGGCCTGCGGCTCGCCGTTGATGTGGCTGGCGAACAGCTGCGTCCACGGGAAGGGTGACACCGGCGTGGTGGGCGCCAGGATCACGTCGTAGTCTGCAAACAGTTTCTGGAAGCGTGCCAGGATGCGCGTCTGCTCGGCCTGGCCCCAGGCGCTGTCCAGCAGCGTCATGGCAGCGCCCATTTCGTAGTTGGCGCGGGTGTTGGGCCCCAGGCTGGCGGGGTCGCGCTCGTAGGCATCGCGCGTGCTGGCCACGAAGGCCTCGGCGCGCAGCACGTCAAAGCAGCGGTGCACGTCGCCCAGGTCGATGTCGATGGCATCGCAGCTTGCAAACAGGTGCTTCATGGCCTGTACCTTGCGGCGGAACACGGCTCGGATACCGTCGTCCACCGCGCAGGCGCCGAAGTCCTCGGTGTAGGCCACGCGCAGGCGGCTCAGGTCCACCGATTCGGGCAGGAGGAAGCTCATCGGGTCCAGCGGATAGCTCAGCGGGTCGCCGGGCGACATGCCGGCCGATGCGGCCAGCTGCAGGCAGGCTTCTTCCACCGTGCGGCCCATGGGGCCGACCACCGAAATCGGCGTCCACCCCAGCAGCTTGCGCGAGCTGGGCACCACGCCGGGCGAGGGCCGAAAGCCCACCACGCCGCACTTGGCGGCCGGGATGCGCAGCGAGCCGCCCGTGTCCGAGCCCGTGCACACCGGCAGCATGTCGCACGCCAGCGCGGCCGCCGAGCCGCCCGAGGAGCCGCCTGCGTTCAGGTTGGGGTTGAACGGATTGCCCGTGGCGCCCCACACGGTGTTGCGCGAGTTGGCGCCCGCGCCCATCTCGGGAATATTGGTTTTGCCGGTGACGATGGCGCCGGCCGTCCGCAGGCGCGCCACCAGCACGTTGTCTTCGGCCGGGATGTGTTCGCGGTAGATCTGCGAGCCATACGTGGTCAGCAGCCCGGCCGTGGCCTCCAGGTCCTTCACGCCCATAGGCAGGCCATGCAGAAGGCCCAGAGGCTCGCGGCGCAGCACGGCCTGCTCGGCCAGCTTGGCCTCGGCGCGGGCGCGGTCATAGCACGTGGCGGTGATGGCGTTCACGTGCGGGTTTACTGCTTCAATGCGCGCGATGCATGCCTCCAGCAGCTCGACGGGCGACACCTCGCGGGTGCCGATGCGATGGCGCAGTTCGTTGGCGGTCAGCTCGACCAGGGCGTTCTGGTGGGTCATGTCGGACTTGTCTCCTTGTTTGGCGGGGGCGGTCAATCTGCGGTGATGCCGGCACGCTGTGCGATGGCCCGCATCAGCGGCAGCTCCTTGTCGATCAACTCAGCCACCGCCTTGGACGAAGCATAGGCGGGTTCAAACCCCACGGCGATCATCTTGTCGCGGGTTTCGGGGTCTGACACCGCCTGGGCCAGCGCCTGCTCCAGCCGCGACTTCACGGCGGGCGTCAGGCCGCGCGGCGCCACCAGCGCCAGCCAAGTGTCCATCTCCAGGCCGGGATAGCCGCTTTCGGCCAACGTGGGCACCTTGGGCAGCAGGGCCGAGCGTTTGGCGGACGTGACCGCGATGGCCTTGATCTTGCCATCCTTGAGCTGCGGGATGGCGGCGGACACGGTGTCCACGGTGAACGGAATCTGCCCGCCCAGCAGGTCGGTCATGGCCGGTGCGCTGCCTTTGTAGGGCACGTGCTGGATCTTGAGGCCCGCAGCATGGAAGAACATCTCGCCCGCGAACTGCGAGGTGGTGCCCGCGCCGAACGAGCCGTATGAATACTTGTCGGGTGCGGCCTTCACCAGCGCCACGAACTGCTTCACATCGCTAGCGGGCACATCCTTGTTGGCCAGCAGGATCAAGCCCGTGCGGCCCGCGATGCCGATGGGTTCGAAACTCTTGACCGGGTCGTAAGGCAGCTTGGGACGCACGGCGGGGTTGATGGTGAAGGTGGTGCCCGAACTCATGAACAGTGTGTAGCCATCGGGCGCAGCCTTGGCCGCGTAGCCCGCGCCAATGGTGGTGCCAGCCCCGGCGCGGTTGTCGATGACCACCGCCTGGCCCAGCAGGTCACCCATCTTCTTGCCGATCAGACGGCCCAGCACGTCGGTGGCGCCACCGGGCGGAAAGGGAATTACCAACGTGATGGGCCTGGAGGGAAAGGCCGCCTCCTGCGCCTGGGCCGCCACCCCGGCCGTACCAAGGCCAAGGGCGCCGAGGACGGCGGACAAAAGCAGCTGTTTGCGATTCATGGCGTGGCTCCCAACAAAGGTGAAAAAAGAGAGAAAAGGAAAGACAACGGAAAGACAACCCGGCCAGCAGAAGTAGCCGTCAGCCCCGCGCCGCCAGCACAGCCCGGCCGCGCTGCACAAAACCCTGGTACTGCGCGTCGGGCACCAGGAGGCCCCCCGTCGTCCACACCAGGTGCGTGGCCTGGGGCAGCGCCGCGCCCACGCCGGTGGCGCGCAGCCAGGCCTGCCCAGCGGTGGTGCCTGTGAGCAGGGCCGGTCCGCTGAAGCCCGCCGCGGCAGAAGGTTCGATGCGCTCGCCCAGCGCGTCCAGCACCTGCACCAGCTGCGCAAACAACGTGTCGTCGGCCACGGTGAACACGCCCGACAGCAGCGGGCGCATCAGCTCGGCCGCCAGCAGCGAGGCCCGCGGCACGGCCAAGCCATCGGCTTCGGTGCGGTTGGTCAGCCCCCAGTCGTACACGGAGGGATGCTCCCCCTGCCCGGCCATCATCTGCACCATGAAGCACGGCGACTGCACCGGCTCGGCAAAAAAACAGTGCACGTGCGGCCCCAGCACCTGCCGCAGGCCAAAGGTGATGCCTGCGGGCGCGCCGCCCACACCGCAAGGCAGGTACACGATGAGCGGATGCTCGGCATCCACCGCAACACCCTGTTCGGCCAACTGCCGCTGCAGGTGCAGGGCGGCCGCGCTGTAGCCCAGCAGCAGCGAGAACGACTGTTCGTCGTCCACAAAGTGGCACAGCGGGTCGGCTGCCGCCTCTGCACGGCCGGCGGCCACGGCGCGCTCGTAGTCGCCCGCGTGCTCCACCACCTGCACGCCGCACTGGCGAAGGCGGTCTTTCTTCCATTCCTTGGCGTCGGCTGACATGTGCACGGTGGCCTTGAAACCCAGGACCGACGCCACCACACCAATGCTCAGCCCCAGGTTGCCCGTGGAGCCCACAGCCACCTGGTAGCGGCTCAGCACCGCGCGCGCCTGCGAAGTAGCCAGCGCACGGTAGTCAACGCCGGGCTCAACCAGCCCGTGCTGCAGCGCCAGTCTTTCGGCAAACTCCAGCACCTCGTGCATTCCGCCCCGGGCCTTGATGGAACCCGCAACGGGCAGGCTGTGGTCGGCCTTGATGAACAGGCGGCCCTGGTTGTCGGCCATGCCCAGCGCGGGCTGCAGTGCGGCAGCGGGCAGCAGGTGCGACTCCACCACGCCATCTGCAGCGAGGAGTTCAGGAAACACCTCCGCCAGCAGCCCGGCAAATCGCGCCAACCGGGCAGCCGCTGCCTTCGTATCATCCAGACTAATGCTTTTGCCCAGCGCGGGCAGCGCGGCAGCGGGCAACGTCTGCCGGGCCGTATTGATCCACAAAGCAGGCTGGGCATTGCGCAAGCGGGTGGCTAGAAGTGCATCCCCGGCAGGTTGAGTCTCGGCGGTCGTCATGGCAGCTATGTCGCGAATAAGTCTTGTCCACATTCTTCGCCGCTCCCGTTGCCATCACAAACCATTTATATTGAGCAAGTTATTAGTATTAATAATGGATATTCGCCTGTCCCCCTCCCTGCTCGCCTGGCTGCGCAGTTTTGATGCGGCTGCCCGCCATGGCAGCTTCACCAAGGCGGCCGCTGAGTTATGCATCACCCAGGGCGCGGTGAGCCAGCAGGTCAAGCAGCTCGAAGGTTGGCTGCGCCGCCCTCTCTTTTTGCGCACGCCGCGCGCCCTGGTGCCCACACCCGAGGGCAAATGGCTGGCCGTGGTTCTGCGCGAGAGCTTCGACGCCATCGAAAGCACGCTGGCCCAGATGCGCCAGCCCGCGGAGGCCGCCACCGCCACACTAAGCTGCTCGCCCTCGTTTGCCATGAGCTGGCTCACGCCCCGGCTGGGCGACTTCTTCCGCCAGCACCCCACCATCGGGCTGCGCGTGTTTGGCGAGTTCCACACGCTCGACCGCACCCGCATGGTGCGCGATGGTGTCGAAGCGGCAGTGCGCTTTGACCTGGGCGGCTACCGCGACCTGAGCGCCACCGTCTTTCTGGACGAATGGCTCATCCCCGTGGCCAGCCCCGGTTTTCTGGCGAGCCATCCGCCCATCACCCGCCCCGAGGACCTGCAGGGCGACTGGCTGCTGCACGATGGCAGCGCCTGGGACGGCGCCGACACGTACGAGGAATGGCAGCACTGGTTTGCCCAGCGTGGTACCCCATCCCCGCCCTGGGCCGGCGGTCAGCAGTTCAATCTGTCGCAACTGGCCCTGGGCGCGGCCTTGGCTGGCCAGGGCATTGCCATGGGGCGCGCCGCGCTGGTATTGCAGGATGTGCAGGCGGGCCGGCTGGTGCCGCTGCTGGGGCCCTGCATCCCTTCGCGGGCGGCGTATTCGTTTGTGACCACCGCAACCCCCAGCCCGGTGATGCAGCTCGTGCGCGACTGGCTGTTGGATCAGGCGCAGCGTTTTTGCACCGAACGGGCTGAGGTGCTGCCAACGCCCCTCCAACCTTCATCGCAACGACAATGATACTTTTATTTATCTTTTTACTTAAAAAGAGTATAAATACGATCATGCCCCACGACCTGATTCCCACACTTACGGCCGCACGCAAGGCCCATCAGATCACCCAGGCTGAACTCGCCCAGCGTGCCGGCCTTTCGCGCATGACCGTTCAGCGCACCGAAGGGGGCGACCTGGACCCGCGCTATTCCACCCTGGCCGAGATGGCGCGAGTGCTCGGCATGGACATCATTGCGGTGCCGAGCAGTCTGCGGCCGAGTTTGGAGGCCTTCATCCAGTCGGGCGGCAAGTTCCTGGGCCAGCCGCAGGGGGTGGATGCGCCGCCCTCGGTGGTAGACAGCCTGAGCCGTCCGGGCTGATCGACGCAAAACTTCCTCATTGATCGCCGGCCCATGAGCACCTCCATCCGCTACCTGCGCCTGTACCTGCACCGCCCACCGCAGGCAGACGGCAGCGCGGGTGGGCGCGAGGCCATCGGCTACCTCTCGCAGTACGGCGACATCCTGCGCGTGTCTTTCGACGACAGCTACATCCGCAACCCGCAGCGCCCCACCCTGTCGCTCAGCTTTCAGGGCGCCGACGAGGCTGCCACCCAGCAAATCCTGGCGTCGGCGCGCGATGCGCGGCTGGTACGCACCGATGGGCGCTGGCCGGTGTACTTTCAGAATCTGCTGCCCGAGGGCCACAACCGTGACCGCCTGGCGCGCGAGCGCGGATGTAGCCCCGATGACGAATTCGAACTTCTGGCCGCTGCGGGCCATGACCTGATGGGCGCACTGGAGGTGGAGCCTGTGCCCGCGCAAGAAGGCATCCCGGATGTGGTGCGGCACTGGCACACCACGCAAGGGCTGGATGTGCTGGAGCCCGGTTTTGTGGAGTATCCGGTGGCTGACGCGGCCTCTCTGCCCGGCGTGGTCACCAAGTTCAGCGCGGTGCAGGACGGGCGCCGCTACACCGTGCACCGCCAGGGCGCAGCCGGCAGCGTGATCCTGAAGCTGCCCACCTCCACCCACCCCGACCTGGTGGCCAACGAGTACGCGGGCTACCAGCTGTGCCAGGCGCTGGGCCTGAACGTGGCCCAGGTGCGTGTCATCACCCGCGCCCAGGCCGACTTGCCCGAAACCGTACCGTTTGACGAAATACTGGCCGTGCAGCGCTTTGACCACCTGCCCGGCGGCGCACGAGTGCACATGGAGGAGTTCAACCAGGTGCTGGGGTACACGCCAAGGCAGAAGTACGGCAAGGGCATCCTGCAGGACTGGGCCACCATGCTGCGCGTACTCAACCGCCTGAGCCGCCAGCCGGTGCAGGACACGCGCGAGTTCCTGGCGCGCATGGTGGCCTTCATCCTGATGGGCAACACCGATGCGCACCTGAAGAACTGGGCGCTGGTGTACCCCGACGGCCGCGTCCCCCAGCTGGCACCGCTGTACGACCCGGTGTGCGTCGCGGCCTTTTTTAATGGGGTGCCCGAGCAGCAATACGCCGTGAACCGCGCCATCGACCGCACGCTGTGCGCCTTCGGCTGGGGCGACATGGAAGGGCTGCTCAAATCCGCCGGTCTGCTGCGGGTGCCACGGCACCTGGCGCTGCTGCGCGAAACCGTCGCCCTGGCCCGCCGGGATTGGCCGCGCCTGCTGCAACAGGGTGCACCGGCCTCCATGCGCAGCGTGGTGGAGCAGCGCCTGGCCGGCGGCGTGGCCCTGGCGCAATGGCCCTGAAGGCAGGCTGCAAAATGGGATTCACCAAGCCTTCTCAAAGCCATTTGCATGACTGCTGAAACCGCCACGCATTCCAGCCCCCCCCTTGCGCCCGACACCGACGTCGGCGCCCTGCAAGTACCGCACCTCAAACGCTGCTGGTCACGGTGGATGGCTGCCCGCCGGGGGCGAATTTCCCAGGCCACACCGGCCGAGGCCCACCGCACACGGATTGTTTTGAGCGCTCTGGGCGTAGGGCTGGAGCAGACCCTGCAGTACGTGCTGAACCAGGCACCCGACTTTGCGCGGTTCGAGGAGTGGATCGTCCGCACCGCCGGCGCTCCGACCGCGACCACGGTGGCCCGCATCCAGGCCCTGGTGGCGGGCAACGGGGCGGTGCCGGACGAAATCGCCCTGCTCCATGCCCAGATAGACGCCATGGCGCCCGTGCTCAGCGCCCAGGACCTGGACCAGTGGCACACACTGGGCTATGTGATCGTGCGCAGCGCCGTCCCGCCACAAGACAGCGCCGCCGCCGCGCAGGTGGTGTGGAATGCGGTGCAGGCCGATCCCGCGGATCCACGCAGCTGGTACGCGCACTCTCCGCGAAACACCATGGTGCAGCTGTTCCAGCACCCTGCGTTCGACGCAAACCGGCGCTCCCTGCGCATCCACAAGGCATTTGCGCAGCTGTGGGGCACCGCAGACCTCTGGCGCAGCACCGACCGCTGCGGCTTCAACCCGCCCGAACGCCCCGGCTACCCGTACAGCGGGCAGGGCCTGCACTGGGACGTGAGCCTGCACCAGCCGATCCCGCTCGGCACGCAAGGCATTCTGTACCTGACGGACACGCCACCCGAGCAGGGCGCACTGCACCTGGTGCCCGGCTTTCAGCACCGGGTAGGCGACTGGCTGGCGCAACTGCCCGAGGGCGCCAACCCGCGCACGCAGGACCTGCGGACGCTGAAACCGGTGCCCATTGGCGCCGGAGCGGGCGACCTCATCATCTGGCACCAGGCCCTGCCCCATGGCCCCAGCCCGA
>NZ_JALEGG010000207.1 GCF_022763525.1 Acidovorax sp.
ATCCGAGCGCGGCGCAGTTTTGTACTGGTGCCGGAGTCGCCATCCGCCATGCGGGGTTGACGGGCCCCGCCAGCTTCGGACCCGGCGGCCTCCTCCAGGGCACAGGCAGCAGTACGGGGGATAACGTCTACATGGTGGGGGTGTTGGGAGAGCTCTACCTGCCCGTCGGGTATGTCTCGGGGGCGCCCCTGTCCGGTGCCAGCCAGTTCCCGGGCACCACGCTGGCGGCCATGGGGGTCACTCCCGGCACATACACCTGGACGTTCGGCGCCGGTCCCACCGCGGATTCGGTCGTGTTTGTGGCCGGGGGGGCACCGGTGGGCGTGCCCGCGACGAGTGAATTGGCTCTCGCGGCGCTGGCCGGATTGTTGGCCTGGGGCGCGCTGCCGGTGTTGCGGCGGCGCTGTTGAGTCAGGCACGGCCGGGGCGCGCGGGAATGCATGCTTTCACGGCGGGCATGTTGCCAGCGCCACGGTGCCGGTGAGGGCTGGCCGATAGCGCCGGCTGCACGGCACGCTGCTCCCATCCTTCATCACCAGGCGCGCGTCCCCGCTGTCCAGCGGCTCGATCACCGCGATGGCGTCCAGGTTGACTGCGTAGCTGCGGTGCACGCGCACGAATCGCGCGGGGTCGAGCTGGGTCAGGAAGTCCGTGAGCGTGGAGCGCAGCAGGTAGTCGTGTCCGTTCACGTGCAGGCCGACGTAGTTGGCCTGGGCCTGCAGCCAGGCGATGTCGCCCGCCGCGATCAGGAACTCCCGGCGTAGCTTGCGCACCAGGAAGCGTTCGGGACGCTGCTGCGGCAGGGCGGCGGGGGTTTGGGGCGCTGATGCCGGGGCTGCGGGCGCGGTGCGGGGCTCCGGCCCCGCCCGTGCTTGCGGCGAAGGCGGATCGGGGGCGTCCAGCACGCGCGCCTCTCCCTGCAGGCGCAGCAGAAAAAAGCGGTAGCTGACCAGCGCACTCACCGTGAGCGCGTAGCTGCGCACATCCTTCAAATACTCATAGCCCCATTGCGCCCACCAGCCGGGCGGCTGGTAGCGCTCGCCCAGGGCCGCGTAGCCTGCATGGCGCAGCGCCCACATGCCCGCCAGGTGCACGGTGCAGTAGGCCACGCTGCCCAGCACATGCCAGGGCAGATGGCGCCGCAGCGTGCCCCAGCGCAGCACAAAGCGCCGCTCGAAGGCCGCCACGGCCGGGATCAGCGCAGCCACCACCAGCGCGCTCGTCAGTTCCCACAGCAGGGGCTCCCACGCGGCCACGACCCGGCCGGCGCTGCGCAGTTCGATCCAGGTCACCACCGTGTTGAAGGACGCCTGTACCAGCAGCACCACGGCCCAGAAGCCGACCTCCGTGCGCCGCCGCAGGGCGCGGTCGTGGGGGTAGCGGTCGATCCAGGCGGGCGCGGGGGCGGTCATGGGGGCCAAGTGTAGGCAGGGGCGGGAGCTGCGGGACCCCCTTTGGCGCGGGGGGCGCTTCTTTTCGTCCCCACCGCCCGCCGCTGGTCCCACGGGCGCCCCGTGCCGTCCCGCCGGGGCGCCGCGCCACGGGTTGGGAAGGCAGCATTTGCCCCGCCGTATCCACCCGTCCGCCGTCTGCCATGTCTGCACCGTCCTGCGTCCCCGCCCCTGACCGCCGCCATGACATCGACGCGCTGCGGGCGCTGGCCTTTGCCCTGGTCATCATCTACCACGTGGCGATGTACTACGTGGCCGACTGGCACTGGCACCTCAAGAGCCCCCACGCGGCGGAATGGCTGCAGGCGCCCATGCGGGCGCTCAACCTCTGGCGCATGGACTTGGTGTTCCTGGTGTCCGGCCTGGCCTTCGGGTTCGTGCGGCAAGGGCAGACGGTGCCCAGGCTGGTGGTGCTGCGCAGCTGGCGCCTGCTGGTGCCGCTGGCTTTTGGCATGGCCATCGTCGTGCCCTACCAGCCTTATGCGCAGGGCGTCGCCAATGGGCTCATCGCGCCGGGCTTCGGCGACTTCCTGCGCCGCTACTACGCCGGCAGCACCTGGCCGGCGGGGGCGTTCGATGGCTGGGAGGCAGGCATCACCTGGAACCACCTGTGGTACCTGGCCTACCTATGGGTCTACACCGTGGTGCTGGTGGCCCTGCTGCCCTTGGCCGAATCCGCCGCCGGCCAGCGGGTGCGCCATGCCTTCACCCAGTTGAGGGGCAACGCGCTGGTGCTGTGGCCCGTGCTGCCGCTGGCGTTGTACTCGGCGCTGCTGTGGCCGAGTTTTCCACCCACCCACGACCTGATCCACGATGGATGGCTGCATACCGTGTACTTCACGGTGTTTGTCTATGGCTACTGGATCGGGCTGGATGCAGGCCTGTGGTCCGAACTCGTGCGCCTGCGATGGCGTACCCTCGGCCTCGCGTTGGGGCTGCTGGTGCTGTACCTCGCACTGCGGGATTGGGCACAGCAGCATGGCCTGCGCGCTGCGCGCGTGCCCCTGCACGTGCTGGCGGACGTGTACCTGTGGACGGCCCTGCTCGCCATCCTGGGCTGGGCCCACCATCGCCTCAACCGGCCCTGGCCCTGGCTGCGCTGGGCCAACGAATCGGTCTACCCCTGGTACCTGCTGCACCAGACGGCCATCATCGTGCTGGCGGTGCGGCTGGCGCCCGCGCAGCTGGGCCCGGTGGTGGAGCCGCTGGCCCTGGTGGGCGGGACGGTGGGGCTGTGCTGGGGGCTGACGGCGGTGGTGCGGCGTGTGGGGTGGCTGCGGCCCCTGTTCGGGTTGCCAGGCGCCCGAGTGGGGGCGACCGTCAGGGCGGGATCGCGCGCACGGGCGCTGCCGCCGGCGCGCTGACAATACCCGCCATGCCGCCCCGCGTACCTGCTTCTGTCTATCCGCCCTTGCTGCGGCCCGCGACCGATGCGGACTGCGCCAGCGTGGCCCGTGTCTGGCGCCGGGCCTGGTGCTCCGCCAATCCTTCTGCGGCATCGGTGGCACCGCCCGACCATTGGGAAGCAAGGGTCCGTGCGGAGTTCGGCCCACCCTGTGTGGCGCTGGTGGGCGCCGCTGGGGCAGAGGTCACAGCGTTCCTGGTGCTGGATGTGGCCCGCGCTTACCTGCACCAGCTGTTCGTGGATCCCTGCATGCAGGGCCAGGGCGTGGGGGGCGAACTGCTGCGTCAGGTGCATCGCCTGTGCCCGGGTGGCTGGACCCTGCATGTGGCCACCGGCAACCACGGCGCCCGGCGGTTTTACGCGCGCCATGGCCTGGTGGAGGAGCTGGTCGATACCCATCCTGCCACGGGCCGGGAGCGGGTGTTGTGCCGGTGGCCACCCACCCTGGCGGCTGCCGCAGACTGAACAGGTCAGTGATTCAGGCGGCCAGCGCCGCCTCGATATCCCCCGCCAGCTTCTTCGGCGCATCCTGCGGCGCATAGCGGCGGATCACGCGGCCGTCTTTGCCGACCAGGAACTTGGTGAAGTTCCATTTGATGGCCTTGCTACCCAGCAGGCCGGGCGCCTCGGCGGCCAGCCACTGGTACAGGGGCGAGGCGTTGGCACCGTTCACGTCGATCTTGGCCATCATCGGGAAGCTCACGCCGTAGTTGAGCTGGCAGAAGCTGGCGATCTCGTCATTGCTGCCGGGGTCCTGGTTGCCAAACTGGTTGCAGGGGAAGCCCAGCACCACCAGGCCCTTGTCGGCGTACTGTTGGTGCAGCTCTTCCAGCCCGCCGAACTGGGGTGTGAAGCCGCAGGCGCTGGCGGTGTTCACGATGAGCAGCACCTTGCCCTGGTATTGCGACAGGGGCACGGTCTTGCCGTTCATCTGCTGGGCTTCAAAGTCGTAGACGCTGGTGGGCATGCGGAACCTCCGGGGGGTGGGGATGACGGGCCATGGTAGCCCCGGATCTTGCGGGGCGTGCAAACTCTATCCATGGGCCGTGGCGCTGGGGCGGCGGAACTGCAGCGCTGCGAGCAGGGAGGCCAGCAGGATCAGCGCGCCGCCCAGCACGGTGCGGGGCGTGAGCGTGGCGGCGCCCAGCAGGGCTGAAGACACGCTGGCGAACATCACCTCCGACAGCATCACCAGCGCCGTGGTGCCCGCCGCCAGGCGGGCGGCGCCGAACTGCAGCGCCCAGTTGCCCAGCATCAGCACGCCGGCCAGCAGAAGACCGGTGGTGAGCCAGGTGGCGTTCACGGCCGGGAACGGTTCCACCACGCCCACCTGCAGCCCCACGCAGGCCACGCCCAGCGCCATCAGCATGCAGCCGCCAAACATGGTGAACATGCGCGCGGGTCCAGGAACGGCGTGCAGGCGCCGCAGCGTGACGTTGGTGAGCGCGAACATGAAGCCGCCCAGCAACGCCAGCCCGTCCGCCAGCGACAGGCTCTGCAGCAGACGCGATGCGGGCGCCCCTTCCGGCAGCAGCACCAGCACCACCCCCGTGAAGGCCAGCCCCAGCCGCAGCAGCGCCGATGCCGTGGGCCGCTCGCCCAGTACCTTCCAGGCCAGCAGCACCGCCCAGGCCGGCATCAGATAGAACAACAGGATCACGCGCACCACGTCGCCAATGGTCACGGCCCAGTTGAAAGCCACATTGTTCAGCCCCGAGGCCAGCGCCAGCAGCCACAGCTGCGGGTGCGCGCGCACCTGCTGCAAGATGCCCGGCCGCCAGGCCAGCAGCGCCACCAGCACCACGGCGTACATCGACGCCGTGGCCCACAGCGGATGCAGCCCCGCCTGGTGCATGCGCTGAAACGGCCACCACGCCAAGCCCCAGACGAAAGCGTTGAACAGCAGGGCAGCGAAGGGCAGGGGTGAATGCATTGAGAGTGAAAATAGGCTCTAGTGCTTGATAGATAAGCGCCAGAAGCTATAGATTATGTAGCAATCTGCGCCAAGTGACGCGGCGCCAAAAACTGGCACGCTTTCCCCGCCAGTGCACCCGTGGAACTGGCTCTGCCAGGCCACTGGGTGCGTCCCCCTCCGGGGGAAGCGGCGCAGCCGCTCAGGGGCTTCCGGGAATACCGTGGAACTGGCTCTGCCAGGCCACAGGGGTGCGTCCCCCTCCGGGGGAAGCGGCGTAGCCGCTCAGGGGGGCTATCAGTGATGCGTGTCGTGCCGCGCGATGTGCAGCAGGTGCTCCACCTCTTCGCGGTAATGCGCGCAGTTGTTCTGGTGCCAGCGCTGGATCAGCCACATCACGCCCGCCACCACGAGGCCGAAGGCCGTGATCGCGCCGAATACCGACAGCCCCAGCTTGAGCGACAAGCTGTAGAACGCCCCCAGCGCCAGGATGCAGGCCTGTTCGTTGAAGTTCTGCACGGCAATCGAGCGGCCCGCGCCCATCAGGTTGTGGCCCCGGTGCTGCAGCAGTGCATTCATGGGCACCACCAGGTAGCCGCCCAGGCCGCCCAGCACGATGAGAAACGGAATGGCCACCCAGATGTTGCTGATGAACACCATCAGGATCAGCAGCAGCCCCATGGCGATGCCCAGCGGGATTACTTTGGTGGCCATGTCCAGGCGCATGCGCATGGAAGCCACCACCGCGCCCACGGCCGTGCCGATCGCCACCACGCCCGTCAGGGCAGACGCCTGCGTGGTGTTGTAGCCCAGCGCCACCGCGGCCCAGGCCAGCACGATGAATTTCAGGTTGCCGCCCGCGCCCCAGAACAGGGTGGTGGTGGACAGCGAAATCTGCCCCAGCTTGTCGCGCCACAGGCGGCCGTTGCAGGCCCAGAAGTCGGGCAGCAGGCTCAGCGCGTTCGACAGCACGCCCCGGGCCGGGTCCGCGCGCAGGGGGCGCATCTCCACGCCGGTGTGCGGAATCCGCGTGTTGAACCAGGCGGCCAGCGCATACACCGCGATCAGCGCGGCGATGGCCGATTCGGCAGGGGTGTCCACACCCGTGTCGAGCAACGGGAAGTCAAAGCCCAGCAGCATGCCGGACAGGTGCTGGCCCACCAGCTGCCCGCCAAACAGAACGCCGAGGATGATGGACGCGATGGTGAGCCCCTCGATCCAGCCATTGGCCTTGACCAGCTGGGAGGCCGGAAGCAATTCGGTCAGGATGCCGTACTTGGCCGGCGAGTAGGCCGCAGCGCCCAGCCCCACCACCGCGTAGGCAATCAGGGGGTGCGAGCCGAACAGCATCATCAGGCAGCCCACCACCTTGATGGCGTTGCTCACGAACATGACCTTGCCCTTGGGCAACGCGTCGGCAAAAGCGCCCACGAAGGGCGCCAGCACCACATAGAACAGCGCGAACATGGGCACCAGCGCCGCGCGCTGCCACTCGGGGGCGCCCTCTGAGCGCAGGAGTTCCACGGCGGCGACGAAGAGTGCGTTGTCGGCCAGCGAGCTGAAAAACTGCGCCGACATGATGGTGTAGAAACCGCGCTTCATCGAATGGCTGTGGCTGCATCAGTTCGGCTGATGCCCTGTTAAATGTGGGGACCCTGGCAAGTGACGGACGGTTATATCACGCGGATAAACGGCCGCGGTGCCAGAATCCTGCGCGTATTCCCCGGTAAATCCCTGCCCAACTGGCCCTTCCCATGCCCCGTCCCATCGCCGCCACCATCCACACCGCCGCCCTGCACCACAACCTGAATCGCGTCCGGCAGGCGGCGCCCGACGCCAAGGTCTGGGCCGTGGTCAAGGCCAATGCATACGGCCATGGCATCGAGCGCGCATACGAAGGCCTGCGCGGCGCCGACGGCTTTGCGCTCCTGGACCTGGCTGAGGCCGAGCGCGTGCGCCACCTGGGCTGGCGCGGGCCCATCCTGCTGCTCGAGGGCGTGTTCGAACCGCGGGACCTGGAGCTGTGCTCGCGCCTGGGCCTGTGGCATGCGGTGCATTGCGACGAGC
The DNA here is from genome assembly GCF_022763525.1 of Acidovorax sp. Classification (GTDB taxonomy): domain Bacteria; phylum Pseudomonadota; class Gammaproteobacteria; order Burkholderiales; family Burkholderiaceae_C; genus Acidovorax. The sequence continues at coordinate 6,836 of NZ_JALEGG010000207.1, forward strand.
AGATCGACATGCTGGCCGCCCACAAGACGCAAGTGCCGCACCGTGTGTTCCTCAAGATGAACTCGGGCATGAACCGCCTCGGGTTTGCGCCCCAGCGCTTTCGCGCGGCGTGGGCGCGGCTCAACGCATTGCCGCAGGTGGACGAGATCTCGTTCATGACCCACTTCAGTGATGCCGATGGCCCCCGGGGCGTCGCCCACCAGCTGGACGTTTTCAACACCGCCGCCCAGGATTTGCCGGGCGAGCGCACGCTGAGCAACAGCGCCGCCACCCTGCGCCATGCGGCGGACGCGCGCGTGCGCGCCGACTGGGTGCGCGCCGGCATCGCGCTGTACGGCAGCGCCCCAGACTACCCGGAGCATGATGCCCGCCATTGGGACATGCGCCCCACCATGACGCTTGCCACCCGCCTCATCGCCACACAGCAGCTGCAGGCGGGCGACACCGTGGGCTATGGGTCGCGCTTCACGGCCGAAGGGCCGCTTTCCATCGGCGTGGCGGCCTGCGGCTATGCCGACGGCTACCCGCGCCATTGCGACACCGGCACCCCGGTGCTGGTCAATGGCGTGCGCACGCGCCTGGTGGGGCGGGTGAGCATGGACATGATCACGGTGGATCTCACGCCGCTGCAGCAGGCGGGTGTGCCCGTGGGCTTTGGCAGCGAGGTCACGCTGTGGGGACAGGCCAGCAACGGCACGGTCCTGGGCGTGGACGAGGTGGCCAGCGCCGCAGGCACCGTGAGCTGGGAGTTGCTCACCGCCCTGGCCCAGCGGGTGCCGGTTTCGGTGGACGGCATCGGCTGATCCATCGACAAGTTCACATCCGGCGGGGCGGCGTGCAGCCCCCGCGCGGCAAATTGGTGTGAAATGGCGCCGCGTCGGCACGCTAGGGGACCTCAGCACGAATCGAGCGGCAAGTGGGCACTGCGGATCGGGATGACTGCAAGGCGCAAAACGCAGCAATAGCCGTAGCTATTGCGAGTATTTGCAACGCCGCAGACCGCCTGAGTCCGCAGATGCCCACGGCGCGGTGGTTCGTGCCGAGGTTCCCTGGACGGTCGGCTGCAATCCTCATTCCACCGCAGGCGTTCCCTCCATGGCCACTTCCCGCAGCGACCGCAACAGCAAGAGCAACAGCAACAGCAACTCCAGCAAGAAGAAGACCTCCACCTGGCGCTCCGTGCGCATGCCGCACCACGGCACGGTGGCGCGCACCCTGCAGCAGCGCTACAGCCTGCGCTGGCATGGGCTGCTGATCGGCAGCTTCACGTTGCTGCTGATGTGGTGCACCTCGCATGTGCAGATGCTGCTCGGGGTGGAGTCGCTGGCGCTGCGGTATTTCGTGACCCTCTCGGTCGGCTACCTGGGGTACCTGCTGGTGCTGCGGGCCTGGGCGGCACGGTTGTTACGGTCGGACCGGGACACAGGGGGCGATGGCAGCAGCCTGGATGTGCCCGATGTGTCCTGGCCCAGTGGTTCTTCGTCTGGCGGCGGTGGCCAGGTGCCGCTGCCGCGCACGGGCGGCGGTGATTTTGGCGGCGGCGGCGCATCCGGTGACTTTGGCGGTGCGTGGACGCAGGGGCTCTCCAGCGGAGGCTCCAGCAGCGATGCCAGCGTGCTGGGCGACCTGGCCGGTGGTGCGGTCGACGCCATTGGCGGCTCGGACGAAGGCGCTGTGGTGGTGGTGCCGGTCGTGGCAATTTTTCTCATCGGCGCGGCGATCATCTTTGGCGCGGGCTCGCTGGCCATGCTGTTCTTTGGATGGGACGTGCTGCTCACGGTGGCGGTGGAGATCGCCTTCTCGGTGGCTACGGCGCGCGCCGCCGTGGGCGTGGAGCGCGAGGGCTGGCTCTCGGCCGCCGTGCGCCTGACCTGGAAGCCGCTGCTGGGTGCCCTGGTCTGCGCCGTGGTGCTGGGCGCCACCATCGACCATTTCCTGCCCGGCGTGCAATCGCTGCCCCAGGCGGTGCGGGTGATACAGGGTGCCCTGTGATTCCGAGGGCCAGCCGCGCCCACTGGATTTGAATTTGCTATTGTTTTAATAGCTGCATGCGCTGTCGTAATAAGCACTGGAGGCTGGTCGTAACAAGTTCCGGGTGGCTATTCCGCTTTGCCAGCCGCCTCCACATGGCTGCGCACCTGCGCCAGCAGGGCGAGCAACTGGGCCTGGGTAGCCTTGCCGCAGCCAGCCAGCAGCGAGGCGGCCACATCCCGGCGGGCATTCCGCAACGCTCCGTGCAGGGCCATTCCTTGGGCGCTCAGGCGCAGGCAGCGGCTGCGTTTGTCCTCGGCATTCGGTGCGCTTTCCAGCCAGCCTTTGTCCTGAAGCATTGCCACCATGCGCGCCACCTGCGCCTTGTCGGCGCCGCTGTGCGACACCAGTTCGCGCTGCGTGGTGCCGGGGTGGCGGCCAACGAACATCAGCGCCCGCACTTCGTTGTGCGTCAGGTCGGGGTGGATGGCGGCCATGGTGCGCACCATGTGCGCCCGGTAGACATGCAGCAGGTCGTGCATGGCTTCAAAGACATCGGCGGGTGCGTGGGTGGTCATGGCGATATGTGGTTGACAAAATCAACCAATGCGCAGATCATTGGTTGATTAAATCAACATTTTAAGCCATGAACGCACCTCTGCCTACCGCCACTCCCCCGGTTGACGCCGCACACCTTGCCGTCGAACGCGTCCGCCACCCCTTGCGAGCCCGCCACCTCCAGGTGGTGCGGCGCACCGCCGTCAGCCCCGGTTTCGTGCGGCTGACCCTGGCCGGGCCCGAGCTGGCCGGGTTTGTGAGCGCGGGGTTTGACGACCATCTCAAGCTCATCCTGCCCCAGCCGGGCCAGGAGCGCCCCTCGCTGCCGTCCCTGCAGGACGGGCGCCCGGTTTTCCCCGATCCGCGCCCCGTGCTGCGTGACTACACCCCCGCACGTTATGACGCCGCCACGGGCGAGCTGGACATCGAAGTCGCCCTGCACGACGCAGGCCCCGCCACTGACTGGGCCGCCAGCGCCGCCGTCGGCCAGTGGGTGGGCATTGCCGGGCCGCGCGGCAGCATGGTGGTGCCCACCGGGTTTAAATGGCACTGGCTGCTGGGCGACGAAACCGCGCTGCCCGCCATCGCCCGCCGCCTGGCCGAGCTGCCCGCCAGCGCGGTGGCCACCGTGCGCATCCAGCTGGGCAACCCGGCCGACCAGCGGGTGTTGGCGAGTGCGGCGCAGGTGGATCTGCAATGGGTGAGCGCGCTGCCCGGCGCCGTGGAAGCGCTGGCGCTGCCAACCGGCGCCGGGTTTGTCTGGGCAGCTGGCGAACACAGCGAGATGGCCGCCGTGCGCCGCGCCATGCTCGCCAAGCCGGGTGTGGACGCCAAGCGCATGCGCATCTCTGCCTACTGGAAGCGCGGCGCCGCCGATCACCACGAAGACTTAGTCCAGTGAACCTGAGAAATCGGCGGTACGTGAGTACCTAGCCGCCCCGCATGCTAGGCGGCGGGCGCAGCCGGGTTGTATACCCGGCGAGCACGGCAACGACGCATGCGGGGCGGCTAGGCACTCACCCAAAGGGCTGGGGCCCCACGAGTCGCAGTGCAGCGTTGCAGTCCTTGTCAAGGCGGCCAGCCTTGACTGCGGCCTGCGCCTCGCCCCGCACCCCTTGGAGCCCCGGCGTACCGTCGATTTTTCAGGTTCACTGGACTACTCAGCGCAGCAGGGTAAGCCCCGCCGCCTGCTGCACTGCGTCGGTCATGTGGTGCAGCGCCTGCACGTTCAGCCGCCAGGATTGCCAGTACAGCGGCACATCCACCGGCTTGCCCGGAATCAGCTCGACCAGCGTGCCAGCCTCCAGGTCGTGCTGCACCATCGGGTCGGGCGTCATGCCCCAGCCCAGCCCGGCCCGGGTGGCCATGACAAACGCGTGCGCCTCGGGCAGCCAGTGCACGGGCGGCGTGAGTTTGCGGCGCGTGATGCGCCCCACGAACCTGGCCTGCAGCGCATCCTTGCGGTTGAACACCAGCATGGGCGCCGTTGCCAGCGCAGCAGCGGTTACCCCTTGAGCAAAGTAGCGCTGCATGAACGCGGGGCGGGCCAGCGCCCGGTAGCGCAGCGTGCCCAGCGGGAGCACCTTGCAGCCCTGCACGGGTTGCGGGTCGGCCGTCACGGCGGCCATCACGCGGCCTTCGCGCAGCAGGTTGGCTGAATGGTCCTGGTCCTCCACGTGGATGTCGAAGGTGATGTTCTGGTCCTGCGCGGCGCGTGCCATGGCGTGCGGGAACCAGGTGGCCAGCGAGTCGGCATTGACGCCAATGGCCAGGCGCGTGGACGTGTGCTGCCCACCGCCAATGGTGGCCAGCGCGTCGGACTCGCTCAGTGCCACTTCGCGTGCATGCCGGTACAGCGCCTGCCCGGCTTCGGTGGGTGTGCAGGGCGTGGCGCGGCGCACCAGCACCTGGCCCACGCGTTCTTCGAGCAGCTTCACACGCTGCGAAACCGCCGAGCGGGTGACGTGCAGCACGGCAGCCGCGCGCTCGAAGCTGCCCTCATCAATGACGGTAGCAAAAGCGTGGAGCTGGGCAGAGTCAAGGTGCATGTGGCGTAAGCCATTCTGACGGATCGTTAAAAAGTATAGCTGGCGTCACCTGCCCGCGATCCCCACAATCCACGCCCATGAGTTCCACAGCCTTTCTCCACGGATTCACTTCGACGGCCATCTTGATCATGGCCATTGGCGCGCAGAACGCCTTCGTGCTGCGCCAGGGCCTGCGGCGCGAGCACGTGCTGCCGGTGGTGCTGGTGTGCGCGCTGTCCGATGCGGTGCTGTTGCAGGCGGGGGTGTGGGGCATGGGCGGGGTGCTGCTGGCACGGCCCGAGTGGGCGCTGTTCATGCGTTGGGCGGGGGCGCTCTTCCTGGCCGCTTACGCCGTGCAGGCCGCCAGCCGCGCGCTCAAGCCCGGCCAGTTGCTCGTGTCCGCCAACGGGCCGGGGGCGAGCGTGCGCACCACCGTGCTCACGGTGCTGGCGCTGACCTGGCTGAACCCGCATGTGTACCTGGACACCGTGCTGCTGCTGGGCACCATGGCCACCCCGTATCCCACCTGGGGCCGGGCCACCTTTGCCGCCGGGGGCTCGCTGGCCAGCGCCCTGTGGTTCCTGGCCCTCGGGTTTGGTTCGCGCTGGCTGGCACCCTTGTTTGCCTCGCCCGGGGCGTGGCGGGTGCTGGACGCGGGCACGGCCGCCACGATGGTGGCTTTGGCGGCGGCAATGGTTCTAAGCTAAGAAGGACAAGTTCGTTACACGGAGAAGCGACTTGCGCCATAGTGGGGGACTGACTGACCTGGAGTGATTCCCCATGCGTTTCAAGACACTTTTGCTCGCGGCCGCCCTGGCCACGGCGCTCCCGCTGGCCGCGCAGGCCAAGACCTTCCGCTGGTCCCGATCGGTGGATATTTCCACCTGGGACATCCACACCCAGAACGTGGGCGTGAACAACACCATGCACGGCGCGGTGTACGACACGCTGGTCGAATACAACAGCAAGACCTTCAAGCCCGAGCCTTCGCTCGCCACCGAGTGGAAGCTGGTCAAGCCGACGCAGCTGCGCCTGACGTTGCGCAAGGGCGTGAAGTTCAGCGACGGCAGCGAGTTCACGGCCGACGATGCCAAGTTCTCGCTGGAGCGGGCCAAGGCCAAGACGTCCAACTTCGCCGTGTACACGCAGGGCATTGACCGCGTGGAAAAGGTCGATGCCTACACCATCGACATCCACTCCGACCTGCCCAACCCGGTGCTGGTGAACCAGCTGACCGAGCTGCGCATCATGAGCCGCGCCTGGGCCGAAAAGAACAAGTCGGTCGAGCCCAAGGACATCAAGACGAAGGACGAAACGTACGCCCACCGCAATGCGCTGGGCACCGGCCCCTACCAGCTCCAGCAGTGGACGCCCGACCAGCGCGTCGTGCTTGTGCCCAACCCCCACTGGTGGGGCAAGGGCAAGTACCCCACCAACCTGACCGAGATCATCTACACCCCCATCAAGGCCGACGCCACGCGCACGGCGGCGCTGCTGTCTGGTGAGATTGACTTTGTGATCGACCCCAGCCTGCAAGACCTTGCACGCATCAAGCAGACGCCCACCCTGCAGGTGCTCGAAGGGCCGGAGTACCGCACCATTTTCCTGGGCCTGGACCAGTTCCGTGACGAGCTGCCGGGCTCGGATGTGAAGGGCAAGAACCCGCTCAAGGACCTGCGCGTGCGCAAGGCGCTGTACCAGGCCATCGACATCCAGTCCATCCAGCGCGTGGTGCTGCGCGGCCTGGCCCAGCCTACGGGCACACTCATCGCCAACCAGGTCAACGGCTGGACCAAGAAGGCCGATGTGCGCTGGCCCTACGACCCCAAGGCCGCACAAAAGCTGCTGGCCGACGCGGGCTACCCGAACGGGTTTGAGGTGGACTTTGCCTGCAGCGCGGGCCGCTATATCAACGACGAGCAGCTGTGCCAGGCCATCACCTCGCACTGGGCCAAGGTGGGCGTCAAAGCCAAGCTGCGCTCGCTGCCGTTTGCCACCTACTTCCCGATGATCCAGCGCAACGAAGCCAGCATCTACCTGCTGGGCTGGGGCGTGCCCACGTTCGACGCGTTCTACAGCCTGCAGTCGCTGGTGCGCTCGCCCGGCGCGGGTGGGGATGGCAACTTCAACCTGGGCCGCTTCTCAGACCCGCAACTCGATGCGCTGATCGAGCGTGTGAAGAAGGAAACGGATGCCACCACGCGCAACAGCCTGATCGAGCAGGCGCTGATCAAGGAGCATGAGCTGGTGTCGCACATCCCGCTGTACAACCAGGTGATTCCGTGGGCGGGGACGAAGAAGGTGGAGATCATCCACCGCGCGGACAACCGCATTGACTGGCGCTACTTGAAAGTGAATTGACTGTGGTGGGCGGCGCTTCAGCGACCGCCGGGCCCCCGTTTTTCATCCACCCCATCCGTCGGGCTGAGCTTGTCGAGCCCTGCGCAGCGTTTCGACAAGCTCAGCGTGAACGGTAGCAAGGGATGCTGGCACCGGTCTCCCCTGGAAAAGCCCTGCACATTGGCTGCGGGGCTTTTTTTGATGGCGATGGCCGAACGCGTCAGGCCAGCGCGCGCTGCACGGCGGGGCGCTGCAGCATGCGCTGCGTGTGCGCGAACACCTTCGGGAACTGGGCAATGTCCACGCCGTCGCTGTGCAGCCAGGTGCCGATGGTGAACAGGTAGCCGTCGGCGACGGTGTACTGCTCGCCCATCACCCAAGGGCCCTGTTCCGCCTGGGGCAGGTAGTGGCTTTCGATGAGGTGGAAGCACTCCGTCATGTTCTGCGGCACCTTGCGCTGCATCGCCGCCTGTGCCTCGGGCTCGTCCGCCCAGCGACCGGCGCGGGGGCGGTGGGCATGGGCGATGTGCACGGTGGACGCGAGGTAGCTGTGAAACTCCTGCAGGCGCGCAAAGCCGTGCGGGTCGGCGGGGGCCAGGCGCGCGTCGGGAAAGCTTTGCGCCACATAGGCCAGCAGGGCGGGCGTTTCCGTGAGGGTGCCGTGCGGCGTGGCCAGCGCGGGCACGCGGCCCTTGGGGTTGATGGCCAGGTACTCGGGTGTGCGCTGTTGGCCCGCTGCGAAGTCCACGCGCACCAGCTGGTACGGCGCGCTGGCCTCTTCCAGAGCAATGCGAACGGCCTGCGCGCAGGTGCCGGGGGTGTAGTAGAGCGTGAGGGTGGTCATGGTTGATTTGCTATTGATTTGCTATTGATTCGGTAGCTATTGGCGCTTGATAGGTAAGCGCTGGGGGCGATTCTGTTCAAAAATTCTCAGTAGAGATTCCGGGTGCGCGCCATCAGGCGCACCAGGCCCAGCAGGGCGTCGGTGTGGGGCGTGGGCGTGTGGGTGATCTGCCCCAGCTCATGCACCGCGCCGACCAGCGCGTCGATCTCCAGCGGCTTGCCCGCCTCCACGTCCTGCAGCATCGAGGTCTTGAACGCGCCCAGCTTGCGCGTGACAGCGTGGCGGTCCTCGGGCTGCTGGTCGATCGGCAGGCCCAGCTTCGCGCCGATGGCCTTGGCTTCGAGCATCACGGCGCTCACGAAGCCCCGCACCAGGTCGTCGTCGAGGATGCGATCGGTGGTGGCGCCGGTGAGCGCGCTGATGGGGTTCATGGTGAGGTTGCCCCAGAGCTTGAACCAGATGTCCTTCTGGATGCAGCTGCTCACCTCCACATCGATGCCACCGCGCTGCAGCATGTCAGCCAGCGCTTGCAGGCGCGCGCTCTGGCTGCCGTCCGGCTCGCCCACGATGAGCCGGTTTCCGAAGTGCTGGCGGACAAAGCCCGGTGCCTCCAGCGAGCAGCTGGTGTGCACCACGCTGCCCACCACGTTGCGCGATGGGATGGCCTTGGCAATGACGCCGCCCGCGTCCACGGATGCGAGCGCATGCCCCTGCGCTGCGCCGCCAAAGCCGTCGAGGAACCACCATGGCACGCCGTTCATCGCGGTGAGCACGATGGTGTCCGGCCCGATCAGCGGCGCCATCGCGCGGGCCACGTCGGGTAGCCCTGGGGCCTTGACGGCGACCACAACGAGGTCTTGCACGCCGAGTGCGGCGGGGTCGCTGTGGGCCGTGACGGCCACTTGCACCAACGTGCCATCGGCGCGCCGCATGCGCAGCCCATCGGCTTGCAGGGCGCGCAGCGTGTCACCCCGCGCCACCATGCTGACGGTGTCACCCGCCTGCGCCAGGGCCACGCCCAGCCAGCCGCCGATGGCGCCGGCGCCGTAGATACATGCTTTCATGGATGTCTGTCCTTGGGTCCGAAAGAAAAATGACTCAGTAGCCTGCGGGCCGGGCGGGGGCGGCGTCGGTCGCGATGCGAAAGCGTGCCAGCAGATCCTGCGCAGCGCTGGCCAGCAGCATGGTGTCCACGCCCACGGCCACAAACAGCGCGCCGGCCGCCAGCCACTGGCGCGCCTGCGACTCGGTGGTGGCCAGAATGCCCGGCGCCTTGCCCGCGCGCAGGATGCGCGCGATGCCGTCATGGATGGCGGCCTGCACGTCGGGGTGGCCAGGGTTGCCTGTGTGGCCCATGGACGCGGACAAATCGGCGGGGCCGATGAACACGCCGTCCACGCCGGGTGTGGCGGCAATCGCATCCAGGTTCTGCAGTGCCTGTACCGTCTCGGCCTGCACCAGCAGGCAGACCTGCTGGTTGGCCTCGTGCACATACTGCGGATAGGCCTGCCAGCGCGACGAACGGGCCAGCGGGCTGCCCATGCCGCGCACCCCGTCGGGCGGATAGCGCATGGCGCGCGCCAGCTGGTGTGCCTGCGCAGGTGTGTCCACCATGGGCACCAGCACGGTCTGCGCCCCCAGGTCCAGCACCTGCTTGATGAGTGCCGTCTCGCCCACCGGCACCCGCACGATGGGGTGCGGCGCGGGCACGCCCGGTGGCAGGGCGCTGGTGGCACTGGCGATCGCCTGCAGCTGGTGCAGCATGGAGCGCAGGTCGTTGGGCGCATGTTCGCCATCGATCAGCAGCCAGTCGTAGCCCGTGCCGGCGAGGAGTTCCGCGCTGTAGGCATTGGCCAGGCCCAGCCACAGGCCGATCTGGGTGTGGCCTTGGGCCAGGCATTGCTTGAAAAGGTTGGTGGGAGTTTGCAAGGGGAAGCCTCCGAAACGCGCGACCAAATCCGCCATCCTACGGGCACTGGAGGTGGCTCGCCGGCTTGGTCGCTATAGTCGGCTCCCCCACCTGGGAGAGCCTGCGTCACTCCGCGCGGTTGGCGATAGCGCGGGCCCCGGTCGTCCGCACCACCACCGACTCGCGAGGGCCATGCAGGCATTCCTTGCGCACCACTGTTTCAATACCCGCCATGGCCAAAGAAAAAACCACGTTCACCTGCACCGAATGCGGCGGCACCAGCCCCCGCTGGCTGGGCAAATGCCCGTCCTGCGGCGCGTGGAACACGCTGGTCGAGCAGGTGGCCGAGGCCGCGCCGGGCAAGAACCGGCTGAGCGCGCCACAAGGCTATGCGGGCATCGCCCACGCGCAGCCCGTGATGCCGCTGGCCGCCATCGAGGCCCAGGACGTGGCGCGCACCCCCAGCGGCATCGACGAGCTGGACCGCGTGCTGGGTGGCGGCATCGTGGAAGGCGGCGTGGTGCTCATTGGGGGCGATCCGGGCATTGGCAAATCGACCCTGCTGCTGCAGGCCATGGACGCGCTGCAGCGCGTGGGGCTGCCCACGTTGTATGTGACGGGTGAAGAGAGCGGTGCGCAGGTGGCGCTGCGCTCGCGGCGCCTGGGCATCGAGGGCAGCCAGGTGCAGCTGCTGGCCGAAATCCAGCTCGAAAAGATCCTGGCCACGGTGGACGCCACGCAGCCCGCCGTGGTCGTCATCGACTCCATCCAGACCACCTACTCCGACCAGCTCACCAGCGCGCCGGGCTCCGTCGCCCAGGTGCGCGAATGCGCGGCGCACCTCACGCGCATGGCCAAGGGCACGGGCATCGCCGTCATCCTGGTGGGTCATGTGACCAAGGAAGGCGCGCTGGCCGGCCCGCGCGTGCTGGAGCACATGGTGGACACGGTGCTGTACTTCGAAGGCGACACGCACAGCCAGTTCCGCCTGGTGCGCGCCATCAAGAACCGCTTTGGCGCTGTCAACGAAATTGGCGTGTTCGCGATGACCGAAAAGGGCCTCAAGGGCGTGAGCAACCCCAGCGCCATCTTCCTCTCCCAGCACAGCGAGCCCGTGCCCGGCAGCTGCGTGATGGTGACGCTGGAGGGCACGCGCCCCATGCTGGTGGAGATCCAGGCCCTGGTGGACAGCGGCGGTCCCAGCCCCCGGCGCCTGTCGGTGGGCCTGGACAAGGACCGGCTGGCCATGCTGCTCGCCGTGCTGCACCGCCATGCCGGCGTGGCCTGCATGGACCAGGACGTGTTCGTGAACGCCGTGGGCGGCGTGCGCATCAGCGAGCCGGCCGCCGACCTGGCCGTGATGCTGTCCATCACCTCCAGCCTGCGCGGCAAGCCTTTGCCCCGGGGTTTCATCGCGTTCGGCGAAGTGGGCCTGGCTGGCGAGGTGCGCCCAGCGCCCCGCGGGCAGGAGCGTCTGAAGGAGGCCGCCAAGCTGGGCTTCAGCGTGGCCGTGGTGCCCAAGGCCAATGCGCCCAAGAAGCCCATCGAGGGCCTCACCATTCACGCCGTGGAGCGGGTGGAGGAAGCGATGGATGCGGTGCGCGGGTTGTAGGCTGGGCTCTACGCAATACCCGCAGCCGCGCACGGCCGAGGCCGTAAGACAATCCCCGCCTATGAATCTGCGCAATATCCTGGTGCCTGTGGGGGCAGTGGCCCTGATCGGTTTTGGTTTCACAGCCTACGGCTGGCCCGGTGTGGCGGCCGTGGTCGGCGGGCTGGTGATGTGGGCCCTGCTGCATTTCACCCGTTTGGTGAACGTGATGAAGAAGGCCGCCAACCGCCCCATCGGCTATGTGGCCAGCGCCGTGATGCTCAATGCCCGGCTGGCCCCGGGGGTGAACCTGATGCATGTGGTGGCCATGACGCAGGCGCTTGGTGAGTTGTTGTCCGCCGAAGGGGCCGACCCCGAGATCTACCGTTGGACCGATGGCACCCGCTCGCACGTGACTTGCGAGTTCCACCGGGGCAAGCTGGTGAAATGGACGCTGGTGCGCCCCGAAGCCGAGGGCGCCACCCCGCCCCCGGACGCATGAATTGCAGGGCCTGATCCGGCGGCTTTGCTGCGCTGCACCCTGGTGCGCGGGATTCCGGCCTGCTGCGGCCCCGTAAAATCCCGGTTTTGCGACCCACAGCAACCAAAGGATTCCCATGAGCCCCGTAGTTCCCTCGATGGCCGACCGTGACGGCAAGATCTGGATGGACGGCCAGATGGTCGATTGGCGAGACGCCAAGATCCACGTGCTGACCCACACCCTGCACTACGGCTGCGGCGCCTTCGAAGGCGTGCGTGCCTACAACACGGCCCAGGGCACGGCCATCTTCCGCCTTGAGGAACACACGGAACGCCTCTTCAACAGCGCCAAGATCCTGCGCATGAAGATTCCGTTCACCAAGGAGGAAGTGAATGAGGCCCAGAAGACCGTCGTGCGCGAAAACAAGCTCGAATCCTGCTATCTGCGCCCATTGACCTGGATCGGCTCGCAAAAGCTCGGCGTTTCGCCCAAGGGCAACCAGATCCATCTGATGGTCGCCGCCTGGGCTTGGGGCGCGTATCTGGGCGAAGAGGGCATGAAGCGCGGCATCCGCGTGAAGACCAGCAGCTACACGCGCCACCACGTCAACATCACCATGACGCAGGCCAAGGCGGTGAGCAACTACACCAACTCCATCCTCGCGAACATGGAAGCGCTGGACGACGGCTACGACGAGGCCCTGCTGCTCGACAGCTCCGGCTTCGTGTCCGAGGGCGCGGGCGAGAACATCTTTGTGATCAAGAACGGCGTGATCTATACGCCCGACCTGTCGGCCGGCGCGCTCAACGGCATCACCCGCAACACGGTGTTCCACATCGCCAAGGACCTGGGCCTGGAGATTGTGCAAAAGCGCATCACGCGCGACGAGGTCTACATCGCCGACGAAGCCTTCTTCACCGGCACGGCCGCTGAAGTCACGCCCATCCGCGAGCTGGACCGCATCGAGATCGGCGCCGGTTCTCGCGGCCCCATCACCGAAAAGATCCAGAGCGCCTTCTTCGACATCGTGAACGGTCGCAATCCGAAGTACGCCCACTGGCTGACCAAGGTGTGACCCACCCCCTGAGCCGCTGCGCGGCTTCCCCCTTCTCTCGGCGGCGCCGGGAAGGGGGAGGACGACGCCAGCGGCCGGGCCGAGCCCGTTCCACGCCGTCTGCAGGCCTGGAACGTGCCAGTTTCAAGCATTGCCTGCGCGGGATGCGCCAAGGAGAAAAATACCGATGTCACAAGCTACCGTTGAACTGCTGGCCAAGGACCTGAACGCCCAGGGCGGCGTCTTCTGCCCCAGCCCCAAGGCCGACATGAAGATCTGGAACACCCACCCCAAGGTGTACCTGGACGTGGCCCGCACGGGCGAGGCCAAGTGCCCGTATTGCGGCACCGTGTACCGTCTCAAAGCGGGCGAACACGTTCACGCTGGTCATTGATTGATGCCAGCTGCAGGAGGCGGCGCGCGGCCGCCCACGTTGACCGTCGCGGTGCTGACCCACAACGAGGCGCACCGCATTGAAGCCTGTTTGAAGAGCGCCGCCTTTGCCGACCAGCTGCTGGTGGTGGACAGCGGCAGCACCGACCAGACCGTCGCCCTGGCGCAAGCTCTGGGGGCCGAGGTCCACAGCCACCCCGACTGGCAGGGCTTTGCCGTGCAGCGCAACCGGCTGCTCGCCCATGCGCGCGGCGACTACATCTTCTTCCTGGATGCTGACGAAGTGATGACACCCGCGTTTGCACAGGAACTGCAGGCCATCGTGCGCTCGGGCGAGCGGGCCGTGTGGAAGATCCGCTGGCGCATGGTGGCGTTCGGGCACGAACTCAAGTACTTTCGCTCGCAGTCGCAGATCGAGCGGCTGTTCGTGCGCAGCATGGTCCATGAGTTCACGGGCGTGGTGCATGAGCAGGCGCAGCTGCACCCGCAGCCCGGTGGCGGCGCCGTGCCGCGCCGGTTGATCCGCGCCCGGCTGCTGCACTACTCGCGCACCACCGTGCGCGGCAGCCTGGAGAAGCTGACGCAATATGTGATGCTGGGCGCCGCCAAGCGGGCCGAGAACGGCAAGCGCGGCGGCGTGCTGCGCGGGCTGGCCTCGGGCACGTCGATGTTTGTGCGGTTGTACATCTTCCGCCTGGGCTTCCTGTGTGGCGGCGCGGGGTTCCTGTACTGTCTGTTCGTGGCGCTGGAGGGGTTTTTCCGGTACGCGGCGCTGCACTACGACCGGGACGGCCTCGACGGGCGGGTGATCCGCGGATGAAGTCCTACCGCTGGTTTGGGCGCTGCGCAAGCGCCGGTGCATTCATGGTGCCGGGGCTGGCCTTGTGGTTGCCCTCGGGCTATTCCTACGGTGCTGTGCTGCTGCTGCTGGCGGCATTGGCGAGTGCGCCGGTATGGTGGCGGCGCCCGGCCCCCCCGGCGGCGTGGTGGCTCACGGCCGCGTTCTCATGCATGGCCGCGCTGTGGCTGCTGGACGTGGGGGCCGCCTGGGGCTGGGGCAGCATGGACCGCCCCGCCAAATACCTTCTCGCGCTGCCGTGCATCTTCTACCTCATGACCTTCGAGCCGCGTGCGTCGTGGCTGTGGATGGGCGTGGCAGTGGGGGCCGTGGGCAGCGGGCTGGTGGGGCTCTACCAAGCCCTGGTACTGGCGCTACCGCGCGCCAACGGTTTTACCAACGCGATCCAGTACGGGAACCTCAGCATGCTGCTGGCCGTGATGAGTGGCTTGCTGCTGGTGGTGCAGTGGAAGCGCTGGGTGCTGTGGCAGCGGTGGCTGCTGGTGGCCGCCATTGTGTTGGGTGGAACGGGCTCGGTGCTGTCGCAGTCGCGCGGCGGCTGGCTTGCGCTGGTGCTGCTGCTGCCCGTCTGCGCCTGGCTGCTGGTGCGCACCACCGGCCAGCGGCGTGTGTACTGGGGCCTGTGTGCCATCGCGCTGGCGGCAGCCGCCTTGTCGCAGGTCCCTGCCGTGGAGCAGCGCGTGGACGAAGCGAGGCACGAAATGCAAACCTACCAGCAGCAGGGTGACGGCCGCAGTTCGGTGGGCCAGCGCCTGGCCCATTGGAAGCTGGCCTGGCAGATGGGCTGGGACCGGCCGCTCACCGGCTGGGGCCGTGCCGGCTACGAGGCTGAGAAGGCGCGCCGCGTGGCCGCGGGGCTGGCGCACCCGGTCGTGCTCGAATTCAGCCATGCGCACAACGAGGCGCTGGATCTGTTCGCCAAGCGCGGGTTGCCCGGCGTCCTGCTGCTGCTGGCCTTCTATGGCATCCCGCTGGTGATGTTCTGGCCGACGGCTCACCGCATCCGCGACGGCGCGGGCAAGATGGACCGCGAATCGCTCTCGCTGTGCCTCATGGGCGTGCTGCTGCCGCTGTCGTACATAGGCTTTGGCCTCACGCAGGTTTTCCTGGCCCACAACAGCGGCAACATGTTCTACCTGTTCATGTGTCCGCTGCTGCTGGCGGCCCTGCACGAGCGGCGCGCGCGCATTGGTTGCGGAAGGTAGGTAGATGGAACACCCCCCTGAGTCGCTTCGCGCCTTCCCCCCGCTCTCGCAGAGCTGTGCTCTGCGGGCAGGGGGACGCAGCCCTCGCTGCGGGGCGGCCCTTGCTCGGCTGCCCTGGCACGGGCCGCGCCAGTTTCGTGGGCTGCGCGTGCTATGTGGTGCCATGGGCTCCTGAATCGAGAGGCATTCTTCATGCACATCCTGCTGGTCAACAACTCCCCCATCCCCGTGTACGGCTACGGCGGCACCGAGCGTGTGATCTGGGACCTGGGCAAGACGCTGGTCCAGCTGGGCCACCGCGTGAGCTACCTGGTGCCCGAGGGGTCCACCTGCGACTTCGGGCAGGTGCTGCCCATTCGGCCTGACGAGCCCTGGGAAGGCCAGATCCCGGCCGATGTGGATGTCACCCACTTCCAGTTCAACCCGCGCACCGAGCTGGCCAAGCCCTACCTGGTCACCGAGCACGGCAATGCGCGCAAGCCCAAGCCGCTGCCGCTGAACACGGTATTCCTCTCGCGCGACCACGCGGCGCGCTATGGCTCCACCGAGTTCGTCTACAACGGCCTGGACTGGAACAGCTACGGCCCGGTGGACTTCCAATCGCCGCGCCCGCGCTACCACTTCCTGGGCAAGGCCGCCTGGGGCGTGAAGAACGTGCGCGGCGCCATCAAGGTCGCCAAGATGGCGGGCGTGGAGCTCGACGTGCTGGGTGGCGACCGCATCAACTTCAAGCGCGGCTTCCGCTGGACCTTGTCGCGCAAGATCCACTTCCACGGCATGGTGGGCGGGACGCAGAAGACGGGGCTGCTCAACGCCTCGCGCGGGCTGATTTTTCCGGTGCGCTGGCACGAGCCCTTCGGCTTGGCCATCATTGAAAGCCTGTACTTCGGCTGCCCTGTGTTCGCCACGCCCTATGGCGCGCTGCCGGAGCTGGTACCGCTGCACTGCGGCGTGCTGTCGGCCGAAGC
>NZ_JALEGG010000022.1 GCF_022763525.1 Acidovorax sp.
CCCCCTGCACGGGAGCGCTGAGGGCCTGCCGGCCCTCATGCGGGAACTTGCGTGGTTTTGGTGGAAAGCTTTCTGGTTCCCTTTGCTGAAAATCAGGGTTCGGCTCGGATTCTTCCGGCGCTGTTGCCGGGGCCCGGCGGACGCCGGGGCACAATCGGGGTTTAGCCCATCCGTCGGGCGTGATGTTTTTGGCAGACAGGAAGTCATTTGTTTCCGTGGAGGGACCTGGCATGCTTCATGATTGCAAAGGTCTTGGACCCTGTGCGCAGGTGCCGGGTCCCTGTTGACGCATGCAAGACGCCACCCTTTGTTCACCATGATTGAAAGTTCCAGCCAAGCTCCCGCCAGCGGTGTCAGCCATTTGGATGCGCTGCCCCCTGGAACCCGTCTGGCGGAATTCGAGATCCTGGCATTGCTGGGGGTGGGCGGCTTTGGCATGGTCTACAAAGCGTTCGACCATTCCCTGCACCGGGCCGTCGCGATCAAGGAATACATGCCCTCGGCGCTGGCTGGGCGGGCGCAGGGTCAGTCCCTGTGGGTGCGCTCATCATCAGACCAGATAACCTTCAATGCGGGGCTGGCCTCCTTCGTGGGGGAAGCCCGCCTGCTGGCCCAGTTCGACCACCCCTCGCTCGTGAAGGTGTTCCGGTTCTGGGAGGCTAACAACACCGCGTACATGGTCATGCCGCTCTACAGCGGCATGACGTTCAAGCAGGCCCGCGCCCAGATGCGCACCCCGCCGCCTGAGATCTGGCTGCGCAAGGTCCTGTGGTCGGTGCTGGGGGCCCTGCGGGTGCTGCACGACGGCAAAACGCTGCACCGGGACATCTCACCGGACAACATCTTCCTGCAGGACATCGGTCCGCCGGTGCTGCTGGACCTGGGCGCCGCGCGCCACGCGATCAACGACCAGGACCGCAAGCACACCGCCGTCCTCAAGGTGAACTACGCACCCATCGAGCAGTATGCGGACGGCGACCAGGACTTGCGCCAGGGGCCGTGGAGCGACCTTTATTCGCTGGCTGCCGTGGTGCACGGCTGCCTGTGCAACGACACCCCCCTGCCTTCGACCTTGCGGTCCATCCGTGACCGCATGGTGTCCTTCTCGCGTGTGGCAAGGACCGTGAAGCGGCAGTTTGGCGTGGAATATTCCGAGCCGTTTGTCGCTGCCATTGCGCAGTCGCTGGCGCTCAAGCCCCAGGACAGGCCGCAAAGCATTGACGCGTTCCTGCAGATCATGGGGATGACCTCCGCGCCCGAGGGGATCGAGCTTTTCGATTTCCGGGCCGAACTGGGGGATATCTGGGTTGAACCCGCCGACCAGCCCGGCCCCGGCCTGCTCACCCCCACGGTGGACATCACCTCCGCGCCCCGCGTGGTGGCCGAAATCGAAGCCCAGGCCCAGGCCGCCATGACAAAAGTGGCGCCCCGGGAGGATGAAGTTGACAAATTTGGGGTGAATCGCGGAGGCGAAGAGCGCAGCAGGGACGTCGGCGGCGATACGGTCATGCTGGCTGGGCCCGACACCGTCGCTGCGGAAGGCGGCGACACGGTGTTCATTGACGCTGGCGATACCGTGGTGGCCGAAGACTCCCGCTACGACGATCTGGAAGCAGGGCAAACGCATGCGCGGCGCGAGGGTGTGCACCACCGGTCGCGTCATGGCGACCGGGACACGGCGCGCAGCCCGGGCAAGGCCGGCAGGACGGGGCGGCGGGTGCCCGTGCTGGTGTGGGTCGGGGTCGCTGCCTTCGCCGTGGTGGCCTCAGCGGCGGGTCTGCGGTGGGCGCAGGGCCACAAGGCGCCGCAAGACGACATCATTACCGAGATGGCCGAGCCGGCTCCCGTGCCGCCGCCGGTGGCGCTGGTGATCGCCGATGCGGCCAGCGCGGCCGACGCCCAGGCTTCTGCCGTTGGGGGCGCCGCTTCTGAAAGTCCTGCCAGTACCCCGGTGGCCGCGGTGCCTGCCTCGGCACTCGTCGTGGCATCGGCCCCCCGCCCAGCGCCGCGCAACAGCAAGCGCGCCGCTCCCGAGCCGGCCCCCACACCCATCGTGGTTCGCGAGGAGCCACCCCCCCCGCCGCCGCCTGTGGTGGCAGAGCCCAAGCCGCGACCGGCTCCTCCGCGCCTGCCCAGCCCACAGGAGGCATGCGCCGATGCGAGCTTCCTGGCGCGCCCCATGTGCATCCACCGCGAATGCCAAAAGCCCGCGCAGGCCAACCACCCCATCTGTGTGGAGAATCGGCGCCGCTATGAGGCCGAAGAGGCGCGCAATCGCCAAAGCCCGAACTGAGCCGAATCTGCCTCCAATCGGGGATTGGGCGTGGTTCCTCGAGCGCAGCTCCGCATGGCTGACGCGAGCGAGTCAAGGCTCGGGCTTGCACCGCTGTCGGTCTCCTTCGTATAATCGAGGGCTTCGCAGCGTTTTTGTGGTCCCGCGGCGAAGACTTGACGCCACCTAAGAGGCTTCCGAAAGAGAAGCACCGACCGTGGAAAAGGACCCGCCAAACCCTCTTTTGCAGAGAAATCTCATGACTACTACTTTCAGCGCCAAGCCCGCTGAGGTCGTGCACGAGTGGTTTGTGATTGACGCGACCGACAAGGTCCTCGGACGAGTAGCCAGCGAAGTTGCTCTCCGTTTGCGCGGCAAACACAAGGCCATTTACACGCCTCACGTCGATACCGGTGACTTCATCGTCATCATCAACGCAGCCAAGCTCAAGGTCACCGGCACCAAGTCCCTGGACAAGGTGTACTACCGCCATTCGGGTTACCCCGGCGGCATCACGGCCACGAACTTCCGCGACATGCAAGCCAAGCACCCCGGCCGCGCGCTGGAAAAGGCTGTCAAGGGCATGCTCCCCAAGGGTCCCCTGGGCTACGCGATGATCAAGAAACTCAAGGTGTACGGTGGTGCTGAGCATCCCCACACCGCCCAGCAGCCCAAGGCGCTGGAAATCTAAGGAGCCTTGAGATGATTGGTGAATGGAACAATGGCACCGGCCGTCGCAAGTCCAGCGTCGCCCGCGTGTTTCTGAAAAAAGGCTCCGGCAAGATCACGGTGAACGGCAAGGACATCCAGTCCTACTTCGGCCGCGAAACCTCGATCATGATTGCCAAGCAACCCCTGGCGTTGACCAACCATGTCGAAACCTTCGACATCCAGATCAACGTGCATGGTGGCGGTGAATCCGGCCAGGCTGGCGCTGCCCGCCACGGTATCACCCGCGCCCTGATCGATTACGACGCATCCCTCAAGCCCGTCCTGAGCCAGGCCGGCTTCGTGACGCGCGATGCCCGTGAAGTCGAACGTAAGAAAGTCGGTCTGCACTCTGCACGCCGCGCCAAGCAGTTCTCCAAGCGTTAAGCTGGCGAGGCTCTTCATGGATGTCCGCTTTCGGGCGGGCATCCGTCCCCTGCAAAGTGTTCCTTGGGATGCTTTACAGATCAAAAAACCGCCTCCGGGCGGTTTTTTCGTTTAAGGTGCGCTCTTTTCTGCGGGTCATCCGGATGATTCAACTTTTCGTACCATGCGCCTTCGCCTTCTGCGCCGCCGGCTGACCATCAGCGCCCCGCGGGTGGCCATCCGCAGTGCCATGCCTTGGCCTGTTCGCTGGCTGGTCCTGGCCGTGGTCTTTGGCTTCTGTGCAGCGGTAGCCCTTTGGGCCTTCGAGTTTGGAAAGTCCATTGCAGGTCTGGATACCGTCTCCCGGGACGAATTGCTTCAGCTGCGGGCCGAGGTGGACCGCCTGCGCGCCGAGGGGCAGGAGCAACAGACAGTGGCCCACACGGCCGAGAGCTTGCTGGTCGCCGAGCGGTCTGCCAAGGAGAGTTTGATGGCGCAGGTCCGCCAGCTGGAGGCCGACAACCGCACGCTACGCGAAGACTTGGGGTTTTTTGAAAAGCTGATTCCTGCGGCAAAGACGGAAGGGCTCGCAATCCGCAGCCTGCAGGCCGAGGTGCTGGGGGGAATGCAGCTGCGCTGGCAGGTCCTGGTGATCCAGGCGGCCCGCAATGCGCCGGAGTTCAATGGCCGGTTTGAACTGGTTCTTTCAGGGACGCAAGACGGCAATCCCTGGACCCAGACCCAGCCAGCCCAGGGGCAGCCGCTGCAAGTCAAGCAATACCGGCGGATTGAAGGTGTCCTCGATCTTCCGCCCAACGCCGTGGTAAAAACCGTGACCGCGCGCGTGCTGGAGGGCTCCACGGTTCGATCGGTGCAAACCATGGCCATCGACTAAGACGCTGGCCGCAAGCGCGTTCATGAAGCAAGCAAGCCTGACTTGCCGTTTTTTTTTTGGAGCGGACTTCTGGTGCGGCAAGGTCGGGGCGGTGCCCAACTTGGCCGGATGGCTTCTTGCTGCAGATCAAAATCCTTGCGGGCACCCGCAGCCGTCTGATGCGCCGCATGCCATGCTGCGCCAGACGTGGCGGTCACCGCCGTTCTAACCATTCCGTCACCGGTCCCCTGGACTGGCGCCAGTCCTTTGTGGAGTTTTCGTCCATGTTTTCACGCAAGAAGCAGCCACCGATCAAAAGCCTCATCGCGCAGGGCACCAGGATCGAGGGCAGCGTGCATTTTGTCGAAGGCATGCGCATTGATGGCGAGGTGGTGGGGGATATCCGCGCGGGTTCGGAGCAACCCAGCATCCTCGTGATCTCGGAGATGGCGCGCGTGGAGGGGGCGGTGCATGCCGACCACGTGATCATCAATGGCCAAGTGGTGGGTCCTGTGCACGCGGGTGAACTGCTGGAGCTGCAGCCTAAGGCCAAGATCACCGGGAACGTGCATTACAAGGCGCTGGAGATGCACCAGGGCGCCATGATTGCCGGCCAGATGTGTCCGGTGGCTGTCCTGGTGGAGGAAAAGCCCCCACTGAAACTAGCGTCAAACGGCCAGTGACCTGAATTCCCGAGCGGTCTGCAGTAGTATTCACCGCAAATATTGAACCCGGAGTACCCCATGAGCGCAGTTGCCGAACCCGTCCAGACCGAAATGCCCGCCCCCATCCTGTTCACCGACAGTGCAGCGGCCAAGGTCGCGGACCTGATTGCCGAAGAGGGCAACCCTGACCTGAAGCTGCGCGTATTCGTCCAGGGCGGTGGTTGCTCGGGCTTTCAATACGGCTTCACGTTTGACGAAATCACCAACGAAGACGACACGACGATGACCAAGAACGGCGTGTCGCTGTTGATCGATGCCATGAGCTACCAGTACTTGGTCGGCGCCGAGATCGATTACAAGGAAGACCTGCAAGGCGCTCAGTTCGTCATCAAGAACCCCAACGCCACCACCACCTGCGGTTGCGGCTCCAGCTTCTCTGCCTGACCTGGAGAGGTGGGGGCCGGCGGGTACGCGCCCCTGCTCTGCACCAGACCACTTGGCCGCCCCATGGGCGGCTTTTGCTTTTTCAGGACGGGTAAATTGCACCCAATACACGGGCTCCCGCGGCCCCGGTTACGCTGGCCAGATTGCCTGGCAAACCGTGCAGCGCCTGCCGCGCCAGCCAGGCAAAAGCCGCCGCCTCCACCTGCAATGCGGGCAGGCCCAGGGCATCGGTGGCGGTCACTTGCAGGCGGGGGCAGGCGGCCTGCAGCCGAGCCATCAAATGGGTATTGAGGGCGCCACCGCCACACACAGCCATGATTTTGCTATTATTTTTGTAGCTGTTTGCGCTGATGGAGCAAGCGCTGGCAGTGAATTCTGTCAAAGTTGCTTGCACATCTGCCGGCTCCGCTGTCTTGAACGGCTGCAGGTGGTGCGCGAGCCAAGGGGGGTTGAACAGATCACGGCCCGTGCTTTTGGGGGGCGGCTTCTGTAAAAAGGGTTCGTCCAGCAACGATGCCAGCAATTCTGGGAGCACCTTTCCGCTGGCCGCCCAGTTGCCTCCTGCGTCAAAAGGCTGGCCAGTGTGCTGTTGGCACCAGTGGTCCATCAGCGCGTTGCCAGGGCCGCAGTCAAATCCCAGCACACGGCCGTCGCCGCCCAGCACGCTGAGATTGGAGATGCCGCCGATGTTGAGCACCAGCACGCTCTCGCCGGGGCGGCCAAAGACTCCTTGGTGGAACGCCGGCACCAAAGGGGCGCCTTGGCCGCCTGCGGCCACGTCGCGGCTGCGGAAATCGGCCACCACGGTGATGCCAGTGCGCTCTGCCAGCAGGGCTGGGTTGCCCAGCTGAAGGGTGTAGCCCGTGCCGTCAAATTCCTGGGGCCGGTGGCGCACCGTTTGCCCGTGGGTGCCGATGGCGCGGATGGCGGAGGCGGGCAGCCCGCTCTGGGCCAGCAGGGCGTGGACGACCTCGGCATACGCCCGCGACAGCGCGTTGCCTGCCAGGGCTGCGCGGTGCAGCTCGTCGTTGCCCGAGGTGTTGAGCGCCAGCAGCTCCGCCCGCAACTCCGGCGCAAAAGCCGCGCTGGCATGGCGCGTGACTACCATGCGCGGCCCCGAAAAATTGGCCAGCACCCCGTCGATGCCATCGAGCGAGGTGCCTGACATCAGGCCGATGTACAGCTCGGATGCGCTCACGGAAGTTGTTTGGAGTGTGAGCGCGTGGAGTGGAAGGCTGTGCGTCCAGAGGCGCCAGGTTTGTTGCCACTGGCGCGACCCAGGTCCACGGCCGCCGCGCAAGGGCAGCCCCGCCGCGCTTGCGGTGTCCCTACCGCGAGGCAAGGAGCGAGGCGACTCGCGGGGAACTTGATCACTCTGCGCTGGCTTGTTCGATCAAGGCGGCGGCAGACAGCTGCACTCGCATGTTCGCCGCGAGGCGGTCAAACGCGGGGCGCGAGGCTGCCGAGACCGGCGCTGCGGCTTCGCTCTGGGCCACGATGGTCTGCGGATCCTGGTGCACGCCGTTGACGCGGAACTCGAAATGCAGGTGCGGCCCGGTGGCCCAGCCCGTGGCGCCCACGGCGCCCAGGGTTTGGCCCTGTTCGACCGATTGCCCCTGGCGCACGTCAATGCGGCTCAGGTGGGCATAAACGGTGACGTGCTGGTTGCGGTGCTTGACGAAGACTACGTTGCCAAAGCCGTTCTGCACGCCCGCAAACTCCACCACGCCATCGCCCACGGTGCGCACCGCAGTGCCGGTGGGCGCGGCGAAGTCGGTGCCCAGGTGGGCGCGCCAGGTCTTCAGGATGGGGTGCATGCGCATCTTGAAGCCGCTGGTGACGCGCGAGAACTCCACGGGGGATGTCAGGTAGGCGCGGCGCATGCTTTCGCCGTCCAGCGTGTAGTAGGCGCCCTTGGCTGCGCCGGGCTCTTGGAACCACACGGCCTGGTGGCTCTTGCCGTTGTTGACGAATTCCGCGCTCAGCACGCGGCCGCTGGACAGCGGCTCGCCATCGGCTTCGAGGGTTTCATAGACCACGGAGAAGCGGTCCCCCTTGCGCAGCGACCGGCGAAAGTCGATGTTCCCGGAGAACAGCTCGGCCATCTGCACGGCCACGGCGTCGGGGATGTTGGAAGCATCGGTGGCGGCGAAGAGCGAGCTGTGGATGATGCCGCCCGCCAGCCGGCTGTTGGCCGTGAGCTTGGCGGTTTCGATGCGCGACGTGAACTTGTCGCCTTGGCGCTGCACGATCAGGCGGCGGAAGTTGCCGCTGTCGTCCGGCACCCAGCGAACGGTCAGGCGCAGCAGGCGGTGGTCGTCGGTGGTTTCCGCCGACACGATGCGGCCCGTGCGGCCCAGCACGTTTTGTCTGACAGGAGTGTCACCGCGCATGAAGGCCGCAGCGGCCGGATCGGCCACACCCATGCGCTGCAGCAGCGATTCGGGGGTGTCGCTGGAGCGCACCTGTTCGGAGCGGTACAGCGAGAAGCCCGGGGCCTCCAGCTCGCTCAGCACGACATTCTCGGCCAGCGACTCGACGGGGTAGCTCACCATGCGCACCGGCAGCTCGGCCGGATCGGGCGCGAAAGACGCCACGGCGAATGCGCCGCCGCCACCCGTCAGCAGAAGGGCTGCGACGGCGGCGGTGATGCGTTGGGGATGTTTTTGGATCGTGTGGGACAGCCGGTCAAGCAAAGCCGAGCTGGCGGTGGTCAAGCCGTGAATCAAAGGTCTATCCCCAGGTGAACATGATGGCCTGGAACGCGCCGGGCAGCAGGGGCGCGGCGGTACCAGGTGTACAGACTGTCAGGCTGCTGCCTTTGGACAGAATGGTGAAAACAGGTCGCAACGGCGGTCCCACTAGAATCCGCCTCACGCAATGTGGGCTGGAGTATAGCGGTGCATGCTGTATAGACATCCCAAAAAACCCTTATGAATCAATCTGCTGTTACAACAACCCCGGTCTCTGATGGTGTAAGACAGGCCCTCGAAATTTCGCTGCGGGGCGTGCAGGAACTGCTGCCCCAGGACGAATGGCTCAAGAAGCTTGTCCGGTCGGAAACGACGGGCCAGCCGCTGCGCATCAAGCTGGGGCTGGACCCCACCGCGCCCGACATCCACATCGGCCACACCGTGGTGCTGAACAAGATGCGGCAATTGCAAGATCTGGGCCACCAGGTGATCTTCCTCATCGGGGATTTCACCAGCCTGATCGGCGATCCGTCGGGCCGCAACAGCACGCGCCCGCCCCTGACGGCCGAGCAGATCAAGTTCAATGCCGAAACCTACTACCGCCAGGCCAGCATGGTGCTGGACCCGGCCAAGACCGAGATCCGCTACAACAGCGAATGGAGCGAGCCTCTGGGTGCCACCGGCATGATCCAGCTGGCCGCCAAATACACGGTGGCGCGCATGATGGAGCGCGACGACTTTCACAAACGCTTCACCACCGGACAGTCGATCTCGGTGCACGAGTTTCTGTACCCATTGATGCAGGGCTACGACTCGGTAGCCTTGAAGAGCGATCTGGAGCTGGGCGGTACGGACCAGAAGTTCAACCTGCTCATGGGCCGCCACCTGCAGCAGGAGTATGGTCAGGAGCCGCAGTGTGTACTCACCATGCCTCTGCTGGTGGGCCTGGACGGCGTGGACAAGATGTCCAAGTCCAAGAACAACTACATCGGCATCACCGAAGACGCGAACACCATGTTCGCCAAGGTGCTGTCGATCAGCGACACGCTGATGTGGGACTGGTACACGCTGCTGTCGTTCAAGAGCCTGGCCGAGATTGCGGCGCTCAAGGCCGAGGTGGACGGCGGGCGCAATCCCAAGGAGGCCAAGGTGGCACTGGCCAAGGAAATCACGGCGCGTTTTCACAGCGCGGCCGCCGCCGATGCGGCCGAACAGGATTTCAACAACCGCAGCAAGGGCGGCGTGCCCGACGACATTCCCGAAGTGGCCCTGTCGGGCGCGCCGCTGGGCATCGGGGCGCTGCTCAAGCAGGCCAATCTGGCGCCGTCGACCAGCGAGGCCAACCGCTTGATCGACGGGGGCGGCGTGCGGGTGGATGGCAGCGTGGTCAGCGACAAGGGGCTCAAGCTTGGTGCCGGCACCTATGTCGTGCAGGTCGGCAAACGCAAGTTTGCGCGGGTGGCACTGGCCTGAACCCCGCGGCGCCCGCATGGCTCAGGCGGTGGCCGCAGCCTGCGCCTCCGCGGCGCGCAAGAACGGCACGTAGGCGCGGTCCACCTGGCAGATGTGGTGGACCAGCCAGCCCTTGAGCAGGTCCAGCGCTTCCATCGACACTTCTTCGCCATCTTCAAAGCGCATGAGCAGGTCCATGGCCCGGGCTGTGAAACCGTTGTGCTCGGCCTGATGGGCGGCCGTTTCGGGGTAGCCGTGGCGCTGGAAGAGCACTTCCTCGATGATGAAATGGTTGTGCGTGTAGTCGACCAACCCTTCCAGCACAGCGCCGATGGCTTCACGCCGTGGGATGGGGCAGCACAGTTCTTCGTGCAACTGATTGGTCAGCCGCACCAGTTCCTGGTGTTGGCGGTCGATCTCGTCAAAACCCAGCTCCAGCTCGCTGGTCCATGGCATGAAAGTCATCGGGGGTCCCTCATCGTGGCTCCCCCAAAGAATGCACCGGGCGCTGCGCTAGGAAAAGATAGTCTCCCCGCATCCGAAGGCGTGAAATTACGGCCCGTTGATGTGTGTCAACCCTGCCTCTTGAGTGCGGTCAAGGGGCGGTCTTTTTCCCCGCTGGTTGTCAGTCCAGGTTGTCATTCAAGTCCGGGTCCGGCACGTCCCCGATCGCTTCGCGCGTGGCCTGGGCCTGTACCTGCAGCCAGGCGCAGAACGCCTTGATTTCGGGCCGTTGGCCGCTGCGGGGACCCACCATCAGCCAGTAGGCCAGCGGCGAGTCGATGCGGTGGCTGGGCAGCACTTCCACCAGATCGCCGGAAGCCAGCGCATCGGCGATCAGCGGCATGCGGGCCAGGGCCAGCCCCTGGCCGGCCAAGGCTGCCTGCACGATCTGGTGGGCGTAGTTGAAGTACAGCCAGCGCTGGGGCTGCAGCTTGGACAGGTCGCAGGTATCGAACCAGCGCCGCCAGCTCAGCCATTCCAGGTGTTGGCTGCGGTGCGCGTCGCCGGCCTCGATCAGAGTGAACTGGGCGACGTCGGCTGGCGTGCGCAAGGGCTTGGCGCTTTTGAGCAGCCAGGGGCTGGCCACCACGGCCAGTTGCTCGCCAAACAACCGCTGTCCGCCCTGGGTTCCGGGGCCGGGCAGGCTGTAGCGCAGCGCCAGGTCCACGTCGGAGGTTTCCAGGTCCACAGGCACGTCGCTGGCATCGATGCGGATGTCGATGCCTGGGTTGTCGCGCTGGAATTCTTCCATGCGCGGGATGAGCCACATGGATGCAAAGCTGGCCCAGGTGGTGATCGCCACGCTGCGACGGCCCGCTGTCTGGCGCACCAGGCGTACGGCGGCGTCCATGCGTTCGAGTGCTGGCGCCACGGCGCGCTGCAGCTGCGCGCCTGCACTGGTGAGTTCCACGGCGCGCGTGTGGCGCAGGAACAGCGCCACGCCGATCTCTTCCTCCAGCGCCTGGATCTGGCGGCTGACCGCCGATTGGGTGAGCGCCAGTTCATCAGCGGCGGCGCGGAAGTTCAGGTGCTTGGCCACCGCCAGGAAGGCGCGCCAGTGGCCGGTGGCGACGGGGCGGGTTCGCAGGATGGCGGGGGCGTATTCGGCAGAAGCCATGGTGGGTGTCCTGGCGGTAATTCATGCGCGGTGGGAATGAATAGGGTACCGCGTTTTCATTGGACTGTGGGCCCGGCAAAGCGCACCATGCAGTCTCCGAAAACACCTTTTACCCAAGCAAGGAGCCCGTCATGTTTCCCCGCAACGTTCTGGAATCGCAACAATTCGAGCCCGCCAGCGTGGCGAGCCGTACTGCGGCCGGTTGCTGGAAACTGGCCACCGGCCGGGCCTTGTCGCTGCGACCCCGCACCCACGGGGTGCTCCAGATTGCGCAGGGGCAGGTGTGGCTGACCGTGAGTGGATCCCTGGCGGATCGGCCCGGTGTGCCCGAAGACCATGTGCTGCGGGCGGGTGAGCAACTCGTCATTGCGCCAGGGCAGCACGTGGTGATGGAAGCCTGGGACTCCTCGGGCGCCGCTGAAGCGGTGGCTTTCCGCTGGGACCGGGTGGCGATGGCGCCCACCGCACAACCTCGCGGCCTGGCGGCCTGCGACTGGGAATGTGGCGTGGTGCAGCCGCTGCGCGAGCTGGTGCGGGCCCTGGGGCAGGGCGGCCGGGCGGTCGGTGCGGCCCTGGTGGATGTGGTGGGTGCGGGCGGGCGCTTTGCCGTTGGCCTGGCCCGGTTTGCTCTGCATCGGATAGCAGCACCCCTACAGCGCAAGCCTGTCTGAAGCCTCTATGCAGGAAAAGCATCATAGGTGCCGTGCTTTTCATTGGACGTTGTTCTGCAAGCCGCGCACCATACGACCTTATTAGGGTTTACCCGGAGAAAGCCATGACAACCTCCTCTCACGCTCTTCATCTGTTGGGATCTTTCCGCGCCGCGGGTGCGGCGGCCGGTAGCACTGGCACCGTGGCCGCTGGCGCTGCCGTCAGCTTGGCGCCCCAGACCGCCATGACACTGCGCATTGCCGAGGGCCAGGCCTGGGTCACGCTGGGCCAGGGCGTGGGCGACAGCACCGACGTTTTCCTCTGCGCAGGGCAATCGCTGCAAGTGGCTGCAGGGCAGTCGGTGGTGATGGAGCCCTTGGGCGGCCGCCGTCTGCAGTACCGCTGGACTCGCGGGGATGCCGCGAGTGCCCGCCCCGCTTCGTGGTGGCGCCGTGCATCCTTTGGCAACGGGGCCTCTGCCCACGGAACCTGGGGCGACGCCTGCTGCGCCTGAGTTGCGCCTGAACTGGCGCCGAGGGGGCAGACCATCTCGGTTTCGGTTCTGAATAAAAAGAGCTGCCAGCGCTTGTTTTTCAAGCGGTGGCAGCTCTTTTTTCATAGCGAATCCTGACCAGGGCAGGCCGGCACAGGCTCCTACAGCGCTTTCTCGCCCAGCAGGTCGATCAACCGCGCCTGCAGCGTCGTCAGCAGCTCATCCGACAGTGCGGGCCGCGCTGCTGCGGTGGCGCGGGCCAGCACGAGCCCGCCAACCAGGGTGGCCAGCGTTTGCATGGCCAGCGCCCGGTCCTGGGGCTGCACGGTGGCATTCCCTTCCTCGGCGCTGCTGTCTGCCAGCAACTGCGCAAAGCGCGCGATGTTGCGCTCGATGCCCTCTGCAAACACTTCCGACAGTTCGCCACCTGCCCGCGCGGCATCCACCGCCAGCGCAGCTGCCGGGCAACCCGTGCCCGGCGCGTCGCGGTGCTGGGGCGACAGGTAGCTCTGGATGCGCTCGCTCACCGTGGTGTTGGCCGTCACACCGTCCAGAGGGGAAATCGTCCAGTCGAACGCGCGTGCGCAGGCTTCCTGCACCAGCGCGTCCTTGGACGGGAAATGCCGGTACAGGCCGCCATGGGTGAGCCCGGCGTCGCGCGTGATGTCGGCCACACCCACGCCCGTCAGGCCCCGTTCGCGGTACAGGCGCGCCGCCGCGTCCAAGATGCCCTGCCGGTTCTCGGCGGCCCGTGCTTTGGAAACCTTCATGCAGCCTCCACTTAATGATTGCGATCGTACGCAAAACGCGTTTGCGACGTTATGATGATGAGTGCAATCATAAATCGCTGCAGCGCTGAGACCTGTTCCGAGTGCTGCGCCCCATTTGACCAACGAGGTAAATCCCATGAACCCAATCATTCCTGACGGCCCCGGTGCCGGTGCGCGCGGCAGCGCGTGTTGCAACAAGGTGGTGGCCTGATGCGGCGCGTGGTGGTGACCGGCATGGGCCTGGTGTCGCCGCTGGGCTGCGGCGTGGAGTTGGCTTGGCAGCGCCTGCTGGCGGGGCGCTCGGGCCTGTCGCGCTTGCCAGAGGCGGTCACGGAAGGCATTGCCGCCAAGGTGGCGGGGCAGGTGCCCAGTGTGGCGGACGACGCGGAGGGCGGCTGGGATGTGAATGCCGTCGTGTCCTCCAAGGATCAGCGCAAGATGGACCGCTTCATCCCGTTCGCGCTGGGCGCGGCGCAGCAGGCGCTGGCCCAGGCCGGGTGGCCGCCCCCGGATGAGCGGGCCCGAGAGCGCACAGCCACCGTGATCGCCTCGGGCATTGGCGGTTTTGGCGCAATTGCCGAGGCTGTGCGCACCACCGACACGCGCGGACCACAGCGCCTGTCGCCCTTCACGGTGCCGTCGTTCCTGGTCAACCTCGCAGCGGGGCATGTGTCGATCCGTCACGGCCTGAAAGGACCGCTGGGCGCGCCGGTCACGGCGTGCGCGGCCAGCGTGCAGGCCATTGGCGACGCCGCGCGGATGATCCGCAGCGGCGAGGCCGATGTGGCCGTGTGCGGCGGCAGCGAAGCGGCCATTGACCGCGTGAGCCTGGGCGGGTTTGCGGCGGCCAAGGCCCTGGGCACCGGGTTCAATGAGGTGCCCGCGCAGGCGTCGCGCCCGTTTGATGCGCAACGGGACGGTTTTGTGATGGGCGAGGGTGCGGGCATGCTGGTGATCGAGGCGCTGGACCATGCGCTGGCGCGTGGGGCTCAGCCGCTGGCCGAGCTGGTGGGCTACGGCACGTCGGCCGACGCTTACCACATCACTTCGGGACCCGAGGACGGCGACGGCGCGGCGCGCAGCATGGCTGCGGCGTTGGCCCAGGCCGACTTGCAGCCGAGCGATGTGCAGCACCTCAACGCGCACGCAACGTCCACCATGGTGGGAGACCGTGGCGAGCTTGCGGCGATCCGCCGCGTGTTCGGCGATGGCGCAGGGGTAGCCATCAGCTCCACCAAATCTGCCACCGGTCACCTGTTGGGCGCTGCTGGCGCGGTGGCGGCCATCTTCACCGCCCGGGCGCTGCGCGACCAAGTGGTGCCGGGCACGCTGAACCTGCACGAGCCCGATGAACTGGCGCGGGGACTGAACCTGGTCGCGCTGCAGCCCAGGCCCATGGCGCTTTCACACGCCATGCTCAATGGCTTCGGCTTTGGGGGCGTGAACGCCACGCTGATCCTGCGCCGCTGGACAGCAGGCCTGGCCTAGCCCGGGCAACCGGCAGTTCCAGCGGGCCGCCGCGTCAAAGCTCGATGGCGGCGCACACCTCATCGAAGGCGGCGACGGCGGCCTGCCCGTCCAGCCGCTCCATGCGGGCCAGGGCGTCCACGTCTTCCAGGGTGCTGAACGCCAGGCTGAACTGCTGGAAGCGACGCCCGGCCAGCGGTCCGTTGTGGACGATCTCGACGTTGACGTGGCGGGGGTCGTTGCGGATGCGCTCAATGAGCTTGAGCACCGCTTTCTGCGGCCCCTCCAGCTGCTGGCAAAACCGCTGGCCGTCAAACACCAGCAAGCCCGTGATGTCGAGTTCTGCATTCACCACGCGCGCACGCGCCGCGATCTCGGCCACCACGCTCAGGGGCTGCTGGGGCGCCAGCGTGCTGACGTACAGAACTTCGTAAAGGGCTGGTTTTATATTCATATGGTGCGCCAATGTAGGCCAGTCAGGAAGGCGCCACTACATCAAATGACATGATGCAAGCCCTGAGGGCCCGGACTTTTGTATCGAGGTGTGAATCCGGTGTCGATCCCTACAATGCGTCCAATGAACCTCGCTGCGCCGAATGCCAACTGCCCCGTGAGCTGCCACAACTGCCGGCTGCGGCAGACCGGAGCGTTCACCCAGTTGCCGCCCAAGGTGCTGGAGTTCATCGAGTCGATCCGCGCGGGCACGGTGACGGTGAGTGCGGGGGAAACGCTGGTACGTGAGAACCAGGCGAACGCACGGCTCTTCACGCTGTACTCCGGCTGGGCCTTTCGCTACAAGACATTGAGCGATGGCCGCCGCCAGATCCTCAACTTTCTGCTGCCGGGCGATCTGGTCGGTTTGCAGCAGGAGTTTGACGGGGCGGCGTTGCACGGCACCGAGGCGCTGACGGATTGCTCCCTGTGCGTGTTCCAGAACGACAGCCTGTGGGCCATGTTCCGCGAGCATCCGCGGCTGGGCTACGACATCACCTGGCTGGCCGCGCACGAGGAGAGCCACGTGGATCAGAACCTGCTGACCACTGGCCGGCGCAATGCGACCGAGCGCGTGGCCGTGCTGCTCATGCACCTGTACCGCCGCCTGGACCGCATCGGTCTGGCAGAAGACGGCGCGGTGGCGTTCCCGCTGAACCAGCAGCACATTGCCGATGCGCTGGGACTGTCGCTGGTGCACACCAACAAGACGCTGCGGCGTCTGTCGGCCCTGGGTCTGCACGAGCTGAAAAATGGACGGCTGCGGCTGCTGAACCCGCGCGCGCTGGCCCGCATTGCCGATTACTACGACACGCCGCCACGCCTGATGCCGTTGCTGTAAGAGCCTGGGGGGCGCCGGAGTGAAATCGGGCCATTGAACGCCCCGGCTGCTTGCATGGGCATGGGCCCATGCGGCGCACCCGAAGCATTCCACATCCCTCACGATGGCGCGCCGCGACCCTCGGGAGATCGTGAGCAGGCTCTAAGCGGGCGCTCTGCTTTCTGCCGTTGGGGTCAAAAATCCCGCTAGCGCTTGATAGATAAGCGCTGAAAGCTATTGTTTGTGTAGCGTTCCTGTCGCCGAAGACACCAGCCGATAATCCACGCCAGGCTGGGGCGCCTGGTCCCCGGCGGCGCACACGACCTATTTGTTTATGACCCCCCTCGACATCCTCATCATGGCGGCCGGCAAAGGCACGCGCATGAAAAGCCGCGTCCCCAAGGTGCTGCAGCGCTTGGCCGGGCGGGCGCTGCTGCACCATGTGCTCGACCAGGCAGCGCACCTGCAGGCGCGCAGCGCCATCGTCATCACAGGCCATGGTGCTGCCGAAGTGGAAGCCGCTTGCGCAGGCCTGGCCAGCGCTGGCGCTGGTTTTGACCTGCAATTTGCGCGACAGGAACCG
This sequence comes from Acidovorax sp., assembly GCF_022763525.1. GTDB lineage: Bacteria > Pseudomonadota > Gammaproteobacteria > Burkholderiales > Burkholderiaceae_C > Acidovorax. The sequence continues at coordinate 16,372 of NZ_JALEGG010000022.1, forward strand.
CAGCTGGGTACCGGCCACGCGGTGATGCAGGCCCTGCCGCACCTGCGCGACGACGGCACGGTGGTCGTGCTGTCGGGCGATGTGCCCCTGACCCAGCCCGACACATTGCGCGCCCTGGTGGCCGCCAGCGCGGGTGGCAAGCTCGCCTTGCTGACGGTGGACCTGCCGGACCCCGCGGGCTACGGCCGCATCCTGCGCAATGCCAATGGCGCGGTGCAAGGCATCGTCGAGCACAAGGACGCCAGCGACGCCCAGCGTGCGATCTCCGAGATCTATAGCGGCATCATGGCTGTGCCCGCGCGGCAGCTGCGCGGCTGGCTGGCGCGGCTGACCAATGACAATGCGCAGGGCGAGTACTACCTCACCGACATCGTCGCCATGGCCGTGGCGGACGGTGTGCCGGTGGTTGCCCACCGCATCGCCGATGCCTTGCAGGTCGCTGGCGTCAACAGCCCGCTGCAGCTGGCCGAGCTGGAGCGCGCCCACCAGCGCGCACAGGCCCGCGTGCTGATGGAGCAGGGCGTGCGCCTGGCCGACCCCGCGCGGTTCGACCTGCGCGACGATGCGCGCACCGGGGTTCGCGGCGAGCTGGTCTGCGGTCAGGACGTGGAAATCGATGTGAACTGCGTTTTCACCGGACGCGTGGAGCTGGGCGAAGGCGTGAGCATCGGCGCCAACTGCTGCATCGCCAACGCGCGCATCGCGGCGGGTGCGGTGATCCACCCCTATACCCACATCGACGGCGAGAAGGCCGGCGCCAGCGTGGGCGAGGGCGCGCTCATCGGCCCCTTTGCCCGCCTGCGTCCCGGCGCACAGCTGGGCCGCGAGGTACACATCGGCAACTTCGTCGAAGTGAAGAATTCCACACTGGCCGACGGCGCCAAGGCCAACCATCTGGCCTACCTGGGCGACGCCACCGTGGGCGAGCGCGTGAACTACGGCGCGGGCAGCATCACCGCCAACTACGACGGCGCCAACAAGCACCGCACGGTGATCGAGGCCGACGTGCACATCGGCAGCAACTGCGTGCTGGTGGCGCCGGTGACCATTGGCGCTGGCGGCACGGTGGGCGGCGGCAGCACCATCACCAAGAGCACGGCGCCGGGTGCTTTAAGCGTTGCGCGGGGCAAGCAGGTGAGCATTGCCAACTGGAACCGCCCCGCCAAACAATCCAAGCCATGAATGCGCCTGATGCCAGTGCCGCCGAGGGCGAACTGCAGCAAGCGCGCGCCGAACTGGCCCGCGCCCAGCAGCAGATGGCCGACATGGCCGCCGCGCAGGAGGAATTCCTGCGCGCCGTCTCGCACGATCTGCGCGCGCCGCTGCGGCATGTGACATCCTACGGAACGCTGGTGCGCGAAGTGCTGGGCGATCTGCCGGCCGACGTGCTGCAGCGCGCCGAAGTGCAGGAGGCGCTGCGGTTTCTGGCCACCATGGACCAGTCCGCACGGCGCATGGGGCTCATGATAGACGGCCTGCTGGCCCTGGCGCGCACGGGTCGCGCGCCCCTGCAGCTGCAGCCTGTGGCGCTGGGCGATGCAGTGGCGCAGGCGCGCCAGGCACTGGCAGCCGCCGAGGCCGGGCGTACCGTGCAGTGGCGGGTGGCGGTGGATGCCTTGCCCCCGTTGCGGGCGGATCCGGCGCTGCTGCACGCGCTGCTGGCGGAGCTGCTGGGCAACGCGCTCAAGTTCAGTCGCGCCACCGCGCAGCCGTGCATCACCGTGGCGGCCACCGCGGCGCCCGAAGGGCAGGTGGCATTTGTGGTGCAGGACAACGGTGCGGGGTTTGACCCGGCACGGGCGGGATCGCTCTTCGGCGTGTTCCAGCGCCTGCACCGGGAGGCCGACTTTGAAGGTGTCGGCGCGGGCCTGGCCCTGTGCCAGCAGGTGGCGCGGCGCCACGGCGCGGAGGTGGCAGCCACGGCTACGCCTGGAGAAGGTTGCACGGTGCGCGTGCAATGGCCCGCCGCCCAGGGCTCATGACGCGCGCTGGGGAGCCGGATCGGTCCGCGGCTCAAACCGCTGGCGGCGTCTCTGCTTCCGGATCGCTCGCCACGCGGTTGCGGCCGCTGTGCTTGGCGGTGTACAGGGCGGCGTCAGCGGCATCGATCCACGCGCGCAGCGTGCCGTGCCGGTGGCTTGCTGCCGCCACGCCAATGCTGCTGGTGATGCGCACCTCGGGCAGTTGGCGCAGGCGCACCGCCTCGGTCTGCGCGCGGATGCGGTGGGCAACGGCCAGCGCCTCCTGGACTCGCATGCCCGGCAACACGATCGCGAATTCGTCGCCGCCAAAACGCCCCGCGCAATCGCTGGCCCGCACGCTGCCGCGCACCACGTGGGCGAGCGCGCGGATCACCTCGTCGCCCACCGTATGGCCATGCGTGTCATTGATGGCCTTGAAGTGATCGATGTCCAGCATGAGCATGCTGGCGGGTTCAGCAAGGGTGTGATGGCGGCGAAGCGCGGCCTCGGCCTGCTCTTGCCAGTGGCCGCGGCCAAACAGCCCCGTCAGCGCGTCCACCCGCCGCAGTTCGTCCAGCAGCTGGTTCTGCTGCGCCGTTTTCCGGATCAGCCGGTAGCTGACGATGCTCACCGATAGGGTGTGCAGCGTCATCACCGGCAGGCAGGCCATGATGACCCGCATGGACGTGTCGGGTGCCCAGTGGAAGCCGGCGAACACGGTGCCCGCCACCCCTCCGGCCAGCATGGCCGGGATCGAGCGGGCCCACAGGCCGCGGATGCCGGTGGTGATCTTGTCCACCATCGTCAGCGTCAGCAGCAGCACACTGGGCAGCAGGTTGAAGTGCATCAGCGGCACGAAACTGGCCGCCATCGCGGAGTCGATGAGCAGGTTGCGAGTTTCGGTCCGGTAGGGGTTTTTACTGCGCCGCGTGAGCAGGTAGGCCACGTGGGGCCACACAAAAGCGGGCAACACCATGCCGATCCAGGCCAAGACGCTGGCGTTGCGCTCCCACAGCACCACGGCGGCCACCGTACCGCCAAGCCCCATGCCCAAAATGCGCAGGGGATAGATACGAAGAGGCATCTGGTGACGGTTGCTCGGCATCGAAAGGTGGAGAGCGCCGGGGCGGCCTGAAAGCTTACCCGCGGCGCCGGCAACGCGCCAGTCAGATTGGCAGTTTTTCCCTTGTGGGTGTGGATGCTTCAAGTTTTATAGCATTCAGCGCTTGTCATTCAAGCGCTAGCGGGACTTTTGTATCAAATTTTGCCCGCCGCGTCGCAAAGAACGCCTTCACATTGCGCACATTGGCGTCGCTGGTGAACAGGCGCTGGGACAGCGCCAGGTAGCCGGGCATGTCGCGCGTGTGCACCACCAGCACGAAGTCCGGCCCGGGAGATACCCGCCAGCATTGCTGCACGCTGGCATCGGCTACGGCCCGGGTTTCAAACGCGTCCAGGTGTTCGGCGCCCTGGCGGTCCAGCGATACCTCCACGATGCAGGCCAGCCCATGTCCCTGTACCGCCGCCAGGCGATCGGGCTGCAGCAGCGCGACCTGGCGTTCGATCAAACCGGCATCCGTCAGCCGCTTGATGCGGCGCAGGCACGTGGGCGGGGAAACGTGCACTGCGGCCGCCAAAGCCTGGTTGCTCTGGGCCGCGTCGGTCTGCAGGAGGTCAAGCAGGCGAAGATCAGTGCTATCGAGTGTGATCGATTCCATATTTTTGTCAATTTTTGAATATTATTTCATTGCTCTGTGGTGGTGAAATTTTCATTCGTTGATAAACAAATTTTGCGCAGTAATTTCTTTGCCGTGTGCCTACCATCGCCCATCCCTTTTTAAACGCAGGTACCTTTCTATGTGCGGCATTGTCGGCGGCGTCTCCACGCGCAACATCGTTCCCATCCTGGTGCAGGGGCTGCAGCGCCTCGAATACCGCGGCTATGACTCGTGCGGTGTGGCCGTGCATGCCGCCAGCCTCGACGGCGCCCGGCCTGCGGGCCTACAGCGCGCCCGCAGCACGGCGCGTGTGGCCGAGCTGCTGGACCAGGTCGCCAGCGAGCACCTGGGCGGCGCCACCGGCATTGCCCACACCCGCTGGGCCACGCATGGCGCACCGGTCGTGCACAACGCGCACCCCCACTTCAGCCATGGCCCCGGGGTTGCCGCCGACGCCGCCACTGCAGGGCGCGTGGCGCTGGTGCACAACGGCATCATCGAAAACCACGAGGAACTGCGTGCGGCCCTGCAGGCGCGCGGCTACGTCTTTGCAAGCCAGACCGACACCGAGGTCATCGCCCACCTGGTGGATAGCCACTACAGCGGCGACCTGTTCGAAGCCGTGCAGGCCACGGTAGGCGAACTGCACGGCGCCTATGCCATTGCCGTGATGCACAAGGACGAGCCTCACCGCGTCGTGGGCGCACGCGCGGGATCGCCCCTGATCCTCGGCGTGGGCAAGGATGCTGGCGGCGGGGCGGTGCAGGCGCCTGAGCACTTCCTGGCGAGCGACGCCATGGCCCTGGCGGGCGTGACGGACCAGATCGTCTACTTGGAGGAGGGCGATCTGGTGGACCTTCAATTGGGCCGCTACTGGATCGTTGGCAAGGACCGCACCGCGCTCACGCCTGCGCAGCGCCCCGTGCGCACTGTGCTGGCCCACAGCGGCGCAGCCGAGCTGGGACCTTATCGGCACTACATGCAAAAGGAAATCTTCGAGCAGCCCCGCGCCATCGCGGACACGCTGGAAGGTGTGCAAGGCATCGTGCCCGAGCTGTTCGATGGGGCAGGCCTGCATGGCGAACCGGGCGCAGCTGCCTGGCGCGTGTTCAAGGAAATCGACAGCGTGCTCATCCTCGCTTGCGGCACCAGTTACTACAGCGGCTGCACCGCCAAGTACTGGCTTGAAGAAATCGCCGGTATTCCCACCCAGGTCGAGGTGGCCAGCGAGTACCGCTACCGCACCAGCGTGCCCAACCCCCGCACCCTCGTCGTCACCATCAGCCAAAGCGGAGAAACCGCCGACACCCTCGCCGCCTTGCGCCACGCGCAGTCTCTGGGCATGCAGCACACACTGACCATCTGCAACGTAGCCACCAGCGCCATGGTGCGCGAATGCAAGCTGGCATACATCACCCGGGCGGGCGTGGAGATCGGCGTGGCCAGCACCAAGGCCTTCACCACGCAGCTCGCCGGGCTGTTCCTGCTGACCCTCGCGCTGGCGCAGAGCAAGGGCCGCCTGACCGAAGAGCAGGAGGCTTCGCACCTCAAGGCCATGCGCCACCTCCCGGTGGCCCTGCAAGGGGTGCTGGCGCTGGAGCCGCAGTTGATCAGCTGGGCCGAAGACTTTGCCCGCATGGAAAACGCGCTGTTCCTGGGCCGCGGCCTGCACTACCCCATCGCACTCGAAGGCGCCCTGAAGCTCAAGGAAATCAGCTACATCCACGCCGAGGCCTACCCCGCTGGGGAACTCAAGCATGGCCCCCTCGCACTGGTCACCAGCGCCATGCCCGTGGTGACGGTGGCACCCAACGATGCCCTGCTCGAAAAGCTCAAGAGCAACATGCAGGAAGTGCGCGCCCGTGCTGGCGTGCTGTATGTGCTGGCCGATGCCGACACGCACATCGAAAGCGGTGAAGGCCTGCATGTGATCCGCATGCCGGAGCACTATGGCGCGCTGAGCCCGCTGCTGCATGTGGTGCCGCTGCAGCTGCTGGCTTATCACACAGCCTGCGCGCGCGGCACGGATGTGGACAAGCCGCGCAATCTGGCCAAGTCCGTGACGGTCGAATGACCGGCATGGGCTTGAACGCCGCTCTGACTCCAACAAATAAAGTGCGTCGGACGTAAATAAAGTCCGTCGGGGAAATTCCGCATTGAGAAATTAATGTCGCCTCATTTGAGGCGGTTCATGTATCGATGCATGTGGAGGGGAGGGGCGGTGGGCTGCTTCAGGCTGGTTGCGGTCGTTCAGTATGAGCTGGCGAATGACCGGTTCGGCTAGAAGCGGAAATATGCCAACTCACCTAACCTGTGATTGGATGTGAGCACCATCGCCCGTGGGAGCGTAGTTGTGCGGCCGCCGGGGCGACTGAACTGTCGACTAGATTTCAGTCTGCTCAGATATTTCAAGCGCATCATCTACCTCGATGCCAAGATAGCGCACAGTGGACTCAAGCTTGGAGTGACCAAGAAGAAGTTGCACAGCGCGCAAGTTCTTTGTTCGCCGGTAGATCAGCGTTGCCTTGGTTCTTCGCATAGAGTGCGTGCCATATTCTGCTGGGTCAAGACCGAGCTCCTCCACCCAGCCACCTAGTATCCGCGCATACTGTCGTGTCCCCAAGTGCGGTGAGCCATGGATACGGCTCGGGAAGAGAAAGTCATCGGGCTTAAGCCCTGCGACCTTGATCCACTTCTGCACAGCTTCACGGGCAGCTGCAGTGATTTCAAATTGGACGGGGCGTTGAGTCTTGTGCTGCATCACGACAGCGCGAGATGCAACTTGCTCACCGTGGCAGATGTCCCGAACTTTGAGGGCAACGAGGTCACAACCACGAAGCTTGCTGTCGATGCCAAGGTTGAAGAGAGCAAGCTCGCGAACGCGATTTTCTATCTGAAGGCGCACGCGCAGAGCCCAGATATCTTTGAGCTTGAAAGGAGCTTTCTGACCGACAAGCTTGCCCTTGTTCCAAGGCTCATAGCGAGGGGTGTTGACTTCGGATCCCATGATGGTCTCCCTTCGAGTTGAGGGGAGAAGACGATGCTCCTGATCGAATTCAAAGTCTTTGCTTCTGCTCAACTAGCTTGCTGACTCGCAATCAGCATTGGCCGACTGTCTGCTCAGTATTCCGGTGGACGCGCGTGTCTGCCGGACCGCGTCGAGTGGTGCTCCACAATTCTTGGCAACTTTCTGCAGTATCCGGGACGACTGAATTTGGATAGGCCGATGACCGCGATTCCCGAAAGCTGACTATCCTCTCCTTGCCGAGCAGAGCACCCGACCACTGTCCTTACTGCCTGACCTTGACGAACTTCAGGGTTCATCAAGCAAGAGAATGTCACCACGAGGATTCATGACGAAATCACCTGCACCATGAAGCGTGAACTTTTGCGTCTCCCTGCCTTGCGCGGTGGCTTTCTCGCCCTCCTGGCGGCGGTTCTTTTCGGCATCAGCACGCCTGCGGTCCAGAGACTGGGTGCAGGGCTGGGGGCGTTCACGACGGCCGCGCTTCTATACGCAGGAGCAGCTGTGGTCGGAGCCTTGTCCTTGCGAACCGCAGCCCATGAGGCAAGGTTGCAGAGATCCGACGCCTGGCGTCTCTTAGCTATGGCGGGGATCGGTGCGGCCCTGGGCCCGGTCGCCCTGGCCTGGGGCCTGCAGTACACGAGCGGGGCCAGCGCATCGCTGATGCTTACGTTGGAGGCGCTATTTACCGCCACGCTGGCCTGGTGGCTGTACAGCGAAACCATGGACCGCCGCGTGTGGGCCGCCATGCTCTTGCTGCTCGCAGGAGGAATGGCGCTCGTTCTGGACCAGGGCCTGCAAGGGGGCGTGCAGTTGCTGGGACTGCTTGCCGTGCTGCTGGCCACGGTCGCCTGGGGGGTGGACAACACCTTGTCCCGTGGGCTGGCTGAGCGCGACCCCAGCCAGGTGGTGATGGCCAAGGCCACCTTGGGAGCCGCTGCGACGGCAGCATTGGCTGTTTCGACGGGTGAGCCCTTGCCGTCGTTGTATGCGGCACTCGGGCTTCTCGCCGTTGGCGCCACGGGCTACGGCCTGAGCCTGCGCTTTTACCTTCTGGCCCAGAGGGCGTTTGGCGCGGCGCGGACGGGCTCAGTGTTCGCCTTTGCCCCCTTCATTGGCGCTGCCGTGGCTCTCGGCCTCGGGGACCGCTCTGCGGGATGGTTGATGCTGCTGGGCGGCATATTGATGCTGGCGGGAGTGGCACTGCACTTGGCGGAAAGCCATGGTCACGAGCACACACACGAAGTGCTGGAGCATGAACATGCTCACCGGCACGACGATGGGCACCATTCACATGTGCACGATGTTATGCCGAAGAGCAGCCACAGTCACAAGCACACCCATGACCCTATGACCCACGCTCACCCCCACGCACCAGATGTGCACCATCAGCACGTTCACAGAACCTCTTGAGTCGGCCTGATTGCGATGGACTTACGCGGTCTGCATCTGACAGGATCTGTTGTCGGATCTGGCGCTCGTCCTTACCTCTTCCAAGAACGCAGCAGCAACGCATTGGTCACCACACTCACGCTGCTGAGGGCCATAGCTGCTCCTGCCACCATGGGATTCAACAGTCCAAATGCAGCCAAGGGGATCCCGACCACGTTGTACGCGAATGCCCAGAAAAGGTTCTGACGGATCTTTGCGTACGTGCGCCGGGAGATGTCGATGGCATCTGCGATCAACGCGGGGTCACCACGCATCAGCGTGATCCCCGCAGCATGCATGGCCACGTCGGTGCCCGTGGACATGGCAATTCCCACATTCGCCGCAGCCAGAGCGGGCGCGTCGTTGATGCCGTCACCTACCATCGCAACGTGCCTGCCACCTGACTTGAGCTGCGCCACGATATCCGCTTTGCCTTCCGGCAGCACATCAGCACGAACCTGATCGATGCCCAACGCGCTGGCTACTGCGCTTGCGCTTCCCTTGTTGTCCCCGGTGACCAGGACGGTCTTGATGCCCAGAGCATGTAGTTGGGCAATGGCCTGTTGTGAGCTGGGCTTCACTGTGTCTCCAAATGCCAATAAACCCATCACCTCTGGCGCATCGGTCACGTCAGCCAACCAGGATACTGTGCGGCCCTCTTGTTGCATCTGTGCTGCAGCCCCGGTCAGACCGGCCATGTTGACACCCAACTCCTCCATATAACGTGTACTCCCGAGGCGGATCTGGCGTCCTTTGATGACAGCAGACATACCTCTGCCAGCGACCGCTGTGACCTCAGTGGCACGAGGAACGGTCACACCCTGGGTGCGTGCAGCGTCCATCACGGCCTTGGCCAGTGGATGCTCGCTGCCGTTCTGAATGGCCGCAGCAAACGGCAGTAACTGATCCTGGAGGCCTTCGGCAGGCATCGCAGCCGTCAAAGTGGGCTTCCCCTCGGTCAGGGTGCCGGTCTTGTCGAACGCCACGGTGTCGATGCGGTGGGCAACCTCCAGTGCTTCTGCATCCTTGATCAGAATACCGTGGCGTGCTGCAACGCCGGTGCCCGCCATGATCGCGGTGGGAGTAGCCAAACCCAGCGCACAAGGGCACGCAATGACAAGTACCGCGACAGCATTGAGGATCGCCTGTTCCCAGTTGCCAGTGGCGAAGCCCCAGCCCATCAGTGTGATGGCAGCAAGGCCGAGCACCACGGGCACAAAGACCGCACTCACTTCATCAACAATCCGCTGGATGGGAGCCTTCTTCGCCTGCGCCGACTCAACCATCCGCACGATGCGCGACAGAGTTGACTCTGTGCCAATCGCAGTCGTCCGTACCAACAACAAGCCCTCCGCGTTCACGGAGCCTCCCGTCACCTTGTCGCCGACGTGCTTCGCAACGGGCAGGCTCTCCCCGGTGATCAATGACTCATCCACCTGGCTTGCGCCTTCGATCACCGAGCCGTCTACCGGGACTCTCTCCCCTGGGCGGACAACCACCGTATCACCTACTTTCACGCGTGAGAGTGGTAGATCCATGTCACCGGCATCGGTGCGCACACGCGCAATTTCTGGGCGCAGCGCATGCAGCGCCCGGATCGCTTCGGTGGTTTGTCGCTTGGCTCGGGCTTCCAGCCACTTCCCGAGGAGCACTAGCGTGACAATGACAGAGGAGGCTTCAAAGTACAGGTGGGGTGTGCCGTGCTCAGCGTGCTTGACCAGCAGGTACAGGCTCAAACCGAACCCGGCCGACGTACCCAATGCGACCAGCAGATCCATGTTGCCTGCGCCTGCACGAAGAGCCTTCCAGCCAGCGCGGTAGAACCTCGCGCCCAGCCAGAACTGCACAGGCGTGGCCAGGGCCAGTTGAATCCAGCCGTTGAGTGTCCAGTCTTGACCGAACAGCATGCCAAGCATGGGCAATACCAGGGGGAAGGACAGACCAGCGGCTAGAGCGACAGGCCACCAGGGCGCCGACTGCTTGTCGTGTTCAGTGGCAGTGTTCGTATCCGCCACCTGCGCCTCATAGCCCGCCTTTACCACGGCGGCTACCAGGCGTTCGGGAGGCAATCCTGCATCGAAACGAACCTGCGCACGCTCCGTGGCTAGATTGACTTCCGCATGCTTGACGCCTGGTACACCCTTCAGCGCTTTTTCGACACGTCCCACGCACGACGCGCAGGTCATCCCGCCGATCAACAGCTCCACGGACTCTTCCGCTATTGCGTATCCAGCCTTTTCGACAGCCGCAGCCAAGGCCGGGACCGGCACCGTGGAGGCGGCAACCACGGAGGCGCGCTCAGTAGCAATATTCACGGTCACCTCACTGACCCCAGGGACGGCTTTGAGGGCCCTTTCAACCCGTCCAACGCAAGAGCCGCAGGTCATGCCAAGTATCGGAAGATTCAGGTGTGCGATCGATAGTGAGGCGGACGGCCCCGCTTCATGGGCAGAGGTATTCATAGCAATCTCCATGTGGTGTTCAACTCCGGCGTTAACCGGCAGAGTTCGAACTTTCAGGGTTGACACGATGGGAGACGCAAGCGAGCCGGCGCTCCTTGTTTGAATATCTGTCTGGCCACTTGACCTTGCCCCAGTGGCAAACCGGAGACTGAAAGCCTCTTAACTTTTTCCAAGAGGCGAAAAATGCATGAATTCCAACTCCCCGACATGACCTGCGGACACTGCGCTGGTATGGTGAGCCAGACGCTGCAGATGACAGACCCTGAATGCAAAGTGCAAGTGGACATGTCCAAACGTATGGTCACTGTGCAAAGTGCGGAAGATCGCAAGACACTGGTCGAGGTACTGACTGAAGCTGGATATCCGCCCGCCTGATCTAGGCTTTACAGAACGTAATATTCAGAGCGCTTGACATTGACACGGTGGTAAGGATGAAAGTCCTTGCTACCGTGTTATTCCATTGCACAGGAGCATCCATGACCACACTCATGAACATCGGCGATGCAGCCAAGGCGGCAGGCGTATCCGCCAAGATGATCCGCCACTACGAGCAAACAGGTTTGTTGCCGGAAGCCGAACGCAGCGAGGCCGGCTATCGAAAATACGGTGAACGTGAAGTCTCGGTACTGCGCTTCATCCGGCAGTCGCGCCGCCTCGGCTTCTCCATGCCCCAGATTGCAGAGCTGATCGGCCAATGGGGCGACACACACCGCACCAGTCGGCAGGTCAAAGCGATTGCCGAGCGCCATCTGGCAGATCTGGAGGAGAAGCTGCGGGAGATTATCGAGATGAAATCAGCGTTGGAGCAGTTGGTTTCTGTGTGCGCTGGCGACGACCACTCGAACTGCGCAATTCTTGACAACCTGGCGGCGGACAGTCCCTCGAAGCCCAACCACAACGCAAGTTTCGTCAAGCCGACTCGGCGCGGAGCCAAGGTTTCCAGAGCGCACTCTGGTGTGACCGACACGCCGACGAACAGCCATCTAGACCTTATGACGTGGATGCGCGGAGTCCACGTACATCGAAGCGGGCACTGAACTAGGCCCTGAGGGGGCTTGCGAAGCCATCACCTTGCACCACTTTTGCGGCCCGCCCGTTTGCATTACTTAGGCGTGGAGCCCGGAGTGGCTTCCTTGTGCGGCATGGCTTCACGCGCATTGGCCTTTTCCTGACCTCGGGCTTCGGCCTTGCTGGTGTCCGCAAGGCCAGAGCCTTCACCCCGCGCTGTACCGCCATCCTTGGTCCGCTTCACACCGGTTGCAGGACGCGCTTTCTTGTGGTCTTCGCCATGCGCTTGCGCCTTGGAGTTGGTATAGGGCGTGGCTTCCTGGGTGTCGCCAGCGGCAAATGCGGACGATGCTGTTGTCATGGCCAGGGCAATAAGGAGCGTTTTCATGATTTTTCCTTGGTGGGTTGACGTGCGAACAGAAGAGCGCCCCCTTTCTTGAGGGCGCGGCGAGGCACTCCTTGTGCTTACTTGGCAGGCTCGATGGCGGTGACGACCATCTTTCCGCCCTCGTTGATCACCATGAAGCGGATCTTGTCGCCGACCTGCGCTTTGTCGAGCAGGGCCTTGTCCTTGGCTGTGAACACCATGGTCATCCCCGGCATCTCCAAGTGCTTGATATCGCCATGCTTGATGGTGATTTTTCCGGCGTCCTTGTCGATCTTGCGCACCTCTCCATCGGTCATGGAGGCTGCGGTCGTGGTTGCGGCTTTACCGGCGTCTCCAGCGGCCTGCGCCACGGCCGACAGCGGCATGAGAGTGACCAGCGACAACATAGCGCCGATCAATAAAGTGTTTGCGTTTTTCATACGAGCTCCTTGTTCAATTGCGTGCAGGGATTCCCCGATTACTTCTTGACCACCGTGACCTGACCCTTCATGCCAGCGTCGTAGTGGCCTGGGTACAGGCAGGCGAACTTCACTTCACCAGCCTTGGTGAACTGCCAGATGATTTCGCCTTGCTTGCCGGGGGCCAGCGACACCTTGCTGGGTTCGTCATGCTCCATGTCCGGGAACTTCTTCATCGTCTCGTAGTGTTCCTTGAGTTCGGCATCGGTGCCCATGCTGAACTCGTGTTTGACCTGGCCACTGTTCTTGATCACGAACCTGACGGTTTCGCCCTGCTTGACGGAGATCGCAGCGGGCGTGAAGCGCATGTTGTCCGTCATGTCCACGTTGATCGTGCGGCTAACACGGGAAGCCTTGCCGGGCTGACCAATGGCCGATTCAGCGCTGCCGTGGCCGTGGGCGCCACCGCCGTCATGGCCACCGCCGTGGTTGCCACCGGCGAAGCTGTTGAAGGACAGGGCCACCAGGGCGGAGGCGGCGATCAGGGAAAGAGTGCGTTTCATAGTTACCTTGGGTTGTGGATGAGGAAAGGAGGCGATCAGTGGCCGCTGTGCGAAGACGGCTTTTTGACCTTGACGACAGTGTCCGAACTGGACTTCTCTTTGCGGGGCATGGACTGGCCGCCCTCGGCTTTGAAGCGGGCAGGCTCCGCCATCGGACCGGTGTACTCATACGCCACCGTGCCCTCCGGGTTTTTGTACCAACCCGGGTTCTTGTAGTCGCCTGGCTTCTGGTCGCGGCGCACCTTCAGGACACTGAACATGCCACCCATCTCCACCGAGCCGAAGGGGCCTTCCCCGGTCATCATGGGGACGGTGTTGTCCGGAATGGGCATCTCCATCTCGGTCATGTCCGCCATGCCCCGTTCGCCCATGACCATGTAGTCGGGAATCAGGTTGTTGATCTTCTTGGCCACGCCCCGGTGGTCTACGCCAATCATGGTGGGAATGTCGTGACCCATTGCGTTCATGGTGTGGTGGCTCTTGTGGCAGTGGAATGCCCAGTCACCTTCTTCGTCCGCGAGGAACTCGATCTGGCGCATCTGGCCCACGGCCACGTCGGTGGTCACTTCATAGAGACGTGTGCTCTTGGGTGTAGGACCACCATCCGTGCCCGTCACCAAGAACTCGTGACCGTGCAAGTGCATCGGGTGGTTGGTCATGGTGAGGTTGCCGATGCGAATGCGCACCTTGTCATTGAGCCGGACGTTCAAGGAGTCGATGCCGGGAAAGATGCGGCTGTTCCATGTCCACAGATTGAAGTTCAGCATTTCCGCCACTTTGGGCGTTGCGGCCCCTGGCTCAATGTCATAGGCACTGAGCAGGAAGCAAAAGTCTCGATTCACTTCATCAATCAGCGGATGCTTGGCCTTGGGGTGCGTGATCCAGAAGCCCATCATGCCCATGGCCATCTGGGTCATTTCATCGGCATGCGGGTGGTACATGAAGGTGCCCGGACGGCGTGCGACAAACTCGTAGACGAAGGTCTTGCCCGACTGGATCGCGGGTTGGTTCAAGCCCGCGACGCCGTCCATGCCGTTGGGCAAACGCTGTCCATGCCAGTGGATGCTGGTGTGCTCGGGCAACTTGTTGGTCACAAAAATGCGAACGCGATCGCCTTCCACGACTTCGATGGTGGGACCGGGACTCTGGCCGTTGTAGCCCCACAGGTGGGCCTTGAAGCCTGGGGCCATTTCGCGCACGACGGGTTCTGCCACTAAGTGGAACTCTTTGACCCCCTGGTTCATGCGCCAGGGCAGCGTCCAGCCGTTGAGCGTGACTACCGGGTTGTAGGGGCGCCCGGAGTTGGGAACCAAGGGGGCCATGGTGTCGGCGCTGCCCTGGAAAATGGGCTCTGGCAGTGCGGCCATCGCCACGCGGCTCACACTCGCTGCGGCCACTGCCCCTCCGGCAATGCCCGCAAACCGGAAAAAATCTCGTCTTGAATTCATGTTGGTTTCCTTGGGGGATCAGTGGCCGGCACCAGCTTCCGCAGCTGCGGCGCCGCCGCTACCCGCGACGCCAGCGCTCGTGGGTTTTCCGATGAGAGAGGCCTGCAGCGCCGCGTCCGCCAGCCAAAACTGTTGTTCTGCATTCAGAGCAGCCATCACCGAGCTGACCTGATCGCGGGAGTCCGCCAGCAATTCGAAGACGCTGATCAGCATCCCGTTGTAGCGAAGCTGGTTTTCTTCGGAGATGACTTTTCGCAGTGGGATCACCTCATCGCGGTAGTGGCGGGCGATGTCGTAGGCAGTGCGGTAGGCCGAGTAGCTTTCGCGCAGATTCGACCCCGCAGCGCGGGCGGTGGCCTCTAGGCGGCTGGCTGCCGCCAGCGTCTGTGCATTCATGGCATCGCGCCGCAAACCGCCCCAGTCGAAGATCGGAAGCTGCAGGCTGACCTCAAAACCACGACGTGTCGAGTGGGTGCCCTCTGTCCCATCGAACACCGAGTCTCGCCGCACGCCCAGCTCGATGTCCGTGAAGGTCGTGATCGTGTTCCAGCCTTGCGCGCGTGCGGCTGCGTCGTAGTCGGCCTTCGCGATCTGCAGATCCAGTCGCCCCTTGGACGCCTGGCGGCCTGCATCCAAAGGAGAAAGCGGCTCCTTGGGCAGCGCAGGCAAGCGCTCCGGCAGCTTGAGTTCCTTCGCCTGGCTATCGTCCAGGCCCAGCAGTCGGACCAATTCCTCGCGTGCTGCGGTGACCTGGTGCTGGGCGCTGGCCAACTGGGTTGCCGTGTCGGCATAGAACGCTTGCTGGCGGGCACGTTCAAGCTTGTTGAAGTTACCCACCGCCTGCATGCGCTTGGACAGCTCTGCACTGGCCTGGGCGCTGGCAACGACCTGCTGGGTATAGGTGAGCGTCTGTTGCGCCGCAACGGCGCGCACCCACGACTGCCGGACCTGCGTGACTTGGTCCACCACGTCGCTGCTCAGGCGTAACTGGGCTTGTTTGATGCGCTGATCAGCGATGCTTTTACGCATGGGCAGCGTCAGCAGGTCCAGTAGGCCAAACGACAACAGGCGCCCGATCTCAGTTTCGCTGCCCAGGCGAACGCGCTCCAAGGTCAAAATCGGGTTGGCAATACGGCCCGATTGCGCTGCGTTAGAGGCATCTGCCCAGTTTTGCGCGACGATCGCTTGCAGCGACGGGCTGTTGACCAACGCGAGCTGCACGGCATCTTTTTGGCTGAGCGGCTTGGCCAGCAGATCTGAGGCGCGCTGGCGCAAGGCATCTCGTTCGTTCTGACCCCGTGCCAAAGTGAGCTGACCGTCCGTGAAGCCGCCTGTGGCTGCGTTGGCGCTGGAGAGGTTTTGCTCCAAATTCACACTGGCGCAGCCAGACAAAACGGTGACGGCGGCCACAACGACCATTAGTTTGGCGCGGGGCATGCGCAAGGGGCGGCTCATTGCTTGCCTCCACGGTGTGCGTCATGCCCTTGTGCGGGCTGCTCCTGGCCAGGCGCGGAAGGTGCCTGGCGCATTTCCTTGGCGTAGGTGCGCCATCCACCGATTTCGCCGACCTTGTCGTTGGCGGCCTTCCAGGGCTGTACGGGTTGGTCTTTGTACGCGTCAAAGCCAGCCAGGGCTGATCGGTATGACAGCTGATACTCCACCTTGGCGGTGTCTGCCTCGGGCATTTGGGCAAATGCCATGGACGGCGCCACTAGCGCGGCGGCCAGCCAGCGGCTTGAGATAGGTCGTGAAAGCCAGGAATTTTTCATGAGTTCACCATGCGTTCTTGATGCAACGCATTGTGTGAGCCCACGGCTTCCGTGGACATAACGGCTTCATTACATCTTTGTCATGTGCACGAAAGCCTGTGATCTGGAGGCACACTTGCGGCCATTCGCAGTGCCAGGGGGACCCCGTGAAGATTTTGGTCGTTGAAGATGAAGTCAAAACCGGCGAGTACCTGCGCCAGGGGTTGCGCGAAGCTGGCTTCAATGCCGATCTGGTCCATAACGGGGTGGATGGTCTGCACCTTGCCCAGGAAGGTGACTACGACCTGGTGATCTTGGATGTCATGCTCCCTGGGATGGACGGCTGGCAGGTGCTCACGAATCTGCGCCGCCACGGCCAGGAGATGCCGGTGCTATTCCTCACCGCCAAGGATCAGGTACAGGACCGGATCAAAGGTCTGGAGCTGGGTGCGGATGATTACCTGGTCAAGCCGTTTTCCTTTGCGGAATTGCTGGCACGGGTGCGGACCATCTTGCGGCGCGGACGAAACGGCACCGAGGTGACTTTGCTGCAGGTGGCTGATCTGGAACTCGACCTCCTGCGCCGGCGGGTCATCCGCTCAGGCAAGCGTATCGACCTGACTGCCAAGGAGTTTGGACTGCTGGAGCTGTTGATGCGCCGCCAAGGGGAAGTGCTGCCCCGTTCCTTGATCGCATCACAGGTCTGGGACATGAATTTCGACAGCGACTCCAATGTGATCGAGGTGGCGATGCGACGGCTGCGCGCCAAAGTGGATGATGCCTACGAAGTCAAGCTGATCCAGACGGTCCGAGGCATGGGGTATGTGCTTGAGACTCCCGAGGAGAGTGCGTGAAGGCAAGGTACTCGCTCACCACGCGGCTGACGGCCTTTTTCACTTTGGCGTCCGCCCTGGTGCTGATCGGCCTGGGGACTCTCGTGGCAATTTCTATCGACCGGCATTTTGTTGAGCTTGACCGCGATGCATTGCGTGACAAGGTTCACCTGACGCGTGAAGTCATCGGCAAATCGAAGTCGCCGCAGGATCTGAAGACGCGGCTGGATGACGTTTTGCACAGCCATGAGGGCTTGTTCGTCACCGTGCTTCGCAATGGGCAATCGCTGTACTCGACGGAGGACTTTGAGTTTCCGGCGGACTTGAGCGTGCGGACCCAGCATTCCCGCTTGGGGGTTGCCTCGTGGCGAATCAAGGAGCGTGAGTACCGGGGGATGACCGAAGCCGTGACGCTGCCAGGTTCCGCAGAGCCGCCGCTGCAGGTCTGGGTGGCGGTGGACATTGCCCACCACAAGCACTTCATGTACGAATTGATTTGGGTGCTTGTGGGCTACGTGGCATTGGCAACACTGGTGGCTGGGGTCCTGGGCTGGTGGGCCGCAAAGAATGGATTGGCCCCCCTTCGCGCCATGCGGTCCCGCGCTATGGCCATCACGGCACAGCGACTGGATGAGCGGATGCCAACCCAGGAGTTTCCAGTGGAGATGGCCGACCTGGCGACCACCCTCAACGAGATGCTCCGGCGCCTGAAGGAGGAGTTCGACCGCCTGTCCGAGTTTTCTTCGGACCTGGCTCACGAGCTGCGTACGCCGATCAACAATCTGATGACACAGACGCAGGTCACGCTCAGTCAGGCTCGTTCTTCCGAGGAGTACCAGGACATATTGGCCTCCAACGCCGAGGAGTATCAGCGCTTGGCCCGCATGGTGGCTGACATGTTGTTCCTGGCCAAGGCTGACCACGGGCTCATTCTTCCCAGCACGGAGAGAATTGCGGTCCATGATGAAGCACAGGCTTTGTTTGACTTCTACGAGGCCCTTGCCGAAGAAAAGCAGGTCCGACTGCAATTGGTCGGGGCGGCGGAGATCGTTGGCGACCGGTTGATGTTGCGCCGTGCGCTCAGCAATCTCCTGTCCAACGCCATTCGCTACACCCCACCCGGCGAGCAGGTCGTCGTAGATATTCGAGGGGACCTGCACGGAACCACCGTGGATGTCGTCAACACCGGACCTTCCATCGATGCGCAGATGATCCCCCGCCTGTTCGACCGCTTCTTTCGGGCGGACAAGTCGCGCAAGCAGCTGGACTCGGACGGCGCGGGCCTAGGCTTGTCCATCACCCAGGCAATTGTTCATGCGCACCGGGGGCGGATTTCCGTGAGTTCGGCCGCTGGCAGGACTTGTTTTTCGATGTATTTCCCCAGTGCACAGATCATTGGCAAGCACCTCACGACAGATGCATGACCCCCTGGCAACCCTCATAGACTGCTGGAAGGCAGACCCGCGCAGCACCTACAACACCTGGTTCCTGTGGAATCAGCGGATCAAGAACTTCCGCTCCATTCGCCGAGGCATCGCGCAGGTGGTGGAGGACATCCGGGGCGGAACGTTTGGCAACGCCTACCGAGGCTCCTCGCTGGAGACGATCGTGGGTTCCGTGGCAGAGCAGCGCCAGATTTTCAAGGGAGCGGACCACGCGTTCCTCTGGAAACCCAAGCTGCGGATTCCGGACATCTACGAGAACACCAGCAACCAGCTCGCCTTCGCAGATCTTCTTCACACTTGCGATCACTGCGACTGCGCAGAAGACGTAGTGGCCGCCATACAGCGCATTGATGCAATTGGCATCAAAGGCCTGGGCCCTGCAGTTGCCAACTTGCTGTATTTCATCCACCCAACGCTGGTCTCTCCCTTCAACACAGCCATCGTCAATGGTTTCAACGCGGTGACCGGGGGGCGCGTGAAGCTCGGACGCTGGGACCACTACCTTTCGATGCGAGAAGGTTTGCTACGCTTGAACGCGCAGTACAGGCTGAAACTGTCGAACGATCTGGGCGCGATTGCAGGACTCCTGTTTGACATTGGCAGTGGCCGATATGAAGCGCCGCCACAAGCAATGGATGCAGCGGCGACAGCTCTCTGGCAAGAAGACCTTGAACGTGTGCGGCAGGAATCCACCGCATTTCAACGGGAACTGTCCCAGGCGAGCGAGAGCGATGCGACCCACACGGGTGTCCAGGCCTCGCTGCGCGACCTGGGCAAGGCGCTCGGATTTGAGGTCTGGATCGCGTCCAACGACCGGGGCCGCGCCTATGGCGGGGGGCTGCTGGGAGATGGATGCATGGCGCAGTTACCCGCCAGTCTGGACCGAGGACTGGAGTCCGTGCGACTGATCGATGTCGTATGGGTTGATCCCCAGACCTCGCAATTCGCCGCCGCATTCGAAGTCGAACACACCACGTCCATCTATTCGGGCATCGTACGCATGCTCGATCTGGCCCTGGGCACGCCGGTTGCAGGCAACTGCGCCCTGTTTCTGGTGGCTCCAGACAATCGCAGAGACAAGGTCGCTGAGCAACTTCAAAGGCCCGCCTTCTCCAGGGTATCAGAGCTGGGGATCCGGTACTTGCCCTACAGCCAGCTGGAGCAGAACCATGCCTTCATGAGCCGCTTTGGGTCCAGCATCAAGCCGCTGCTGGAGATTTCGCAGCGGCTGTGAGCCAGGGCTATTTCGTGCAGCGCGCTTCGCAGCGCTCTATTTTTGAGGCCCAGGGCGCGGCCCCCCACAGCGATGTCGTTCAGGCCTACAGAGGCTCGGCGGTCGGAGCAATGCAAATGCAGATGTTGCACGCACTTGCTGATAGCGCGGCAGACACGAATGGCGAGCGAACTGGAGGGGACCTGTTTCGAAAGGCCCCCCCAGATCAGCAGCCGACTGCCCAGAGAACCTGTTTAGAACCGAGGGGCCTTGGTGGATTCGTCCGAGGTGGCGGCCACGGCAGCATGGCGCGCAGCGTGGTAGCGGTCAGGATAGATTTCGTTGAGCTTGCGACCGTCTTCGCCCACAGCGACGATTTCTCCTTCGCGGATGGCGCGTGCCAACTCACTTTTGACTTGTTCCCGCGTCTTAAACGACTTGCCTGCCACGATCGGAAAACGACCAGACATCAACTCATTGCGTTTGACCCCGAATTCACCCGCCACCATGATGTCACCCGTACGGATAGCCTGCTCCAATTCTTCCCGCACTTGCTCGCGGGATTTGCGAGCCTGAGTCGAAGTAGCCGAGCGATAGGCTCCGGG
>NZ_JALEGG010000208.1 GCF_022763525.1 Acidovorax sp.
AGGTTCCAGCGGCACCGCTGTGGGCGGGGTCTGCGGCCGGGGCGATGCGGGGTAGCGGGCCAGCTGCTCGGGCGTGGCTTCCAGTGCCGGCACCTTGTTCTTGGCGCCGCGCGAGCCCAGGGACGCCACGAACTCCGTTTCGGTCGGCATGGGGTCGCCCTCGGAGCGCTCCAGCACATCGCCGCGGAAATACACCGTCAGCTTGCGGGTTTGCGCCTCTTCACCCGGGCGTTTGAGCGTGAAAACGTATTCCCAGCGGTCGGCATGGAACAGGCTGGTGACCAGCGGCGTGCCCAGGATTTCGCGCACCTGCTGGCGGCTCATGCCTGGCTGCAGCGCCTCGACCTGCTCGCGCGAAACGAAGTTGCCTTGCACGACATCGACCTTGTAGGGCGTGACGATATTGGCAATGCGGGTGCTGGCTCCATCCAGGCTACTGCAACCAGCCAGGGCGGCCACGCCGGCACCGATCAAAAGGACCAGGCCCAGGCGGGCGCTGCAACGGGCTTTGACGGGCATGGGTAAAAGGGCTGAGGATATGATCATTCCATTGTAGCGGCAGGCCCTTCGTGCTCCCGGCCCCGCCCGCATCCCCCGAAAGACCATGCCATGACCAACATCGACGAACTCAAAAGCACGGGGCTCAAGGCCACCCTGCCTCGCCTGAAGATCCTGGAGATCTTCCAGAAAGGCGGCCAGCGCCACATGACGGCCGAGGACGTCTTTCGGGTCCTGCTGGAAGAACGCTCGGACATCGGCCTGGCCACGGTGTACCGGGTGCTCACCCAGTTCGAGCAGGCGGGCATCCTCATCCGCAGCAATTTCGAAAGCGGCAAGGCTGTCTACGAGCTCAACGAGGGTCAGCACCATGACCACTTCATCTGCACCGTGTGCGGCAAGGTGGAGGAGTTCTACGACGCGGAGATCGAAAAGCGCCAGCAGACCGTGGCCAAGTCCAAGGGTTGGGTGGTGCAGGACCACACCATGGCGCTGTACGGCCAGTGCGCGTCGTGTGCAAGCAAGTAATCCCCGCTGAGTCGCCTTTGGCGCCTTCCCCCAGGGGAGACGCACCCACGGGCCCGGCAAAGGCGATCCACGGGTGCACCGGCCTCGGCAGCGTCCGCATCGCCGCCTTTGATAAGAATCGGCCCTAGCGCTTGCGCATCAAGCACCAACAGCTATCGAATAAGTAGCACTATCCACCGGTGTCGCGTTCCATGGCGCGGCGGTGGCGCTCCACGAATTCCTGGTAGGTGTCGATGCCGCGCAGTTGCAGGATGGTGTTGCGCACGGCGGCTTCGACCAGCACGGCGATGTTGCGGCCGGCCACCACCTGGATGACCACTTTGAGCACGGGCACGCCGAGCACGTCCTGAGTGAGGGGCTCGTACGGCAGGCGCTCGTAGTCGCGCTCCAGCGTCTCCTTGCGCACCAGGTGCACGATGAGCTTGAGGCGCATCTTGCGGCGCACCGCCGTCTCGCCAAAGATGGCGCGGATGTCCAGCAGGCCGATGCCGCGCACTTCCAGCAGGTTCTGCAGCAGCTCGGGGCACTTGCCTTCGATCGTGGTCTGGTTGATGCGATAAAGGTCCACCGCATCGTCTGCCACCAGACCGTTGCCCCGCGAGATCAGCTCCAGGCCCAGCTCGCTTTTCCCCAGGCCGGATTCGCCGGTGATCAGCACGCCCAGGCCCAGGATGTCCATGAACACGCCGTGCATCGTCGTGCGGTCGGCAAAGTGCTTGGACAGGTAGGCCCGCAGCACGTCGATGACGAACGCCGACGACTCGTGCGTGGAGAACATTGGAATCTGCGCGCGCTCGCACATGGATACCAGTTCGTCCGGAGCCGACTGGTTGTCGGCCAGCACCAGCACGGGCGGCTCGAGCGTCACGATGCGCGCGATGCGCCGCTTGCAATCGTCGGGCGACGCGCTGCCGAGGTAGGCGATCTCGCGCTCGCCGAGGATCTGCACCCGGTAGGGGTGGATGTAGTTGAGGTAGCCGACCAGATCAGCCCCGGAGCGGGCCGATCGAACGGCCACCTCGTCAAAACGCCGTTCGGAGGCCCCCAGCCCCGCCACCCATTCCCACTTCAGCAGGCCGCGGAACTCCTCGAAAAGGACATCGGCGCTGACGACATTGGGCTTCACAGCGATGAGGGTGTAAGGGGGATGAGGGGACGCAACCCGCAGCGGCTCAGGCGGCCTGGGTGGACTGCCAGCCAGCGATGGTGCCGTGCAGTTCGGCCGCGTCGGTGCAGGACTTGAGTTTTTCGCGCAACGCGGAATCGCTCAGCAGCTCCGCGATTTCGGAGAGGATCTCCAGGTGTTTTTGCGTGGCAGCCTCGGGCACCAGCAAAAAGATCAACAGCCCTACCGGCAACTCGTCCGGCGCGTCGAACCCGATGGGGTTGAGCAGCTGGAACACCGCCGCCATCGGCGCCTTCAGGCCCTTGATGCGGCCGTGGGGAATGGCCACGCCATGGCCCAGCCCGGTGGAGCCCAGGCGCTCGCGCGCAAACAGGCTGTCGGTGATCAATGCCCTCGACAGGCCGTGCTGGCTCTCGAACAGCAGACCCGCTTCTTCAAAAGCACGCTTCTTGCTGGTGGCGTCCACACTCACGAGCACTTGAGCGGGGGGCAGGATGGAGGCGAGTCGGTTCATGGTCAAGGTAACAATTATGCACATCTTGGCGAAAACCCTGAGTACCAGGGTTTGCCATTATTGGCCGATGCATGGTCGCGGCTCCATGGGCTGACAGGCTTTTGCACAGAGAAACAATACAAGGGACGGCACGCCGGGGGGCAACAAAAAAACCGCCCCAGGGGGCGGCTGCTGTGCCAGGCACGAGAGCTGCGCATCAAACGTGCAGTTCGCGCTTGGCGGCTTCGTGGTGATGGTCTTGCAGGCGATCCTTGTGGCGCACGACCTGGCGATCCATCTTGTCGACCAACTCGTCAACGGCGGCATACAGGTCGGAGTGGGAGCTCTCGGCAAACAGGTCGTTGCCTTTGACGTGGATGTTGCATTCCGCTCGCTGGCGCTTTTCCTTCTCCTTTTGCTTCTCTACTGTCAGCAGTACCTTGACGTCGACAACCTGGTCGAAATGGCGCGTGATCCGGTCCAGCTTGGTGGTGACGTAGCTGCGCAAGGCAGGGGTAACTTCGAGATGGTGACCGCTGATCGTCAAGTTCATAAATAAGTCTCCTGTGACACGCTCTGTGGAAGAAAACGCCGCCCTGGATCAGAGGAGCGGCCCGACGAACTTGGATGCATCCTGTTGGCGTGAGGTCACTATGCCCCCGCCCACCCTGAAAAGCAATCCCATTCCGCCCCGGCCTGCTGGGTTATGCCGGGCAAGGTGCCAAGCCCCGGAAATGCGCGCACAATGGGCGAGTTCATCGAACACGTGGCAACCCTTCCGCGGCTGCTTTCGCACCTTCGCCCCCCGCCTCCCTCTCTCGGGGGCCATGGGGGTCCGCGTAAAATTCGCGCGTTGCGCGCCGCCCGGCACGAATCCCCCGGTTCCATCCTGCCGCGGCACACGGCCTGCACGCTGCGCAAACCCGATCCGATCGTCCCACCCACACCATGACCCAGCCCAGCTCCAACGCCCTGCATACCTCCGCCCTCACCTCGCTGCCGCTGCTGGCCCGCGGGAAGGTGCGCGACAACTACGCCGTGGGCGACGACCGCATCCTGATGGTGGCCAGCGACCGCCTTTCCGCCTTTGACGTGATCATGGGCGAGCCCATTCCCGGCAAGGGCGAGCTGCTCACGCAGATGGCGCTTTTCTGGTTCGACAAGCTCGGGCACATCTGCCCCAACCACCTTACCGGCGATGCGCCCGAGAGCGTGGTCAAGCCGGAAGAAGTGGCCCAGGTGCGCGGCCGCTCGATGCTGGTGCAGCGCCTCAAGCCCATTCCGGTGGAGGCCGTGGTGCGCGGCTACCTGGCCGGAAGCGGCTGGAAGGAGTACCAGGAATCGCGCTCGGTCTGCGGCGTGCCGCTGCCCGAGGGCCTGACCAACGCGGCCAAGCTGCCCGAGCCCATCTACACACCGGCCGCCAAGGCCGCCGTGGGCGAGCACGACGAGAACATCACCTTCGAGCGCACGGTGGAGATGATCGGCCCGGATCTGGCCACCCGCATCCGCGACCTGAGCATCGCCATCTACAAGGCTGCAGCCGAGATCGCCCTCACCAAGGGCATGATCATTGCGGACACGAAATTCGAGTTTGGGCTGGCGCCCGACGGCACGCTGGTGCTGATGGACGAGGTGCTCACCCCCGACAGCTCGCGCTATTGGCCCGTGGAAGGCTACGAGGCCGCCCTGGCCGCCGGGCAGAACCCACCGAGCTACGACAAGCAGTTCGTGCGCGATTGGCTGGAGCAGGCGCAGGTGAACGGCAAGCCCTGGGACAAGACCGCGCCGGCACCGCGCCTGCCGCGCGAGGTGATCGAAAAGACCGCCGCCAAGTACCGTGAGGCGCTGGAACGTCTGACAGGTTAAAGACAACCCCTGAGCGGCTGCGCCGCATCCCGGCGCACCGCCGATTTCTCGGGTTCAGCGGACTAGACCGCGCCAGTTTTCAGATGAGCGCCCTGTGGTAGGGCAGAAAGCTCAGCTCAGCACCACCGAACTCAGGCGCCTGCGGTACGTGGCCACCACCGGATCGTCCGGCGGAATCTGCCCATCGGCCACTTTCACCTTGGGCGGCTCGATGATTTCGAGGATGGCCACATAGGTCTTGCGCGCAGCTTCTTCGTTCCAGCCCTTGTCGCGCATGAGGATTTCCAGCAGCTCATCCATGGCGTCCGTCCAGCGCTGGTGAGCGAGCAGCCAGCGGGCCTTGGCATAGCGGGTGTCGAAGTCGCGTTTGTTGGCGGCTATTTTTGAATCAAATTCAGCCCCAGCGCTTTCTCCATGAGCGCCAGAAGCTACGAAATCAATAGCATCCATCCATGCCTTGAGCGCACCCAGCTTGCGCGAGGTGCCGGCCTTGGCAATCACCGGGGCAAACGCCACCTTGGCGTCGTCGTCCCGGCCCAGCTGGAGCAGCAGCTTCACGTAGTCGAAGCGCGCGTCGTCGTTGGCCGGGTCGGTCACCACGGCATGCTGCAGCTTCTCGAGCGCGGTGTCGGTGTCACCGTCGGCCAGGGCGTCCAGGGCCTCTTCCTCCTGGGCTTCGGCGACCAACTCTTCAGCGGTGGGCACATGCTTGTCGAGGAAGGCGCGCACCTGGCCCTCGGGCAAGGCGCCCATGAAACCGTCCACGGGCTGGCCGTTCATGAGGAGCACGCAGGTGGGAATGCTGCGAATGCCGAACATGCCGGCCAGCTGCTGCTCCTGGTCGGAGTCGATCTTGGCGAGCTTGAAGCGGCCGGCGTATTCGGTTTCCAGCTTTTCGAGTACCGGCCCCAGCGACTTGCACGGGCCGCACCAGGGCGCCCAGAAGTCCACCAGCACGGGGACGTTCATGGAGGCGGCAACCACCTCGGCTTCAAAGTTCTCTACGGTGACGTCAATCATGGCGGGTGTGGGCTCAGTGGAAGCGGGATCGCGCTATTTTGGCCCATCGAAACAGCGGCGTGACGGTGCCGGGGGCGCAAAAAGTAAAATCGCGGGTTCCACCTACAGCGCCTGGGGCACGAGCTGCCTGCAGCCGCCCACCCCACACACCATGAAACCCATCCAGATCGGCGTCGTCATGGGTTCCAGCAGCGACTGGGACACCATGCAGCATGCAGTGCAGATTCTTGAACAGTTCGGCATCGCCCACGAAGCGCGCGTGGTCTCGGCCCACCGCATGCCCGACGACATGTTCGCCTACGCCGAGGCCGCCGCCGGCCGGGGCCTGAAAGCCATCATCGCGGGTGCCGGGGGCGCCGCCCACCTGCCCGGCATGATCGCCGCCAAGACCCCGGTGCCCGTTCTGGGCGTGCCGGTGGCCAGCCGCCACCTGCAGGGCGTGGATTCGCTGCACAGCATCGTGCAGATGCCCAAGGGCATCCCCGTGGCCACGTTTGCCATCGGCACCGCCGGGGCAGCCAACGCGGCCCTGTTTGCCGTGGCCCTGCTGGCCAATGAAGACCCCGAGCTGCGCCAGCGCCTGGAAGCCTTCCGCGCCGAGCAGACCGAGGTGGCGCGCAACATGACCCTGCCACCCGCCGCATGACTTCCAGCCAACCACTCTTGCCAGGTTCCACGCTGGGCGTGCTCGGCGGCGGCCAGCTGGGCCGCATGTTCGTGCACCAGGCCCAGGCCATGGGCTACTTCACGGCCGTGCTGGATGCCGACCCCACCAGCCCCGCCGGGCTGGTGAGCCACCACCATATCCAGACGGACTACGAAGATCCGCAAGGGCTGGCCGAGCTGGCCCGCGTGGCCGATGCGGTGACCACCGAATTCGAGAACGTGCCCGCCGCCGCGCTGGCCGCTCTGGCGCAGCAGCGGCCCGTGTCGCCCGCCGCCAGCGCGGTCTCCGTGGCGCAAGACCGTGCCCGGGAAAAGGCCCATTTTGTGGGCTGCGGCGTGCCCTGCGCGCCGTATGCCGTGATCGAGACGGCGGAGCAACTGGCCGCCGTGTCACCCGATCTTTTGCCAGGGATTTTGAAAACCGCCCGCATGGGCTACGACGGCAAGGGCCAGGTGCGCGTGAAGACTGCCGCCGAGCTGGCCGCCGCCTGGGACGCCGTCGGCCGCGTGCCCTGCGTGCTGGAGAAGATGCTGCCGCTGCACCTGGAATGCTCCGTGATCGTGGCCCGCGGCCACGACGGCGCCATGGTGCACCTGCCCGTGCAGCGCAACCTGCACCGGGACGGCATCCTGGCCGTGACCGAGGTGTATGAGCAAAATCTGCCCCCAGCGCTTGCTGCACAAGCGGTAGCAGCTGCGAAATCTGTAGCAGAAGGCCTGCAGTACGTGGGCGTGCTGTGTGTAGAGTTTTTTGTGCTGCAGGACGGCAGCCTCGTGGTCAACGAGATCGCCCCGCGCCCCCACAACAGTGGCCATTACAGCCAGAACGCCTGCGACGTGTCGCAGTTCGAGCTGCAGGTGCGCACCCTGGCCCGCCTGCCGCTCACGCAGCCACGCCAGCACAGCGCGGCCGTCATGCTCAACCTGCTGGGCGATTTGTGGTTTGCCCACGGCGGCGACACCGCGCAGACGCCGCCCTGGGCCGCCGTGCTGGCCTTGCCCGGCACGCACCTGCACCTGTACGGCAAGCGCGACGCCAAGCGCGGCCGCAAGATGGGCCACCTCAACGTCACCGGCGCCACGCCCGAGGCCGCGCGCGCCACGGCGCTGAAGGCGGCCGAGCTGCTGGGCATCGCCGCGTTCTGACCATGGTCCTCGACGGCAACGACCCCCAGGCCATCGCCGCCGCGGCCCGCGCGGTGCGCAGCGGCGCCCTGCTCGGCCTGCCCACCGAAACGGTGTACGGCCTCGCCGCGGACGCCAGCAGCGATGCGGCTGTGGCGCAGATTTTTGCCGCCAAAGGCCGGCCCAGCGACCACCCGCTCATCGTGCACGTGGCCAATGCCCAGGGCATTGCCCACTTCGCCCGAGAGGTGCCCACGTTCGCCCAGAAGCTGGTGGACGCCTTCTGGCCCGGCCCCCTCACCGTCATCCTGCCGCGCCTGCCCGGCGTGGCGACCGCAGCCACCGGCGGGCAGGACAGCGTGGGCCTGCGCTGCCCTGCCCACCCCGTCGCACATGCTTTGCTGGCGGCCTGCGCGGCCCCCGGTGACGGCGCCGAGGCCGGCGGCCCGCCCGTGTGGGGCGTGGCCGCGCCGAGCGCCAACCGCTTTGGCCGCGTGAGCCCCACCACCGCGCAGCACGTGCAGGACGAGCTGGGCCCGGATTTGCTGGTGCTGGACGGTGGTCCCTGCCAGGTGGGCATCGAGAGCACCATCGTGGATTGCACGCGCGGCGTGCCCGTGCTGCTGCGCCCCGGCGCGATCACGCGCGAGCAGATTGCGCGGGCTTGCGGCATGGCACCCCTGTCGAAGGACGAGTTGCCCGACCACACGCCCCGCGCCTCCGGCACGCTGGAATCGCACTACGCCCCCACCGCCAAGGTGCGCCTGATGGACGCCAAGGCGCTGCAGACCGGTCTGGATCTGCTGGGCGCCGAGGCAGCGCACATCGCCGTGTACGCGCGTGCGGCGCTGCGCACGAAATCGTCCAAGCTGGTGATGCGCCGCATGCCTGACGATGCCGTCGCCACGGCCCAGCAGTTGTTTGCCGTGCTGCGCGGCTTTGACGACGACGGCGTCAAGCTGATCTGGATCGAGACCCCGCCCGCCACGCCCGAATGGGAGGGTGTGCGCGATCGCCTGCAGCGTGCGGCGGCTGGTGGATGAGGGCATCCTCCTGAGCGACTTTGTCGCTCGGTGCGCCCGCCAGATGCGGGGCGCTGTTCGGGCTCGTCCAAGCCTGGGCAGGCAGGCTTGGAGCTGCGGGGCGGCCCTTGCGCGGTGTCCACTGGTCGGGGCCGCGGCAGTTCAACCGTAGCGCCAGGATTGCACATCTGCCCTGAGCACCCGCTTTACATGCATTGACTTTGCGCCGCTAAACTACCCGCCACCTTTTCTGGAGAACTACATGGCAGCAAATTGGATGCGCCGCACCGTCTTGGTCGCCGCATGTGCATCGGCCGCGTTGCTCGCGGCCTGTGGGTCGAGCACGACCGAATCGGCCATTGCGCCCCAGCGCTTCATCGCTTTTGGCGATGCCAACAGCGACGTGGGACAAAACGGCACGCGCTACACCGTCAACGATGGCAGCATCAACAACTGGACCCTGCAAGTGGCCGCCAACTACGGCAAGCCCTTGGCCGCGGCCTCGGCAGGCGGCACCAGCTACGCTGTGGGCAATGCGCGCGTCAAGATCAAGCCCGATGCCGCCGGCAACGCCAGCACGCCCACCATCACCGAGCAGATCGACACCTTCCTCGCGCGCGGCAGCTTTGGCGCGAGCGATGTCGTGCTCGTGAGCGGCGGCATCAGCGACGTGATCGCGGGCATGGCCGCCGTGCAGGCCGGCACGCAAACCGAAGCTGCCATGGTGGCTGCGGCGCGCCAGGCCGGCGAGGACTTTGCTGCGCAGGTGCGCCGCCTGGTCACCGCGGGGGCCAAGTACGTCGTGGTGACCGGCACCTACGATCTGAGCAAGACCCCCTGGGCCAAGTCCATTGGCCGCGAAACCCTGCTCAACGACGCCAGCAGCCGCTTCAACGAAGGCCTGCTCGTGGGCATCGTCGACCTGGGCGCCAACGTGCTGTACGTGGACTCCGCCTACTACGTGAACCTGTACACGGGCGTGCCCGCCAACTACGGCTTCAACAACGCCACCACCCCCGTGTGCACCTCGGTAGACCCCGCCAATGGCATCGGCATCGGCGCGGGCCAGGTGAATTCGGCGCGATGCACGTCTTCCACGCTGCTGGCAGGCGCCGACCCGGTTTCCTACGTGTTCGCGGACCCGGTGTACCTGACGCCCTCGGCGCAGCGCCAGTTCGGCACGTACGCTTACGACCGGCTGCGCGCTCGCTGGTAAGCCGGCCCCTGGGGCGTCTGCACCCCGGCAACAAAAAGCCGACCCTCGGGTCGGCTTTTTGTTGGGGCAGTGCCTTGCTACTTCACCGCGTCGAAGACCGCACGGGCCTGGGCATGGCAGAACGGCGGCTCATAGGTACCGTGGTAGGCGCCATAGTAGGCGGCAAACTCCGCGGAAGCGGGGTCCGTGGGGGCCTTGCCGCCAGGGCCGAAGGTGGCCTGGATGGCGGCGTCCACATCCACCGACGTGACGTTGGTCAGCCCCCGGCTGTCGAAGTCGGCCTTCATGACCTTCTGGTGGATGGCGGGCGGCACTGTGGGATCTCCGGCTCCGCCGCACAGCAGCACCCGGGCCTTGGGGTTCCAGCCGAGCAGATCGTTTTTCTTGGCAGCAAGGTACAGGGGATGGGTGGTGCTGGTCTGCGATCCGGTGATGAAGTCGGACTGGAACACCGCATCGCGCGCCTGGTTCGGCGTCACGCCGGGGCCGCCCGGCAGCGTGCCCGAGGTCACCAGGGTGGTGTAGGTCAGCGTGGGATGGGGCAACAGGTTCTCGATGTAGCCGGAGTACGGCGCCTTGAACGCCTGCTTCACATCCGTGTAGACGTCGCCATAGACCTTTTGCCAGGCAGTCACGAGGTACGGAACAAAGAACTGCACGCCGGCGATGGCGTCGGGAATGCGCAGCGAGCCGGACAGGTTGTAAGGGCCCGCCAGGTGCGCGCCGGCGACGACATTGAACTCCGTGCCGTAGTCGCGTTCCGCCGCGCGGTGCGCCGCCATGGACGAGTGCCCGCCCTGCGAATAGCCGGTGAACATGACCTTGCCCGACAGGCTTGCGCCCACGGCGGCCGAGGCGTTGCGCGCGGCCCGCACCGAGTCGATCACCGAGGTGGCCTCCGAGTCGGCGTGCAGGTAGGGGTGGAAGCTGTAGCCCGACTTCGCAAAGCCCAGGTAGTCGGTGGCCACGACTGCATAGCCCTGTGCGGCGTACATCGCGGCCAGCAGGAAGGTTTCAGAGTCCTGCGGGTTGGCCAGGGTGCGCGGCTTCTGTACATCGGTGCCCTTGGCGTAGGCCACCAGCGGTGCGGCCGCGGTGCAGGCGCCGGCAGGCACCAGCATCACGCCCGACGCATTGGTGCTCTCGCTTCCCTTGGCGCCCACGGTGGTGTAGTTGAGCGCCACTACCTTCACATCGCATTTGGCCTTGCCGGTCAGGGGCTGCAAGCCGCTGCCAGCGGTGCCCGCGTCGATCTGCGCGGCTGTGAGCGTGGTCACCACGGCCGGGGGGTCGATCAACGCGCCCCGATCCGGGTCGTCCGAGCCACCACAGGCAACAAGCAGCACCGCCGCGGCGGCCACACAGGTAAGGCGGAAATACGTCATGAATGCATCCTTGGGTCAAGAAAACAGGGACGCATCGTGCGCGCACCTGCGCTGCACCATCCATAGGGGATAACGCGGACCGCGCCGCGGACAAGACGCCTAGGCGACACCGGGGATCACCGAACGGCCGGTGCGGCCAGCTCAACGGCGCCGGCCGCGCGCGCCATAGGCCAGCTTCATGCCCAAAATGGTTCCGGCCAGCGCCAGCGTGATCGCGTTGGCCACCACGATGGGCCAGGCCGACAGGGTGAGGCCGTAGACCAGCCACAGGGCCACGCCCGCGGTGAACACGCTGTACATGCCCAGGGAGATGCCGCCCACGTCGCGGGTGCGGAAGGTGTGCCAGGCCTGTGGAACAAAGCTGCAAGTGGTCAGGAAGGCGGCAACGTAGCCGATCAACTCGGTGATGGACATGGAAGGGGAGAGGGAAAAGAAGACTGCGGGCCACCCGGTGGGCGCCCTCGGCTGGCAGGCCGGCCAAGGGCTCATTATTCACCGCTTCACCGCTTCACCGCTTCACCGCTTCAGTGTTCGCGTGCCGTCCAGTCGATCAGGGCGTCCAGTACCGGCCGCGCGGCGCCCGCGTTGGCATGGTTGACGATGGCCACCAGCACATAGCGTCGCCCGCTGGCCGCGTGCACATAGCCGGCCACGGCCATCACGTCGCGCAGGCTTCCGGTCTTGAGGTGCGCCGTGCCCGCGCGGCTGTTGCTGCGCCGCAGTGTGCCGTCCACCCCCGTGATGGGCAGCGAGGCCACGAGCTCGGGCATGACCGGCGACGCCCAAGCCACTTGCAGCATGCGCGCCAGCGCGTGGGCCGTCACGCGGGCATCGCGGCTGAGGCCAGCGCCGTTGTCGGCTTGTGGCGGCTCGGCGTCGCCCACCCGCACGGTCCACCACTGCCGCAGGGCCTCGCGCGCGCCATCGAAGCTGGCCACGCCGTTCTTCTGCATCGCCAGCGTCAGGAACACCTGCTGCGCCATCACGTTGTTGCTGTACTTGTTCACGTCGCGCACCACCTCGGCCAGGGGAGGCGAAACGGCCGTGAAGGCCGGCTTCAATCCGGGAGGCACCTTGCCTTCGCGCACGCTGCCGGTGAGCTTGCCGCCCAGTTCGCGCCACATGCCCTCGACCGCACGCGCGGCAAAACCGCGCGGATCCGGCGCCGCCACGGGCCATACCCGCTCGCCGCAGGCGGCCGGGTACACGCCCTGGAAACTCACCTTGGCCGGGTCGGCCAGCTCCGCACGCAAGGCCGCCCGCCAATCGCCGCATTCGGCCCCGGGCGCCGCCAGCGCCACGGTGGCCTGGCGCTGCACGCCAGCAAGCGGCGGGTCGTACTGGATGCGCGCCAAGCCGGCCGCCGCGTCGGGCACGAACGTCATCACCGAGGATTTGTAGTTGAACAGCAGCGCATCGGGGGCGGCGTTGTAGGGCCGCAGCGGCTCGCCATCGAAACGCGCCGGGTCGTGGTCGGGCACGTCGAAAGCCGTGCGGTCGAGCACGATGTCGCCCACGATGACCTGGATGCCCTGGCCCTGCAGGCGCCGCATCAGAAGCCACAGGCGCTCCATGACCAGCTTGGGGTCGCCCAAGCCCTGGATGTAGACATTGCCGCGCAGGCTGCCGTCCTGCACTGTGCCCTGCACATACACGGGCGTGTTCCACACGTAGGCAGGGCCCAGCTGCTCCAGCGCCGCATAGGTGGTCACCAGCTTCATCACCGACGCGGGGTTCACGGGCACCTGCGCACGGTGTGCCAGGCGGGGCTGGGTGCGCACATTCCCTTGCGCCTCGGTGACTAGAACGCTCAGGGACTCGCGCGGCAGCCGGGCTCGGGCAAGCGCCGCATCGACCTCGGGCGGAAGGGCTGTTGCCGCCCCCGGCAACTGGGCCAGCGCCGGGGATGCACTGGCAGCACACAAGGCAGCCGCCATCCCGGCGGCCCGCGCCCAGGAAAGGGGACGGGAAAGTCGCGATCGATTCATCATGCGGAGAGTCTAGAGCGTGACAACCGCGCACGCAGTGGGCAAGCGGCGTACTTAAACTACGCCACCGATCATCGCGCACAGCCGCCGTTGGGGCGCAGCACGGCACAACCACCGGACTGTGCAATTTCTCGATCACGCAACGCTACACATCAGGGCATCCTCCTCTATGAGCCGACTCTCCAATCTCTCTGTCGCCAAGCGCCTTGCGCTTGGGTTTTCGCTGGTGCTGCTGCTGTTGATCGGCGCCATCGCGCTGAGCATCGCGCGCTTGAACGCCGTGGCTGACGCCACGCGGGAGATGCTGCAGAACCCCATCAAGACCGAGCGCCTGGTGAGCGACTGGTCGCGCAACCTGCGCGCCGGCATCACGCGCACCGCCGCCGTCGCGCGCAGCAGCGACCCTTCGCTGGCGGACTTCTTTGCAGAGGAGAGCAAGGCCTCGTCCAAGAGCTCGGGCGAGCTGCAAAAAGCCGTGGAGGCGCTGATGTTCCTCGACTCCGAGAAGAGAATCTTTGCGGAAATCGGCGCGCTGCGCACGGTCTACCTCAAGAACCGCGACGTGATCTTCGCGCTCAAGAAAGAGGGCAAGGTGGACGAGGCCAATGCCCTGCTCGAGAAGCAGTTCATGCCCGAGGCGAACAACTACGCCGCCAAGATGGACGAGTTGCTGCGCAACCAGCGCGATCAGGTCGATGCGCTGGGCCGGGCCATCGAGGAGAACCGCCAGTCCAGCCGGCAGTTGCTGGTGGCCCTGGGCGTGCTGAGCGTCGCGCTCGCTGTGCTGTTCTCGTGGGTGCTGTCCCGCTCGGTCACCACCCCCCTGGCGCAGGCATCGGACCTGGCCAAGCGGGTGGCCGAGGGGGACCTCACCGCCACCGTTCCGCAGCACGGCAAGGATGAAGTGGGCGAGCTCATGTCCTCGCTCGCGCTCATGCAGGCCAACCTGGCCCGCGTGGTGACCAACGTGCGGCGAGGGGCGGAGTCGGTGTCCAACGCAAGCTCCGAGATCGCCCACGGCAACAGCGACCTGAGCTCGCGCACCGAACACCAAGCCAGCGCGCTGCAGCAAACGGCCGCCAGCATGGAAGAGCTGAACTCTGCCGTGCGCAACAATGCCGACAGCGCGCGCGAGGCCAACCAGCTGGCAATGGCCGCCTCCAGCGTGGCCGCCAAGGGCGGCGCCGTGGTGGGCGATGTGGTGGAGACCATGAAAGGCATCAACGAGGCCAGCCGCAAGATCAGCGACATCATCAGCGTGATCGACGGAATTGCCTTCCAGACGAACATCCTGGCACTGAACGCCGCAGTGGAAGCCGCCCGAGCGGGCGAGCAAGGGCGCGGTTTTGCCGTGGTGGCTTCGGAAGTGCGCAGCCTGGCGGGCCGCAGCGCCGAAGCCGCCAAGGAGATCAAGAACCTCATCCAGGCCAGCGTGGACCGCGTCGAACACGGCACAGCATTGGTCGACAAGGCCGGCGAGACCATGACCGAGGTCGTGAGCAGCATCCGCCGCGTCACGGACATCATGGGTGAGATCAGTGCCGCCAGCAGCGAGCAGAGCGCCGGCGTCGCGCAGGTGGGCGAGGCGGTCACCTCCATGGACCAGGCCACGCAGCAAAACGCCGCGCTGGTGGAAGAAATGGCCGCCGCGGCCAGCAGCCTGCGCAACCAGGCACACGAACTGGTGCAGGTGGTGGCAGTGTTCAAGCTCTCGGGCGAACAGGCTCGCCCTGCGCCAGCACCTGCGGTCTTGGCCAGCCCTGCCCGCCCTGCGCCGGCACGACCCGCGGCCGTGGCCGCCGGTGCTCCTGCCAAGCCTGCCATTCCCCGCACTCCGGCGCCGGCTGCCGCGAAGCCTGCAGCGCCAGCGCTGGCATCCGCTCCACAGCCTGCTCCACGCAACCCCCAGAAGGGCGGCGACGACGATTGGGAATCCTTCTGACCACTCAAAGCGCCTGCTGACTTTTTTCACGGTGCTCGCAAGGCCGCAATCAGGGCTTGCGCTGCAGCCCATGCTGGCGGCCTGGGCAAGGTGTGCAACGCAGAGTGCGGCCTTGTGCCGCCTTGCCGCAAAGGTTGCCCGGCAACGGGCACGCTGAAAAGAGCCTCAACAGGCTCGGGGGGCTCCGGGGACTCCGCGACAAGCGGCGAGCCCTGCCAGGCAGCAGGGTCTGCGGTCGACGGACACCTGACAACGCGCGGGGCCAGATAATCCCCGGATGCGTTTTTCTCCTCGTGCCATCGGCCTGCTGGCGGCGATCGTGACGGTTACCCTCTGGACAGCCTTCGTTGTGGTCGCCCGCGCGTCCGCCCATCGCACGCTCACCCCGCTCGATATTGCGCTGTTGCGCATCACTGGTGCCAGCCTGGTCCTGCTGCCCTGGGGATGGTGGATGGTGCGCCGCCGTGCCGCCGCGCTGGGCACTGCGGCCCCACCCTCGAGCCTGGCGGGCATCTCGCCCTTGCCGCTGCGCACTACTGCGCTGTTGGGGACCTTTGGCGGGCTGCTGTACGCCATGCTCGCCTATTCAGGCTTCTTCCATGCCCCCGCGACCCACGCGGCCGTGCTCATGCCGGGAAGTCTGCCGCTGTGGACGGCGCTGCTGGCCGCTGTGCTGCTGCGCGACCACATCACCCCGCTGCGTGCGGCGGGGCTGGCGCTGATCGTGGCAGGCGACCTGCTGGTGGGTGGGCACAGTTTGCTGGCGGCGTTTTCGGGCGGCGATGTGTGGAAGGGCGATGTGCTGTTCATGCTCGCCGCATCGTCCTGGGCCGTCTACAGCGTGCAGGCGCGGCGGCATGCCGTGGACGCGGTGCAGGCCACGATCGCCATCACGGCCTTTGCCTGCCTGGTCTACCTGCCGGGCTATGCGCTGCTGGTGGGGCTGGGCGCCGTTGCCAGCCGCCTGGCGGTGGCGCCTTGGAGCGAAATCGTCTTCCACATGGTGTTCCAGGGCGTGGGCTCGGTAGTGATCTCGGGCATCACGTTCACGCGCATGATCCAGCACTTCGGCCCGGTGCGGTCCACGATGATCACCGCGCTGGTGCCGGGCCTCTCGGCCATGGGCGCGGTGGTCTTCCTGAACGAGCCCCTGCACTGGAACCTGGTGGCGGGCCTGCTGCTGGTGACCGGGGGTATCCTGCTGGGCGTGCTGCGCCGCCAGCCGGCGCCGGCAGGCCCGGCGGTCCTGCCCGGCCGCACGACCCCGTGACCTTGCCCTGACCTGTTTTCCTCTCCGCGAATCTTCCTGGCTCCATGAACCTGCTTGCCTTTGACACCAGCACCGACACGCTCTCCATCGCCGTGCAGCACGGCGATGCCGTGTGGCAGCACACGGGCCCGGGGGGGGCGCAGGCATCGGCCACCCTGATTCCGGCGGTGCGCCAGCTTCTCTCGCAGGCAGGCCTGTCCTTCGACACGCTGGACGCCATCGTTTTCGGCCGCGGGCCGGGTTCTTTCACCGGCCTGCGCACGGCCTGCGCGGTGGCGCAGGGCCTGGCGTTTGGCGCCCGTGCGGGCCAGGGCGTTCCCGTGCTGCCTGTGGACACCCTGCTGGCCGTGGCGGAGGAAGCCCGCCATGCCCAGGGCTGCACGCGCGTGGTGGCGGTGCTGGATGCCCGCATGGACGAGGTCTACCACGCGCGCTGCGAATGGCTGGCGGACGAAGCCCGCTGGCGGGCCGACGCCGACTTCGGTCTCAGCGCGCCGGAAGCCGTGGCCGTCCCCGCAGGGTGGACCGTGGCCGGCAATGCGCGTGCGGCCTATGGCGAACGGCTGGCGCCCACCGCCGACCACACCGCCGCCCTGCCCACGGCCAGTGCGCTGCTGCGCCTGGCCCCGGGGCTGCTGGCAGCGGGCCAGGCTGTCGATGCCAGCGAGGCGCTGCCGCGCTACATCCGCGATAAAGTGGCGCAAACCACGGCCGAGCGCGCTGCGTTGCGCGCAGCGCAGGCGGGACCCGCCACGCCTTGAGACGGGTGGCCAAAGCACCGCCAGACACCTCCCCCACTGTATTGCACCCACTCATGAGCGCCCTGCCCACACCACCTGCCACCGCGTCAGCTACCGCTGTCGAAGCACGCTTCGAGGCGTTGACGCTCGCGCGGCTGGACGCGGTGCTGGACGTGGAGCAGCGCGCCTACTCCCATCCCTGGACGCGGGGCAACTTCACCGACGCCCTTGCCTCCGGCTACCAGGCCCAGGTGCTCATGGCGGGAGAGCAGTTGCTGGGCTACTTCGTGGCCATGATGGGAGTGGACGAGGTGCATCTGCTGAACATCACGGTCACCCCCGAATTCCAGCGCCAGGGCTGGGCGCGCGTGCTGCTCGATGCGCTCGCCCTGTGGTCGCGCGGGCGAGGCGCCCAGTGGCTTTGGCTGGAGGTGCGCATGAGCAACGTGCGCGCACAGCAGGTCTACGAAGCCCACGGCTACCGGCGCGTGGGCGAACGCAAGCGCTACTACCCCGCAGCGGGCGGGCAGCGCGAGGACGCCGTGGTCATGAGCCTGGCCCTGTGACGACGATGACGAACCCCCTCCCCCAAGCCCCTTTCACACTTTCGGTATGAGCCTTCACCTTGATGCACGGCAGCGCGCCATGCTGCAGGAAATGGGGGTGACCGTATGGGCGCCCGCTGAAACCCCGGCGCCTGCCGCTGCCGCTGCCCTAGCCCCCACCCCTGCCAGGGAGTCCGCTGCCGCACCCGCGCTGGCGCCACCCCCG
>NZ_JALEGG010000209.1 GCF_022763525.1 Acidovorax sp.
CGGCGCTGGAGTCCGGCCAGGTGCTGATGGTGTTCGACAACCTGGCCTCGGCGCTGCCGCAGATCCAGTCGGGCAAGCTGCTGGCGCTGGGCGTGACCACGCTCAGCCGCAACGAGGC
Source organism: Acidovorax sp. (assembly GCF_022763525.1). Taxonomy (GTDB): domain Bacteria; phylum Pseudomonadota; class Gammaproteobacteria; order Burkholderiales; family Burkholderiaceae_C; genus Acidovorax. Next base: position 119 of record NZ_JALEGG010000209.1, read on the forward strand.
GCTGCCCAATGTGCCCAGCATCAATGACAGCGTGCAGGGCTTCAACGTGTCCACCTGGTTCGGGCTGTTCGCCCCGGCCTCGCTTCCCGATGCGGATGCGCGCCGGTACGCCAACGCGTTCTCGGCCGCCATGCACTCGCCCGCGGGCAAGGAGAAGTTCAAGAAGATGGGCATCACGCCCGAAGAGCTGGTTCTCGACGGGTTTGCGCAGTTTGTGCGCTCGGAGAACAGCAAGTACGAGTTTCTGATCCGGGCCGCAAAGATCAAGATCGACTAAAGCCGCCGGGGCAGTGATTGCGCACCCTTCGGTGCGCCTGGCCGGGGCGGCAACCAAAAAGGAGTACAAAAAATGGGACAAGCCCCCGTCGTCTACGGCCAATCCAACCGGCCTCCCCGCGGCGACTACTCGCGCGCCAGCGAGGACTACACCTGCCCACAGGATTACGCGAGCTACACCGAAGCCGACCACGACACCTACCGCCGGCTGTACGAACGCCAGTGCGCCCTGTTGCCGGGGCTCGCGAGCGAGGCCTTCATCCAGGCCCTGCCCATGCTGGGCGCGCGCGACCGCATTCCGCGATTTGAAGAAGTCAATGAGCGCCTGTACAAGGCCACCGGCTGGGAATTGGTGGGCGTCCCCGGCCTGATCCCCGAGGTGCCGTTCTTCACGCTGTTGGCCAACCGCAAGTTCCCGGTGACGGACTGGATCCGCAAGCCCGAGGAGTTCGAGTACATCGTCGAGCCGGACATCTTCCACGACCTGTTCGGCCATGTGCCGCTGCTGTTCAACCCGGTGTTCGCCGACTACGTTCAGCGCTACGGCCAGGGCGGCCTGAAGGCTCAGGGGCTGGGGGCGTGCGAGATGCTCTCGCGCCTGTATTGGTACACGATCGAGTTCGGCCTGATCCGCGAAGCGGGCGGCTTGCGGGCCTACGGCGCGGGGATCCTGAGTTCGTCGGGCGAGCTGGCGTACTCGGTGCAGAGCCCCGAACCCCAGCGGATTCCGCTGGCGCTGGAGCGAACGATGCGCACGCGCTACAAGATTGACACGTACCAGCAGACGTACTTTGTGATCGACAGTTTTGAGCAGCTGTTCGAGATGACGGCGGCAGACTTTGCGCCGATCTACGAGCGGCTCAGGGGATTGCCGGAGTTCGCTGCGGATGAGCGGGACGCTGTGGCGGCCTGAGGTTGTCTTGATCAAAATAGCTGCTCGCGCTTGTAAATCAAGCGCTAGCAGCTATTGTTTTTATAGCATTCGACAATCAGCAGGAGCATGGAATGGGACTATCGATGCCTGGGAACCCTATTCTGTCCGTTCGGGCTGAGCCTGTCGAAGCCTGGGCCCAAGTGCTCGTTCGCAATCGACAGGCTCAGCTCGAAAGCTAAAAAAACAATAGCTGACACCGCCTGACAGGTCAGCACCAGAGGCCAACTCCCTCCAAACTCACTCCCGCACCATCTCCTCCAGGCAGGCTTGCAACACCCCCGGATCAAACGCCATCTGGACATGCGCGAGACCGTCCACGAAGCGGTTGTCCGCCCCCGCCAGCGCAGCGGTGCTGGCGGGGAACACGATGTTGTCGCAGTTGGAGTACCAGCACGTGAACAGCGCCGCGCGTCCCGCAGGTTCTGCGCGCTGCAGCGCCACCACCCAATCGCCCGCCAGGCTCATCTGCCGTCCATTCACCGCACGGCTGAACCGCCCCAGCCAGGTGCCACCGTGAGGCGTGCCCAGCGTCAGCACCCGGTGCACCCGCCCGTCCGCCTGGTGCGCCCGCAACCAAGCGCGCACCGCCAAGCCGCCCATGCTGTGGCACAGCAACACGGGCGCCTGGCCCGTAGCCGCCGTCACCCGGCGCACGGCGTCCTCGATGATGTCGGCGTACTCGTCAATCGAGCCCATCACCGGCTCCAGATTCACCGCGACATGGGCATGTCCCCTCGCCTGCAGATGCGCGAACCAGGGCAGCCACAGGCCCCGGTTGCACATGAAGCCATGCACCAGCACCACGCCACGCCGGCCGGTCGGTTGCGCGGGCAGCCAGTCGGGCTGGGACCGGTGGCGAAACGGCTGGCGCCATCCAAAGACGAGCAGTGCCACCCAAACCTCGGCCCACCACGCGGCCAGCACCTGGGCAGCGCGCGCGCGCGGGGCCGTGTCGGCACGGTTGGTGATGTGCATCAGCACAAACTCCACCGCCATCACCAGCAGGTAGATCCCTAGCGGCAACAACACCCCCAGCACGGCGCGCCGGGGTGAACTCGGCCACTGCCACACCAGCCACGTGGCCATGGCCAGCAAGATGACGAGGAGAAAGGCGCGTTGCCAGCGGGCGATCATGTGAAAAGGTGAAAAGGTGGGGCGTGGGTGACCGGTGCGGGGTGGGTGTTGTAATCCAACAGGCCGCATTGTGCGGCCTTGAAGGGCTTGCCCGACGGTAGCAACAAAGAAGCAAAGGACCCGCCCCATGGACGCCGCACAGACCATCCGCGATGCCATTGCCGACGTGACCGCGCTGCGGCTGCACCGCACGGGTGACCCGGCGCTGGGGGCGGCGGTGGGTCGCATCAAGACCTTGCAGGCACAGCGCTTTCGCGGCACTTATGCGGACCTGATGGCATCGCCCGCGTTCGGCCCTGCGGCCCGGTTCTTTCTGGAAGAGCTGTACAGCGACACCGACTACACCGACCGCGACCAGCAATTCGGCCGCATCGCGGGCACGCTGCAGACGATGTTTCCGGCGGCGGTGGTGGAAACCGCCGTGGCGCTGGCCGTGCTGCACGCGCAGACCGAGGAGCTGGACCAGGACATGGGCCGCGCATGGAAGGCCCATGAAGCCAACGCAGCCAGCGACGCCATCCGCTACACCACCGCCTGGCGCACCGTCGGCCAGCGCCATGCGCGCCAGCAGCAGCTGCAGCGCGTGCTGGCCATGGGCTCGGACCTGGCCCGCCTCACACGGACCCCCGGCCTGCGGATGATGCTGCGCATGATGCGCGGCCCCGCCAACGCCGCCGGCATGGGTGCGCTGCAGAAGTTCCTGGAGGCCGGGTTCGACACCTTTGGGCAGCTCGCGCGCCAGCGTGGTGGGGTGGAGCACTTCCTGGCCGCCATCGAAGGCCGCGAACGCAGCCTCATGGACCAGCTGTTCGATGCCGATCCTGTCACCTGCGAGACCCAACTAGCGCGCACCCTAGGACAAGCCCGGTAGTCCGCAGCGCACCCGCCTTCCACAATCTGTGCCCACCGATCCACGGCACCTGGTGTCCCGAGTTGGAAGTTCGTTTTTTAAAGATGCCAGAAATCGCCGCTCCGCTGCGTTGCAAATCCTCGCGGTAGCTCCGGCTATCGCTGCGGTTTGCGCCCTGCCTGACGACGATTTCAACATTCTTTATTTCATCAACCAACTCAGAACACTGGCGAAACAGGCACCCGCAAGCACAAGCGAAGGAAACAAGCGCATGGAAAAGATCTGGCTCAAGAGCTACCCCCCGGGCGTCCCGCACGATGTGCAGCCCGAGCAATACCGCTCTGTGGCCCACTTGCTGGAAGAGTCCTTCCGCAAACACGCATCGAGCCCGTTTTCGGTCTGCATGGACCAGTGGATGACCTATGGCGAACTGGAACGCCGCTCGGCCGCACTGGGCGCCTACCTGCAAAGCCTGGGCCTCGCGCCCGGCGCACGCGTGGCCATCATGCTGCCCAACATTCCGCAATTCGGCGTGACCATGGCCGCCGTGCTGCGCGCGGGCTACACCTGCGTCAACGTGAACCCGCTCTACACCGCCCGCGAGCTGGAGCACCAGCTCAAGGATTCGGGCGCCACCGCCATCGTGATCCTGGAGAACTTCGCCCACACCCTGGCCGAGGTCATCGATCACACGGCCGTCCAGCATGTGGTGATGGCCTCCATGGGCGACCTGTTGGGCTTCTGGTTTGGGAAGTGGATCACCTTTGCCGTGCGGCACCTGGCCAAGATGGTGCCGGCCTATGACCTGCCACTGTCCAATGGCCGCAAGGTCGTCACGTTCAAGAAGGCGCTGTCGCTGGGCGAACACAAGTCCCTCGCGCCCAGCCAGGCGACGCTGGATTCCATCGCATTTCTGCAATACACGGGTGGTACCACGGGCCTCTCCAAGGGCGCGGTGCTCACCCACAGGAACATCGTGGCCGCCACGCTGCAGGCCGAGGCCTGGTTCACGCCGGCCCTGGCAAAGATCGGCGATGTCAGCCGTGCCAACTCGGTGGCCGCGCTGCCGCTGTATCACATCTTCGCGCTCACGCTGTGCCTCTTGGCCATCCGCCAGGGCTCCAGCCTCACGCTGATCCCCAACCCGCGCGACATCCCCAAGTTCGTGGCCGAGCTCAAGAAGCGTCCCTTCCACATGCTGCCGGCGGTGAACACCCTGTTCAATGCGCTCTTGCAGAACCCGCAGTTCCGCGCGCTCGACTTCTCGCACCTGTGCGTGTCGCAGGCCGGCGGCATGGCAGCCAGCGAGGGCACAGCCAAGCAATGGCAGAAGGTGACGGGCAGCACCATGATCGAGGGCTGGGGCATGAGCGAGACTTGCGCCATCGGCACCAACAACCCGGTGAACGCCACCGAATTCAGCGGCACCATCGGCCTGCCGCTGCCGGGCATCGACATCGCCATCAAGGACGACGAGGGCAACAGCCTGCCACAGGGCGCCTCGGGCGAGATCTGCATCCGCGGCCCCAACGTGATGACGGGGTACTACAACCAGCCTGAAGAGAACGCCAAGGCCTTCACGGCCGACGGTTTCATGCGCACGGGCGACATCGGCATCATGGACGAGCGCGGTTTCACCCGCATCATCGACCGCAAGAAGGACATGATCCTGGTGAGCGGCTTCAATGTGTTCCCCAACGAGCTGGAGCAGGTCATCAGCCTGTGCCCCGGCGTGATGGAGTGCGCGGCCATCGGCGTGCCGGACGAAAAGCAGGGCGAGGCCATCAAGGTGTTCGTGATCAAGAGCGACCCTGCGCTGACCGAAGACGACGTGGTGCGCTACTGCCACGACAACCTCACCGGCTACAAGCGCCCCAAGTACATCGAATTCCGCGACGAGTTGCCCAAGAGCAATGTGGGCAAGATCCTGCGGCGGCAGTTAAGGACAACCCCCTGAGCGGCTTCGCCGCCCGGTGCTGGCCGCCAGAGGCGGCAGCTCTTCAGGACCGTCCCAGCCTGCGCAGGCAGGCTGGGAGCCGCGGCCCTCAGCCCCTTCTCTCGCGCTAAAGCGCCGGAAGGGGGACAACGCCGGCGCATACAAGCAAAGCGCTGCCATGCAGCTCTGCGGCCCTTGCGCGGTGTTTCTCGCAGGTGCGTGCCAGTTTTGACCGACGGTGCCGCTAAGAGTGCCGCCAGTGCGACGAGGGAAACCTCAGTAGAAACGTCCTCGAAGTTCACGGCAGCCAGCGCACCGCGCACGACCGGTGCTACATTGCGCACGCCCGGCAAGCCGCTGGGCGCCACCCCCTCCGCACGCAAGCCCCAGCCGCCCCCGCACCGTGAAGTTCCTCCTTCTGGACGACCATCCCCTGTTCCGCCAGGCCCTCAAGTCCATCACCCAGCGGCTCGATCCGGCGGCCACGGTGCTTGAGTGCGCGTCTTACGAAGAAGCGCAGCCCCTGTTGGGCGATGACGACGTGGATCTGGTGCTGCTGGACCTGCGGCTTTCCGGGCTGGACGGCATGGAGGTGCTGGCCACGCTGCGTGCGCAGCACCCGACGCTGCCGGTCGTGGTGGTGTCGGCATCCGAAGACCCGCACGAGGTGATGGCGGTGCTGCGCCTGGGGGCTCTGGGCTTCGTGCCCAAGGCCTCCTCGGCCGATGTGATGGAGCATGCGCTGCGGCTGGTGCTCTCGGGCGATACCTACCTGCCTTCGCACATCCTGCTGGACCCGCAAACACCTGCAGCTCTGCCAAAGGACAGCACGCTCGACCTCACGCAGCGGCAGAAAGAAGTGATGCGCCTCATGGCGCAGGGCGAGTCGAACAAACAGATCGCCCGCCGGCTGAACGTGACCGAGAACACCGTCAAGGTGCATGTGACGGCCATCCTGCGCGAGCTGAACGTCACCTCGCGCGCCCAGGCCATCGTGGCGCTTTTCCAGCGCGGCGACGGTCCCTCCTGAGCACACCGCGACCATGCCGCAGGAAGCAGCCTGGGCCGATCGCATGCGCACCGAGCAGGTGCGGCTGATCTACCGCAACTACCCCTTCACGCTCAGCGCGAACTTCGTCCTGAGCCTGCTCGTGATCGGCGCACTGTGGGGCGGCGTACCCACCACGCTGCTGCTGGGTTGGATCGCTTTCAGCGGCGCGCTGACCCTCAAGGGCGTGTGGGACTACCGGCGCCACCGCGGCCCGCTGGCCGGTTCCGCACCGACAGAGGTGGACGCCGCCGCGCAGCGCTTCGCGGAGATCGCGTGGTGCACCGGCGTGATGTGGGGCGCGGCCGGTCTCTCGCCCTTTTTCATGGAACCCGCGCAGTTCCACCAGATCGTGTTTCCGGCGATCACCGGCATGGCCTTTGGCGGCGCAGCCTTCCTCTCCACAGACCGGCGGCTGTTCTATGGGTACATCGTGCCCATGCTGGCCCTCACCTTGGTGGGCGCCACCGGCATGCCGGGGCGCAGCGGCCTGATCCTGGCCAGCCTGACGCTGGCCCTGGCCTTTGCCACGCTGGCCTTCGCGCACAACGTGCACGCGATGATTCAGCGCTCACTGGTGCTCCGGTTCGAGAACATGGACCTCATCGATGCACTCCAGCAGCAAAAGGACCAGGCCGACTATGCCAACCTGTCCAAGTCGCGCTTCCTGGCCGCTGCCAGCCACGACCTGCGCCAGCCCCTGCACGCGCTGGGCCTGCTTTTTGAATCCCTGCGTCCGCGCATCCAGGACGAACCTTCGCAGCAGCTGGTGCGCAGCATCACTGCCACCATCCACACACTGGAAGACCTTTTCAACGCCCTGCTCGACATCTCCAAGCTGGATGCGGGCGTCATCCCCTGCGAAATGCAAGCGGTGACACTGCAGCACACCATGGCGCGCATCGAGGCCGAGTTCCAGCCCGTAGCCGAGGCCAAGGGCCTGCGCTTCGTGGTGCGCCCGCCAGCGGCCGATACCACCGTGCACAGTGATCCGGCGCTGCTCGACCGCATGCTGCGCAACCTGGTGAGCAACGCCATCCAGCACACCCAGCAGGGGACGGTGCTGGTGGCCTGCCGCCGCCGGGCGGGCACGGTGCACATCGAAGTGCGCGACAGCGGCCCGGGCATTCCGCCAGAGTTGCACAAGGAGATCTTTCAGGAGTTCTACCAAATCAGCAATCTGGCGCGGGAGCGCAGCCACGGCGTGGGCCTGGGCCTGGCCATCGTGGAGCGCGTGGGCCGCATGCTGAATCATCCGGTGCTGCTGCGCTCGGCGCCTGGCTGCGGCTCCAACTTCACGATCGTGCTGCCGCGCAGCGCGGCCCCGGCGCCCGCAGCGGCGTCGCCAGCCCCGCCGTCCGCGGAGGCGCTGCCGTCGCTGCGGGGCCGGCACATTGCGGCCATCGACGACGACCCCATCGTCCTGGAAGGCATGCGCCAGCTCTTCGAGCACTGGGGCTGCTCGCTCACCGCTGCGGCCAGCACCGAAGAGCTGCTGGGCCGCCTGGCGCAGGACGGCACCATGCCGGACCTGGTGATCAGCGACTACCGTCTGCGCGATGGCGAGACTGGCGCCCAGGCCATCGCCAAGGTCAACGCTTTCTGTGGGCGCCCGCTGCCGGGCGTGCTGGTGACGGGCGACACCGCGCCCGAGCGCCTGCGCGAAGCCGCCCAGAGTGGCCATGCGGTACTGCACAAACCTGTGCGGCCCGGCAAGCTGCGCGCCTTGCTGCTGCACCTGCTGGTGCCGTGACACCCGCACGCCGCGCGGCGGGGAGGTGCCCTCCCCCGTAGGTTCAGCACCTGCTGGGCCTACACGTGCAACAGCACCGGCATCCCCGGCATCTACGACTTTGGTATTAGCCGTTCAGTGCAATGGCCGCGCTGGGGGCTTTGGTCTGCAATAGGGACATGAAAAACTCCCCTTGCGTTCTCGTCCCTTCTCTCCTTGCAGCCGCCCCGGATCCCTCGCAGGACATGCCACGCGGCAGTGGTGCCCAATGAGCCGGGTCTGGACCCGCACGATGCCCGCGGTTGACGGCCCCGCCCCCGGTCGCCTGGGCGGGCAGCGCGCCGTGGTGGCCGCCAGCCTGTGCCTGACGCTGTTGCAAATCAGCACCATCCAGACCTCCTGGCTGTTGGCCATCGTGCTGCCCGTGCAGTGGCTGCTGGTCCTGAGGCCGCTGCAGCGCCGCGAGTGGACGATGCTGCTGTTCGTGCCGCTGTTCTTTGTCGCGCAAAACCATGCAGCTCTGGCGGCGGGTGCGTTTGCCTTCCGGCAGCAGGACTTTCTTCTGATGCCATGGCACGAGCCATTTCTGTGGATGGGCTGGTACTTGCACTTGATTCGCTTTGTGGGCGAGCCCCCGCACAGCGTGGCGCTCAGCCCCGCAGCCGGCTGGGGCCTGCTGGCCACGGTGCTGGCGTTTTCACTGTTCGGGGCTGACGCGCGTGCACTGACGCTGGCCAGCGCGGCCTCCTGCGCTTTGCTCCTGGCCTTGTTCCACCGAGTCGCCGACCTGGCCTATGCCGCCTGCGCCGTGGTACTGGGGGCACTGGTGGAAGGGGTGGGCGTGGCCAACGGTCTCTGGTCCTATCCTGAGCCCGACGTGGCGGGCGTTCCCTTGTGGTCCTTCATGATGTGGATGTCGGTCGGCCTGCTGGGCCGCCGGCTGGTGGTCCCGCTGGCCGAATGGCTGGCGCGCGTGGGAGGCCGGCATGCGTAGCGCCCACGCCACCACCACGGTGTTCAAGAGCCTGGTGCAAACCCTGCGGCATGGTTGGCGCCCGGGCCGCCGCGCTGCCGCTGCGCAGTCGCCGGAGTCCACACTGATGGGCGATGCCGCCCACAGCACGCTCTTCATGCGTTCGTCGCTGTCGCCCGAGCCTCTGCGCGAAGGCTTCAAGATCCGCATCGCCCGGCGCCCCTCGGTGCTGGAAGACGCCGTGGGGCTGCTCAACCGCCGCTACCGGCAGCGCGGCTACGGCTCGCAGACCCTCACACTCTCGCCCGAGCGCATGACCATCGTGGCCTATGAAGCCCGCCAGGTCATCGGCACGCTCACCGTCCAGCTGGACACTGGCCACGGCCTGTTGTCCGATGAGTGCTTTCCGGACGTGTTGAACGGCTTTCGCGCCAGCGGGGCACGCCTGTGCGAGTTCACCAAGCTGGCCACCGCACCCCGGGCGCCTACCCCTGCAACGTTGGCCTCCATGTTCCATGTGGCGTTCATCTTTGCGCACCAGCTCAGCGGCGCCACGCACATCGCCATTGAGGTGAACCCCCGCCACGTGAGCTTTTACATGCGAGTGCTGGGTTTCCTGCCCCACGGCACACCGCAAAGCAACCCGCGCGTCAACGCCCCCGGTGTCCTGCTGATTGCCGACTTTCAAGAAATCGGGCGGCAGTTGCTGGGGCGTGAGGCACCAGGCAGCGGTGCGGGCGAGCCGCCGCCCTTCTTCTCGCACAGTTTTTCCAACGCCGAGGAAAAGGGCATCCGCAAGCGCATCGAGGCGGCACTGCGGCGAATGGACGACACCCCATGACCACATTGCCGAGTGCCCTGGGCGAGTGGCGCGCGCTGCTGGGCGCCGAGAGCGTATTGACACCGGACCAGGCAACGGCCCGGTACGGAAGCGGCCAGGGCCGCCGCATTGCCGCCGCGCTGCGACCCACGCAAGCCCCCAGCGTGCAGCGCATCGTGCAAATCGCTGCACGCCACCGCGTCCCCCTCTACCCCATCAGTACCGGCCGCAATTGGGGCTATGGCGGCGCCAATCCGCCGCAGGACGACTGCGTGGTGCTGGACCTGAGCCTGCTCAACCGCATCCTGGCAGTGGACGCTGAACTGGGCACCGCCACCCTGGAGCCAGGCGTCACCCAGGGGCAGCTGCGCGCGCACCTGGACCGGCTGGGCCTGCCCTTCATGGTCCCGACCACGGGTGCGGGCGCCAACGTGAGCCTGGTGGGCAATGCCCTGGAGCGGGGCTACGGCATCACGCCGCATGCGGACCACTTTGGCGCCGTGATGGCGCTGGAGGCTGTGCTGCCGGACGGCAGCTTGTACCGCCCGCGCCTGGGTGCGCTGGGGGGCGAGCGCGTGGGGCACAGCTACAAATGGGGCATCGGCCCCTACATCGACGGCTTGTTCTCGCAGTCCAATTTTGGCGTGGTGACGCAGATGACGATCGCCCTGGCCCAGCGCCCGCCCCATGTCGAGGCCTTCTATGTCTTCCTGGACCGGCCGGAACAGCTCGCGCCCGCCGTGCACGCGCTGCGCGGGCTTTTGCGCACCACGGGCGGGGTCATGGGCGGCGTGAACATCCTCAACGGCTACCGCCTCGCCTCGATGGCCTGCCCCTACCCCGCCGCGGCGCTCGCGCGTGGCACCCCGCTGCAGGCCCACGAGCTGGCCGAACTGCTGCAGGACCACGGGCTGGGCGCGTACCTGGTGGTGGGCAGCGTCTATGGCGAGGCGCCCGTGGCCCGCGCGGCCGTGGCAACCATCCTGCGCGCCTTTGCCCCCTGCAGCGGCCGGCGTGTGCGCCTGACCCGCGGCAAGGCCGGCCTGCTGCAAAGCCTGGCCGCGCGCTTTCCCGGCCTGGCCTCGCGCGTGGGTTTCGGACCGGACCAGGCGGCGCGCATGCTGAGCGCGCTGAACCTGATGGAGGGCATCCCCGACGACGTGGCGCTGCGACTGCCCTACTGGAAATCCGGCACCCCGCTGCCGGAGGACCTGCCCGGCGGACTGCAGAGTGGCGAACGCGGGCTGATGTGGTACGCCCCTCTGGTTCCGATGGTGCCCGACACCGTGCTCGCCTTCGAAGCCCTGGTGTCGCGCGTCTGCCTGCAGCACGGCTTTGAGCCGCTGATCACGCTCACCAGCCTGTCCGACCGGTGTTTCGACAGCTCCGTGCCGCTGTTGTTTGATGGCCGCTCCAGCAGCGAGCGGGAGCGCTCCCGACGCTGCTTCGACATGCTCTTCGATGAAGGCCGCCAGCGGGGCATCGTGCCTTACCGCATGGGGTCGCAGGCATTCCATAAGCTCGCGGGGCAGGACGACGATCCCGCGTTGGCCCTGGCTCGCAGAGTCAAGCAATTGCTGGATCCCGACAACCTCATTTCACCGGGCCGCTACAACCTCTGAGACCCGATACTGCCTCGCATCTCGGCAGGCAATCTCGGGTTTTCACCAACTAGCAAACGTTTGCGCAAACGTTTGCTTTCGTTATGATCCCGGTCGCGACAGGGCACCGGGCACCTGCAGCCACGCCACTTTTGGGCGGCTGCCCAGGTCTCTCCTCTTCGCCGGTCGCCCGTCCACCTTCCAACCTGGAGACAACCCATGCAGTTCACCCGCCGTTCCGTTCAGACCGCCGCCGCCCTCGCCGTTGTGGGCAGCCTGCTGGCCAGCCCTGCGTTTGCGCAGGACAAGCCCAAGATCGCGCTCATCATGAAGTCGCTGGCCAACGAGTTCTTCCGCACCATGGAAGACGGCGCCAAGGCGCACCAGAAGGCCCACGCCAAGGAATACACGCTGGTGGCCAACGGCATCAAGAACGAGACCGACACGGCGGCGCAGATCAAGATGATCGAACAGGCCGTGGCGCAAAAGGTCAACGCCATCGTGCTGGCCCCGGCGGATTCGAAGGCGCTGGTGCCCGTGGTCAAGTCCGCCATCGACAAGGGCATCATCGTGGTCAACATCGACAACCAGCTCGATGCCGATGCGCTGAAGGAAAAGAACATCACCGTGCCCTTCGTGGGCCCCGACAACCGCGCGGGCGCCAAGCTGGTGGGCGACCACCTGGCCAAGACGCTGAAGGCGGGTGACAAGGTCGGCATCATCGAAGGCGTGTCCACCACCTTCAATGCGCAGCAGCGCACCCTGGGCTACCAGGACGCCATGAAGGCCGCCAACATCACCGTGGTGGGCGTGCAGTCCGGCAACTGGGAGATTGAAAAAGGCAACACCGTGGCCGCCGGCATGATGCGCGAGCACCCCGACCTGGTCGCCCTGCTGGCGGGCAACGACAGCATGGCCCTGGGCGCCGTGGCCGCCGTGAAGGCTGCAGGCAAGACCGGCAAGGTGCAGGTGGTGGGCTACGACAACATCGGTGCCATCAAGCCCATGCTGCAGGATGGCCGCGTGCTTGCCACCGCCGACCAGTACGCCGCCAAGCAGGCCGTGTTCGGCATCGAACTGGCGCAGAAGGCCCTGGCCGCCAAGACGCCGCAAAACCAGCTGCCCGCTACGGTGAAGACCGATGTGGTGCTGGTGACCAAGGACAGCAAGTAAGCCCGGGCGCGGAGAACAAAGCTCTTCTGGCGTTGTTCTCCGCTCCAAGATTGAAAACCGCACACACTGCCATGCCCAGCCCGTCAACTGACTCACCACGTCCCCCCCTGCTCGCCATCCAGGCCGTGGGCAAGGACTACACCGCCACCGTGCTCGATGGCGTGAATGTGGAGCTGTTTGCGGGCGAGGTGCTGGCGCTGACCGGGGAAAACGGCGCGGGCAAGAGCACGCTGTCCAAGATCCTCTGCGGGCTGGAACAGCCCACACGCGGCGGCATGCAGCTGGCGGGGCAGGCCTACGCCCCCACTTCGCGCCGCGATGCCGAGCGCCACGGCGTGCGCATGGTGATGCAGGAGCTGGGCCTGGTGCCCACGCTCACCGTGGCCGAGAATTTGTTGATGGGCCGTCTGCCGCACCGGCTGGGCTGGCTGCAGCGCGATGTGCTGCACGCCGCCGCCCGTGCGCAGCTGGCCAAGATCGGGCTCGACACCATCGACCCTGCCACCCCGGTCTCGCAGCTGGGCATCGGCCAGCAGCAGATGGTGGAGATTGCGCGCAATCTGCAGGACGACACGCGCATCCTGGTGCTCGACGAGCCCACGGCCATGCTCACGCCGCGCGAGACCAGTTACCTGTTCGAGCAGATCGCGCACCTCACCGCGCGCGGCGTGGCCATCATCTACGTGTCGCACCGGCTCGAAGAACTGCGCCGCATTGCCGACCGCGTGGCCGTGCTGCGCGATGGCCGCCTGGTGGACGTGCGCCCCATGGCGGGCATGAGCGAAGACGACCTGGTGCAGCGCATGGTGGGCCGCGTGGTGAGCGACCTGGACCACCGCCCGCGCCGCCCCGTCGGCCCGGTAGTGATGAGCGCTGACAAGCTGGGACGTAGCACCGCCGTGCAGGACGTGAGCCTGGAGCTGCGAGCCGGTGAAATTTTTGGCATTGCCGGGCTGGTCGGATCGGGCCGCACCGAGCTGGTCCGCCTGCTGTTTGGCGCCGACCGGGCAGACCGTGGCAGTGTGACGCTGCACCCAACTTCAGAGCAAAAACAGCCGCAAGCGCTAGAAGATCATGCGCAAGCAGCTACACAAAACATAGCAAAACCACCCACACCAGCTCCCACCGCACCGCGCACCTGGCACCGGGGCTTTGCGTCGCCGCTGCAGGCCATTGCCGCCGGAGTCGGCCTGGTCACCGAAGACCGCAAATCCCAGGGCCTGCTCCTGTCGCAACCCATCCGCATCAACGCCACGCTGTCCGACCTGTCGGCCGTGTCGCGCGGCGGCTGGCTGCAGCGCGGGCTCGAAAGCCGCCTGGTGCAAGGCTTCATCCGCACCCTGCGCGTGCGCTGCCACGGCCCAGAACAGCCCGTGGGGCAACTGTCGGGCGGCAACCAGCAAAAGGTGGTGTTCGCCCGCTGGCTGCACCGCGAAGGCCGCGTGCTGCTGCTCGATGAACCCACGCGCGGCGTGGACGTGGGCGCGCGCGCCGAGCTGTATGGCGAGCTGGACCGCATGGCACTGGAAGGCCGCGCGCTGCTCATGGTGTCGTCGGACCTGCGCGAACTCATGGCCATGGCCGACCGCATCGGCGTGATGAGCGCGGGCCGCCTGGTGGCCGTGTTCGAGCGCGGCGAGTGGTCCGAACAATCGCTGCTGGCGGCCGCGTTCTCCGAGCCCGGCGGGCGCACCAGCACAAACCCTTCCACTTCTTCCCCTGTGACCGCATGAACGCCCCCACCGCATCTGCCGCGCCCGCTGCGGCGCCGTCCTCCGCCTCGGTCTGGCGCAGCCAGCTGGGTACCTACCTGGGCCTGATGGCCGTGCTGGCGGGCATGGTGGCGCTGTTCTCGTCGCTGTCCGAATACTTCTGGAGCGCCGAGACCTTCATCACCATCGCCAACGAAATCCCAGCCCTGGCCGTGATGGCGGTGGGCATGACCTTTGTGCTCATCATCGCGGGCATCGATTTGTCGGTGGGCTCGGTGATGGCGCTGGCCGCCGCCACCTCGGCCGCCGCCATCCTGCAATGGGGCTGGACGGTGCCCGCCGCCGCCGCGCTGGCACTGGCCACGGGCCTGGTGTGCGGCACCATCACCGGCACCATTTCGGTGGCGTGGCGGCTGCCCTCGTTCATCGTGTCGCTGGGCATGCTCGAAGCCGTGCGCGGCAGCGCGTATGTGGTGACCGACTCGCGCACGCAGTACGTGGGCGATGCGATCTCGTGGCTGTCGGCCCCCTTCTTTGGCGGCATCTCGTTCGCCTTCTTGCTGGCCGTGGTGCTGGTGGTGGTGGCGCAGCTGGTGCTGTCGCGCACCGTATTCGGCCGCTGCGTAGTGGGCATTGGCACCAACGAAGAAGCGATGCGCCTGGCGGGTGTGGACCCGCGCCCCATCCGCGTGATCGTGTTTGCCATGACCGGCCTGCTAGCCGGCTTGGCGGGCCTGATGCAGTCGGCCCGGCTCGAAGCTGCGGACCCGAACGCGGGCACGGGCATGGAGCTGCAGGTGATTGCGGCCGTGGTGATTGGCGGCACCAGCCTCATGGGCGGGCGCGGCTCGGTGGTGAACACCGCGTTTGGCGTGCTGATCATTGCGGTGCTCGAAGCAGGCTTGGCCCAGGTGGGCGCCAGCGAGCCCAGCAAGCGCATCATCACAGGTTTTGTGATCGTGGCGGCCGTCATCGTGGACACGCTGCGCCAGCGCCGCGCCAAGGTCTGAGAGACTGATTACCGCGACCGTCTGCCCCACCAACAACGACCTCATTCTTCTTTTTGCATGGCTACTATCAAGGACGTTGCGCGCCACGCTGAGGTGTCGGTCACCACGGTGTCGCACGTGGTCAACGGCACGCGCCGCGTGAGCCCCGAGGGGCGCGAGCGCGTGGAGGCCGCCATCCGCGCCCTGGGCTATGTGCCCAGCGCCATCGCGCGCAGCCTCAAGAGCAACAACACGCGCACGCTGGGCATGCTGATCCCCAACAGCTCCAACCCCTACTTTGCCGAGATCGTGCACAGCGTGGAAGACCGCTGCTTTGGCGCGGGCTACAACGTCATCCTGTGCAACACCAACGACGAGGCGCACCGCCAGGGCACCTACCTGCAGGTGCTGGCCGAGCGACGCATCGACGGGCTGATCGTGGTCTCTACCGGACATGACGCCACGCTGGCCACGCAGCTGGCGGGCCTGTCCATCCCCACCGTGCTGGTGGACCGCGAAATCGACATCGCCGAACAACAGCCCTGCGACCTGGTGGAAACCGCCCACATGCAGGGCGGCCTGCTGGCCACGCGCCACCTGCTGTCGCTGGGCCACCGCCGCATTGCCTGCATTGGCGGCCCCGAAGGCATTGCGCCCAGCGAGCAGCGCATTGCCGGCTGGCGCACGGCGCTGGCCGACGCGGGCTGCGGCACCGGCGAGGGCCTGCTGTGGCACGGCAACTTCACCAGCCAGGGCGGCTACGAAGCCATGCACGCGGTGCTGCGCGCGCCCGAGCCGCCCACCGCCGTTTTCGTGTGCAACGACCTCATGGCCATGGGCGCGCTGTGCGCCGCGCACGAGCGCGACCTGCGCGTGCCCGAGGCACTGTCCATCGTGGGCTTTGACGACATCGAACTCACCGCCTTCACCAGCCCGCCCCTCACCACCGTGGCCCAGCCCAAGCAGCGCATCGGCGCGCTGGCCGTGGACATGCTGCTGGAGCGCATCGACGGCAAGCGCCAGGGCGCACGCAAGGTGATGCTGCAGCCCGAGTTGCGGGTGCGCGCCTCCACGGCCCATGCACCCGGAGGTGCGGCATGAGCACCACCCACACGCCCCGCATCGCCGTCGTCGGCAGCCTGAACATGGACCTGGTGCTGAAGGTTCAACACGCGCCGGGCCCTGGCGAGACCGTGCTGGCCGACGCCCTGCACCTGGTGCCCGGCGGCAAGGGCGGCAACCAGGCCGTGGCCTGCGCGCGCCAAGGCGCCCGGGTGGCCTTGTTCGGCCGGGTGGGCGACGACGGCTACGGCCAGACGCTGCGCGCCGGGCTGGACGCCGACGGCATTGACCACAGCGGCGTGCAGACCGACACCGAAACCACCACCGGCGTGGCCGCCATCACCGTCGAGGCCAGCGGGCAAAACCGCATCGTGGTCGTGCCCGGCGCCAACGGCCGCTTTGTGCTGGATGCCGCCGCGCTGGGCGCTGCGCTGCAAGGCGCAGGCGGCCTGGTGCTGCAGTTTGAAACGCCTCTGCCCCAGGTCCTGGCCGCCGCCGAGATGGCGCATGCCGCTGGCTGCCCCGTGGTGCTGAACCCCTCCCCCATCCAGCCATCGGCATCGCCTTCATCAAATAAGTGGTTATAAAAGGTACCCACACTCAACTGGCTC
>NZ_JALEGG010000210.1 GCF_022763525.1 Acidovorax sp.
GATGTCGCCGATCAGCACCATCTTGGGCAGGCCGCCATTGCCCTTCTTGCTCTTGGTGGCGTAGCCAACGGCCTTGAGGTAGCGGTCGTCCAGGTGCTCCAGCCCGGCCAGCAGCACGCCCGAGCGCTTCTGCTCGGCGAACATGAAGTCCTTGATGTCCACGATGCTGGGCACGGCGTCCTTGGCGTTGCCGAAGAACTCCAGGCACACGGTGCGCGTGTGCTCGGGCATGCGGTGCACCACCCAGCGCGCGCTGGTGATGAGGCCATCGCAGCCTTCCTTCTGGATGCCGGGCAGGCCGGCCAGGAACTTGTCCGTCACGTCCTTGCCCAGGCCTTCCTTGCGGAAGGTGCGGCCCGGGATGCTCAGGCGCTCGGTGCGCACCGGTGTCTTGCCATCGGCCTCGAAATACTGCAGCTCGAAGGTGGCCGTCTCCACGTCATGGATCTTGCCCATGTTGTGGTCCAGGCGGGTCACTTCCAGCCACTGGGCGTCGGGCGTCACCATGCGCCAGCTGGCGAGGTTGTCCAGCGCCGTGCCCCACAGCACGGCCTTCTTGCCGCCCGCGTTCATGGCGATATTGCCGCCGATGCAGGATGCCTCAGCGCTCGTCGGGTCCACCGCAAACACAAAACCTGCGCGCTCGGCCGCGTCGGCCACGCGCTGGGTGACCACGCCGGCCTCAGTCCAGATGGTGCCCACCTCGCGGTCCAGGCCCGGCAGGCGGCGCAGTTCCACCTCGGTCATGGCTTCGAGCTTTTCGGTGTTGATGACCACGCTCTTCCAGGTCAGCGGAATCGCGCCGCCGGTGTAGCCGGTGCCGCCCCCGCGCGGGATGATGGTCAGGCCCAGCTCGATGCAGCCCTTGACCAGGCCGGCCATCTCGGCCTCGTTGTCGGGCGTGAGCACGACGAACGGATACTCCACGCGCCAGTCGGTCGCGTCGGTCACGTGGCTTACGCGCGAGAGGCCATCGAACTTGATGTTGTCCTTGGCCGTGAGGCGCCCCAGCGTCTTGCGGACCTGGCGGCGCAGCTGCGCCGCCTGCTCGAAGGTGGCGTTGAAATCGGCCACGGCACGGCGCGCGGCCACCACCAGCTCGCCCACCAGGCGGTCACGCCCGGCATCGTCGGCGGGGGTGCGGCGCTTTTCGATTTCGCCCAGGCGGTGGTTGAGCGCCTCCACCAGCAGCTTGCGGCGATCGGGGTTGTCCAGCAGGTCGTCCTGCAGGTAGGGGTTGCGCTGCACCACCCAGATGTCGCCCAGCACTTCGTACAGCATGCGGGCGGAGCGGCCCGTGCGGCGTTCCTTGCGCAGCTGGTCCAGCACGTCCCAGGAGGCGGAGCCCAGCAGGCGGATCACGATCTCGCGGTCGGAGAACGAGGTGTAGTTGTACGGAATCTCGCGCAGACGCACAGGCTCGGCGGCCTGCGTCTGCAGGGCAGCCAACGCTATCGGAACATTCATGGGGATCTACCTGGGGTGGGCGCGTTGCGCCCTCGGGCCTTGGGGCCGGAATTTTATGCCACGCCCCTTGAATGCGCTGGCCCAGGCCCCGCGCTCCAGCCACCCCGAGGACATTGAATGCGAAATTTCAAGCTGAATTGGCCTGCAGCGCTTGGTGGACAAGCGCAAGAAGCTATCGTTTCAGGAGCAACCTCAAAACAGCACCCGGCTGCGCAGTGTGCCGGGCACCTGCGCCAGCCGGTCCAGCGCCAGATGGGACGAGGCGGCATCGGTGTCGATCACCACATAGCCGATCTTCTCGTTGGTCTGCAGGTACTGGGCCGCGATGTTCATCTGCAGGTCCGAGAAGACGCGGTTGATCTCGGACAGCACGCCCGGCACGTTGCGGTGGATGTGCAGGATGCGGTGCTTGCCGGGGTGGGCCGGCAGCGCCACCTCGGGGAAATTGACCGACGAGATGCTGGTGCCGTTGTCGCTGTACTTGACCAGCTTCTCGGCCACTTCGAGCCCGATGTTGGCCTGCGCCTCCAGGGTGGAGCCGCCGATGTGGGGCGTGAGGATCACGTTGTCCAGCCCGCGCAGGGGCGAGAGGAATTCGTCCTTGTTGCTCTTGGGCTCGACCGGGAACACGTCGATGGCCGCGCCCAGCAGCTTGCGGGCCTTGATGGCCTCGGCCAGCGGCTCGATTTCCACCACCGTGCCGCGCGCCGCGTTGATGAGGATGCCCCCCGGCTTCATGGCCGCGATCTCGGCCGCGCCGATCATCCATTGCGTGGAGGGCAGCTCGGGCACGTGCAGGCTCACGATATCGCTCTGGCCCAGCAGGTCGTGCAGGTGATGCACCTGCCGCGCGTTGCCCAGCGGCAGCTTGTTGACCACGTCGTAGAACGCCACGTGCATGCCCAAGGCCTCGGCCAGCACCGACAGCTGCGTGCCGATGGAACCGTAGCCCACGATGCCCAGCGTCTTGCCGCGGATCTCATAGGCGTTGTCCGCCGATTTCAGCCAGCCACCGCGGTGGGCCACGGCGTTCTTCTCGGGGATGCCACGCAGCAGCAGGATGGCCTCGGCCAGCACCAGTTCGGCCACCGAACGGGTGTTGGAGTACGGCGCATTGAACACTGCAATGCCGCGCTCGCGCGCCGCGTTCAGGTCGACCTGGTTGGTGCCGATGCAGAAACATCCCACGGCCACCAGCTTGCTGGCATGGGCAAAAACCTCTTCGGTGAGTTGCGTGCGCGAGCGGATTCCGAGGAAATGCACATCGGCGATCTTGCGCTGGAGTTCCTCGCCTTCCAGCGCGCCGGACACGGTTTCGATCTGGGTGTAACCGGCCGCACGGATCACGTCCACCGCGGAGGAATGGATGCCTTCGAGCAGCAGGAATTTGATCTTGTTCTTGTCCAGCGAATTGGTGGCCATGGCAGATAGAAGGATGGTTGAAGAAGGAAAAGCAGCCGGCGCGCTGAAGCGCGAACGAACCGCACGGCAGGGATCGGCAAACGGGCGCTCAGCATGGTGCATTGCACAAAACCTTGCAAGCCTCGGCAAATGCGCCACACACTGTCACAAAAGGGTCACAATCCAGCCGCTTCAAGGGATTCTCAAGGGGTTTCCCGGTTGTTGCCCGCATCTGCCTCATGCGACAACGACATATCAATGTCACATCGGCTGCATAGCATCCGGCCGTTGTGCTTTTTGTCATCTTCGGAGGAAATATTCATGCAAACGAAGCATCTGGCGGTGAGTGCTGCCATTGCCCTGGCGGTCTGCGCACCGGTGCAAGCCCAGCAAGTGGAAATTCAATGGTGGCATTCGATGAGCGCAGCGCTGGGCGACTGGGTCAATGACCTCGCCAAGCAATACAACGCGAGCCAGACCAAATACAAGGTGGTGCCCACCTACAAGGGCACGTACGACGAGTCCATGACGGGTGCCATTGCCGCATTCCGCGCGGGCAATGCCCCCCACATCCTGCAGGTTTTCGAAGTGGGCACCGCCACCATGATGGCCAGCAAGGGCGCCATCGTGCCCGCGGCCAAGGTGCTCAACGACGCAGGGTTCAAGTTCGATCCCACCGAATATGTATCTGCCGTGGCCGGCTACTACACCGCCCCCAACGGCCAGATGCTGAGCTACCCGCTCAACAGCTCCACCACCGTGTTCTATTACAACAAGGACGCGTTCAAGAAGGCAGGCCTGGACCCCAACAAGGCCCCCAAGACCTGGCCGGAAGTGTTCGATGCCGCCTCCAAGCTCAAGGCCAGCGGACACAGCTGCCCTTTCACCACCAGCTGGATCAGCTGGACGCAGCTGGAGAGCTTCTCGCTGTGGCACAACACGCTGTTTGCCTCCAAGAACAATGGTTTTGACGGGAACGACGCGCAGCTGCAGGTCAACTCGCCGCTGCACGTGCGCCATTTCGAGAACCTGGCCAAGGCTTCCAAGGAAGGCAGCTTCGTCTACAAGGGCCGCGGCAACGTGCCGGACGCCTCCTTCCCCTCGGGCGAGTGCGCGATGATGACGGGCTCCTCGGGCCTGTACGCCCGTGTGGCCAAGGAAGCCAAGTTTGCCTACGGCATCTCGGCCCTGCCCTACTACCCCGACGTGAAGGGCGCCCCGCAGAACACCGCCATCGGCGGCGCCAGCCTGTGGGTGATGGCCGGCAAGAAGGCCGACGAGTACAAAGGCGTGGCCGACTTCCTGAACTTCCTGAACGACACCAAGGTGCAGGCTGCCAGCCACCAGCGCACGGGCTATCTGCCCGTGACCACCGCTGCCTATAAGCTGACCGAGGCATCGGGCTTCTACGAGAAGAACCCCGGCACGGACGTGGCGGTGACGCAGATGATCCGCAAAGCCACCGACAAGTCGCGCGGCATCCGCCTGGGCAACTTCGTGCAGATCCGCTCCATCATCGACGAGGAAACCGAGCAGATCTGGTCGGGCAAGAAGTCGCCCAAGGAAGCCCTGGACACTGCCGTGAGCCGTGGCAACGAGCAGTTGGTCCGCTTCGCCCGCGCCAACAAGTAAGCCATGCCAAGCCCCTGTTGACTGCGGCCCGGCCGTCCTGGCCGACCGCTGTCACCAGCCCGCCCCCTCGCAGACCACCCGGGTTTTGCAGGCAGGCGGGTTGTTCTTTTTAAGAGTCCAGACATGGAAAAACGCGTTTTATTCCGCTCTGCATGGCTGCCGTGGGTGCTTCTGGCCCCGCAGCTGGCCATCATCAGCATCTTTTTCTTCTGGCCCGCAGGCCAGGCTCTGGTGCAATCGTTCCAGAT
The DNA here is from genome assembly GCF_022763525.1 of Acidovorax sp. Taxonomy (GTDB): domain Bacteria; phylum Pseudomonadota; class Gammaproteobacteria; order Burkholderiales; family Burkholderiaceae_C; genus Acidovorax. The sequence goes on from NZ_JALEGG010000210.1 coordinate 4,749, forward strand.
GCAGGACTCCTTCGGTTTTTCGAAGGAATGGGTGGGTTTTGACAACTTCCGGGATCTGTTCCAGGACCCGGGCTACCTGGCTTCGTTCAAGACCACGGCTTTCTTCTCGATCCTGGTCGCCGTCAGCGGGATCACGCTGTCGCTGATCCTGGCGATCTTCGCCGACCGCATCATCAAGGGCGCGATGGTCTACAAGACCGCGCTCCTGCTGCCCTACGCCGTTGCGCCGGCCGTGGCAGGTGTGCTGTGGATGTTCATGTTCTCGCCCTCGCTGGGTGTGGTGGCCTACATGCTGCGCCAGGCTGGTTTCGACTGGAACCACATGCTCAACTCCGACCACGCCATGGCGCTGATCGTGATCGCCGCCGTGTGGAAGCAGATCTCCTACAACTTCCTGTTCTTCCTGGCGGGCCTGCAGTCCATCCCCAAGTCGCTCATCGAGGCCGCCGCCATCGACGGTGCGGGCCCCTGGCGCCGGTTCTGGAGCATCCAGTTCCCGCTGCTGTCGCCCACCACGTTCTTCCTGCTGGTGATCAACGTGGTGTATGCCTTCTTCGACACCTTTGCCATCGTGGACGCCACCACCCAGGGCGGCCCGGGGCGCGACACCGCCATCCTGGTCTACAAGGTCTACCACGACGGCTTCAAGGCCATGGACATGGGCGGCTCGGCCGCGCAGTCGGTGGTGCTGATGGTGATCGTGGTCGTACTGACCGTGATCCAGTTCCGCTACGTCGAAAAGAAAGTCCAGTACTGATATGGTTGAACGCAGCCCTTATCTCACCGCGTTCTCGCACCTCATCATGGTGCTGGGCGTGATCATCGTCGGCTTCCCGCTGTACCTGGCCTTCGTGGCCTCCACCCACACCGCGCAGGACATCGTGCAGGTGCCCATGCCCATGGTGCCCGGCAGCAACTTCTGGCAGACCTACCACGACGCGCTGTTCGGCGGCGGCACGGGCGCAGGCTCCACCGCCCCCGTGGCGCGCATGATGTGGGTGAGCTTCATCACCGCCATCGTCATCACCGTGGGCAAGATCGCGATCTCGCTGCTGTCGGCGTTCGCCATCGTGTACTTCCGCTTCCCGTTCAAGGGCATCTGCTTCTGGCTGATCTTCATCACGCTGATGCTGCCGGTGGAAGTGCGCATCGGGCCCACCTACCAGGTCGTGTCGGACCTGGGCATGCTCAACAGCTACGCGGGCCTCACGGTGCCGCTGATCGCATCGGCCACGGCCACGTTCCTGTTCCGGCAGTTCTTCCTCACGGTGCCCGACGAACTGGTGGAGGCGGCGCGCGTGGACGGCGCCGGCCCCATGCGCTTCTTCAAGGACATCCTGGTGCC
>NZ_JALEGG010000211.1 GCF_022763525.1 Acidovorax sp.
GCGTGCTGGCCCGCTTTGAAGGCCCAATGGCGAGCTACACTGGTTCCGGTTTTTTTCGGAGCCGTCCCGTAGGAAGCACGCCATGTCCCTGTTCAGTTGGTTCAGCCGCAAACCTGCTCCCCCCAAGCCCCGACCGATGGCCGAGCCGTCCGGCCTGTTGAACGCCGACGCCACGGTCCCGCTGTCTCCCGGACGCCAGGGCAAGCCGCTGCTGGAGCCCGTACCGCCTGAGCACGCCGCCAACCGCAAGAACGAGCGCATGGAGCGCCGGGAGCTGCTCTATACCGTGGTGCGCGATGCCATGGTGCGCGCGGGCGTGCTGTCGGCCAGCTACAAATTCAAGGTGCTGTCGCTGGACCAGCGGGGGCGGCAGTTTCTGGTGATGATGGACCTGGCCCGCGAATATGGCGGCGAGACGGTGCGCCTGTCCGAGATCGAAGCGCTGATCGCGCAGACCGCCAAGACCCGCTACGACATTCTCGTGACCGCCGTGTACTGGCGGATCAACGACCATGTGGCGGTGGGGATTCCGCAAAAGGGCGTTGCACCCCACGGGGCGTCCCTGCAGGCCGCCCCTGCGGCCGCCCGCCGGCCGCAGCCCGCGGCCGCGTCCTCCAGGCCGGCTCCTTTGACCCCGGCCGCCACCGCGCCTGCGCCGCTCCAGCCGGCACTCAGCAACCCGCTGTTGCAGCCGTCGGGCAGCCTCGCTCCACCGGCCGTGGCACCCGCAGCGGCGCCGCGCGCAACCCCTCGCTACGAGCCCATCGAGGCGGACGAAGTCGCCGCGTTCAAGCGCGCCCTGGCCTCGGCCGCGGGTGCGGCGTCTGCAGCACCCGCTGGCGCCAAGCCCGGCGTGGCCGTTCGGTCCGGACCGTTGCTACCGCCTTCTGCACCCACGGGTTTCGAAGACACCGAGATGCCCGGCGCCGAACGGGGCCAGGATTTGAGCAGCACGCAATACGGCGAATTGAACTGAAGTGAAGTGAATTGAGCTGAGCTCAGCTGAGCTGAGCGCTGCCTTCACCCGGCGGCGGCGGTGGGGCCAGTGCCCGAACGGGGCTCAGTGTCCCGCGAAGTCGACCAGGGTGTACAGCGGAAGGCCGGACTCCCTCAGCCGTGCGGAGCCGCCCAGCTCCGGCAGGTCGACGATGGCCGCGCCCTCGGTCACCGTGGCCCCCAACTTCTCCAGCAGCTTGCGGCCCGCCATCATCGTGCCGCCGGTGGCAATCAGGTCGTCGATGAGCAGCACGCGGTCGCCGGCCTTCACGGCATCGGTGTGCAGTTCCACCGTGGCGCTGCCGTACTCCAGTTCATAGGTTTCTTCCACCGTGGTGAAAGGCAGCTTGCCCTTCTTGCGGATCGGCACGAACCCGACATTGAGCTCGTAGGCCACCACGGCACCCAGGATGAAGCCGCGCGCGTCCAGGCCTGCCACCACGTCCGGGCGCAGCGCCTTGTCCATGTAGCGGTGCACGAAGGCATCGATCAGCACGCGAAACACCTTGGGGTCCTGCAGCAGCGGCGTGATGTCGCGGAACTGCACGCCCGGGGCCGGCCAGTCGGGCACGGTGCGGATGTGTTGGCGAAGGTATTCGTTAACGCTGAGTGGTTGCATGGGCGTGGAGCGATCTCAAGAGGGGCCGGAGGCTGCAAACCCGGGTCCGCCATGGCGGCCGGGCAGGCAAGTGTATCCAGCCGTCCTGCGAGCAGCGCCGGGGCGTGGACTCAAAAAACCGGGGACGCTTCCAGGCCGTTCTGCGGCCTCATAATGGTTCTCAGCCAAGACAGGCGCCGGCCAGGGCGCCCATTCAACGCCACCCCACCCCGATCGGCCATGCCCATCACCATTTTGCTGATCGACAGCGACGCCCACCACGCCCAGCAGGTGGTGCATGCGCTGGCGGACCCGTGGTCAGGATGGCGGGTGGAGGTCGCCACCTCCCTGGCGCAGGCCCGGGAGCGGCTGCTGCAGCACAAGCCCGACATCGTGCTCGCGGCCCAGCGCACGGTCGATGGTTCGGCCTTTGACCTGCTGCAGTGGTTGGGCGGCGTGCCGGCCATCATCGTAGTGCGCCTGGGCGCAGAAACCCACGCGGCGCAGGCCATGCGCTACGGATTTGCTGACTTCGCCGTGCAGGACCCCGCGTGCGACTACCTCCTGTCGCTTCCCGCGCAGATCGATGCCGTCCTGGAGCGCAGCTCGTGGTTGCGGAGCCAACAGGCCGCCGAGGCCCTGCTGGCGCGGCAGCACCGCCTGCTGCAGGCGATCTCGCAGGCCCAGGCCATGTTCATTGCCAGCGCGGGTCCGCGGGCGGCGTTCGAGGCCCTGCTCCAGGCGCTGATGTCCCTGACCGAGAGCGCCTTCGGCATCGTGGGGCAGGTGCAGCGGGGCCCGGACGGTCACCCCTACCTCCGGGTGCACGCCATGACCGACATCAGCTGGGACGAGGCCTCGCGCGCCCGGTACGTTCAGCACGCCGAAGCCGGCATGGTCTTCGACAACCCGCATTCCCTCGTGGGTGCCGCCCTGCATTCGGGCGAACCGGTGATCGCCAACGACGCCAGCAACGATGCCCGCGCCGCGGGAACCCCTCTCGGCCACCCGCCCTTGCGCACTTACCTGGGGCTTCCCATCCAGGCGGGCGGGGAGCTGGTGGCCATGGTCGGCCTGGCGAACCGGCCAGAGGGGTATTCCGCCGGGGATGTGGACTTTCTTGCGCCGCTGCTGAACACCATCGGCCAGCTGGAGATGGCCCGCCGCGCCCAGCTGGCGCGCAGCGCCGTCGAGGCCGAGCTTGCGCGCACCAGCGCCTTGCTGGCCGAAAAGACCCGCGCGCTGGAGGGCACGCTGGCCAGCGTGCCGCAGGGCATTTCCAACGTGGACGCTGAAGGGCGGATCCGCGTGTTCAACCGCCGCTACCTGGAGCTTCTGGAACTCCCGGCCTCCTTGATGGAGTCGCAGCCGCATGCCGAGGACGTGGTGCGCTTTCAGGCCGAGCGCGGCGATTTCGGCGAGGGGTTCGAGCTGTTCGACCCTCACGTCCGCCAACTCCTCGCCGCCGGGATCACGGCGCAGGGCAGCGCGCTCCAGGTGCCCGAAACCTATGTGCGCCGCACCCGCAGCGGCCGCTATATCGAGGTGCGCACCCGTGCCCTCGAAGAGGGCGGGCGCGTCCGCACGTTCACGGACGTCACCGACTACCTCAGCACGCTGGAAGCGCTGCGCCTGAGCGAGTCCCGCTGGCGCAGCCTCACGCACCTGTCGTCCGACTGGTACTGGGAGCAAGACGCGCAGTTCCGCTTCGTGCGGCTGGACGGCAACCCCGCGCGGGCCACTGGCGTGCTTGACGAAACACATTATGGGCGCACGCACTGGGAACTGCCCGACACCTTTGTGCCCGAGAGGCAATGGCGGGAACACCGTCGGCAGCTGGAGGCGCGCGAAGTGTTTCACGACTTCGAAATGCAGCGGCTAAAGGCCGACGGGCAGCACATCTGGCTGTCCATCAGCGGCGAGCCCATCTTCGATGCGGCCGGACAGTTCACGGGTTACCGGGGCGTGGCGCGCGACATCACCGAGCGCAAGCTGGCCGAGGCGGAAATCCAGCGCCTGGCCTACTACGACGAACTCACCGGCCTGCCCAACCGGCGGCTGCTGATCGACCGGCTCGAGCGCGCAGCCCAGCTGTGCGCGCGGGAAGGCAAGCACGGGGCGCTGCTGTTCCTGGACCTGGACAACTTCAAGGGCGTCAACGACACCCATGGGCACGACTGGGGCGACCGGTTGCTGGTGCAAGTGGGTGCGCGCATCAGCGCCAGCGTGCGCGCCGTTGACACCGTGGCGCGCCTGGGTGGGGACGAGTTCGTGGCGGTGCTCCAGGGATTGAATGCCGACCCGCAGGTCGCGGCCGCCGAGGCGGAGGCGGTGGCGCAGAAGGTCCTGGCCATGCTGAACCAGCCCTTCGTGGTGCAGGACAGCGAAGTGCACAGCACGCCCAGCATCGGCATCGCGCTGTTTCGCGACATGCAGCTGCCGGCCCAGGAACTGCTCCAGCGCGCCGACCTGGCCATGTACCAGTCCAAGGCGCAGGGCCGCAACACGCTGAGTTTTTTCGACCCCGCCATGCAGGCCGCGGCCTCGGCGCGGTCGGCGCTGGAGGGGGACATGCGCCAGGGTCTGGCGCGCAACGAGTTCCTGCTGCACTACCAGCCCGTGGTGGACGACACGGGCGCCGTGCTGGGGGCCGAGGCGCTGGTGCGGTGGAACCACCCGGTGCGCGGCATGGTTTCGCCGGGCGAGTTCATCCCCATGGCGGAGCAGACAGGCCTCATCCTGCCGCTGGGGCGTGCCGTGCTGGCCCAGGCGTGCCGCCAGCTCGCCCAGTGGGCGGCTGATCCCCGTACGGAGGCCTGGAGCCTGGCGGTCAACGTGAGCGCGCAGGAGTTCCGCCAGCCGGACTTTGTCTCGGAGGTCTTGCGGACGCTGCAACATGGCGGGACGGATCCCGCCCGGTTGAAGCTGGAACTCACGGAAAGCCTGCTGCTGCATGACGTGGAAGACAGCATCCTCAAGATGCAGGCGCTGCGCGCGCACGGGGTGCGCTTCTCGCTGGACGACTTCGGCACGGGCTACTCGTCGCTGAGCTACCTGAAGCGCCTGCCGCTGGACCAGCTCAAGATCGACCAAAGCTTCGTGCGCGACGTGCTCACCGACCCCAACGACGCGACCATCGCCTGCACCATCATCACCCTGGCCCACAGCCTGGGCCTGGACGTGGTGGCCGAGGGCGTGGAGACCGAAGGCCAGCGCGAGTTTTTGCTGCACAACGGCTGCCGGAAGTTTCAGGGCTACCTGTTCGGGCGGCCCGGCCCGGCAGAACTGCTTCAGACGCTATCAAAATAGGAGCTGTTTGCGCAGATCCATCAAGCGCTGGGGCGGTATTTTCTTCTCATTCTTTTTTGTCTGGCACCGGGCCTGCGCAACCGGCGTGGCGCAGGCCAGGGCGGCCGAGCAAAGGCCGACCCGCAGCCGCTCGGGGGATCACCCTTTCAACAACTTGTCCTCGGCCAGGGCCAGCGCGGCGGGGTGGCCTGACAGCACCAGCGTGTCGCCCGCCGCCAGCTGGGCATCGTCCACGGCTGCGCTCAGGTGGCCGGTGCC
>NZ_JALEGG010000212.1 GCF_022763525.1 Acidovorax sp.
CGCGCTGGCGGCCATTGCCGCCGCGCACCACGTGGGTGTCGAACCCGCGCAGGCCGCAGAGGCGCTGGCAAGCTTTCAGAACGTGAAGCGGCGCATGGAACTGCGCGGCACCGTGAACGGCGTGGCCGTGTACGACGATTTCGCGCACCACCCCACCGCGCTGAGAACCACCCTCGACGGCCTGCGCCGCAGCCTGGGAACTGGCGCACGCATCCTCGCCGTGTTCGAGCCCCGCAGCAACACCATGAAGCTCGGCGCCATGAAATCCCAATTGCCCTGGGCCCTGGAGCCCGCCGACCTGGCGTTCTGCCACACGGCCGGGCTGGACTGGGATGCGGCGCAGGCGCTGGCGCCGCTGGGCGTGGGGCCGGGCCAGCGAGCCCAGACCGCAGCGGACATCGACACCCTGGTGCAGCAGGTCACGCAGGCGGCACGCCCCGGTGACCACGTGGTGTGCATGAGCAACGGCGGCTTTGGCGGAATCCACGCCAAGCTGCTTGATTCGCTACTAAAATGATAGCTTATAGCGCTTGAATGACAAGCGCTAGCGCCACTTTTTTATCGAAATCAGAACGACACAGCCATTGCCGGAACGTCTACCCGAACGACGGGCCGGGCCAGCGCAGCGCTCGCTGCCCGCGCAAAGTCGCGCGACCACGCCGGATCAGCCAGGAGCGCGGCTCCTGCGGCGTGCGCCACCGTGAGCACCTTGTCGGCCAGCAGCACCTTGCCGCTGGCGCGCAAGGGCTCGCAGTCGAGTGCGGTGAACTGATCGTCCAGCCAGCGCCGGGCTTCTTCGTGTCCCATGGGCTCCGCGCCCGCCAGATCAAAACGGAATTCCTGGCTCCCGGCCAGATGGACCGACACTTCGCTGTGCATGGTGATTTGCCTTTCGCTCATTCCTGTGGTCACGGCGAGGGCCGCACGCCTGCGCGCTGCAGCCCTGCCATGGCCCCAAGTTTAGGGCTTCGCACCCCTGTCCGGCTTACAGCGCGCGGCGTGCCTTGACGGCTTCTGCAAGGTCTGCCAGCGCCACCAGGGAATCATCCCACCCCAGGCAGGCGTCGGTGATGCTCTTGCCATACTCCAGCGCCGACGGCTTGTCCTTGCCGGGCGAAAACTTTTGTGCACCTGCGTTCAGGTGGCTCTCGATCATCAGGCCGAAGACGCAGCGCGAACCGCCCGCAATCTGCCCCGCGATGTCCCGCGCCACGTCCAGTTGCTTTTCGTGCTGCTTGCTGCTGTTGGCATGGCTGCAGTCCACCATCAGCGTGGCGGGCAGCTTGGCGGCCTCCAGGTCCTTGCAGGCGGCGGCCACGCTGGCGGCGTCGTAGTTGGGCGCCTTGCCGCCGCGCAGGATGACGTGGCAATCCTTGTTGCCCTTGGTGTTGACGATGGCGACCTGGCCGTTCTTGTGTACGGACAGGAAGTGGTGGCCGCGGCTGGCCGACTGGATCGCGTCGGTGGCGATGCGGATGTTGCCGTCCGTGCCGTTCTTGAAGCCGATGGGTGCCGAAATGCCCGACGCCAGTTCGCGGTGCACCTGGCTCTCGGTGGTGCGCGCACCAATCGCGCCCCAGCTGATGAGGTCCCCGATGTACTGGGGCGAGATCACGTCGAGGAATTCGCTGCCCGCCGGCATGCCCAGGCGGTTGATGTCGATGAGCAACTGGCGCGCCATGCGCAGGCCTTCGTCGATGCGGTAGGTCTCGTCGAGGTAGGGGTCGTTGATCAGGCCCTTCCAGCCCACCGTGGTGCGGGGCTTCTCGAAGTACACGCGCATCACGATCTCCAGCGTGTCCTTGTACTGCTCGCGCGCCACCTTCAGGCGACGGGCGTACTCAAGCGCCGCGGCCGGGTCGTGAATGGAGCAAGGGCCGATGACGACCAGCAGCCGATCATCTTTGCCGGCCATGATGTTGTGAATGTTCTTGCGGGTCTCTGTGATCAGCGCTTCGACCGGCGTGCCGCGGATCGGGAAAAAGCGGATCAGGTGCTCGGGAGGAGGCAACACGGTGATGTCCTTGATACGTTCGTCGTCGGTCTGGCTGGTTTTGTCGACGCTGCGGTACCAGGCATCGCTGGTCGGAGTGGTGGGTGCCGTCATGGTGTGTTGTTCCTCGTAGAGTTGTTGTGGGTGAAAAAGAGGGGGCCTGAAAAACAAAAACCGCCGGGCTTTGCAGCGTCGGCGGTTGGTATGGGGAGGTTGTGTTGGCTTGCGCGTTTTCCTCTCATCCGCCGGGGACCGAGATAAAAAACCAAAAGTAAAACGCGCTGCGAACTTGCATGGCGGCCAATGTAGCACAGGATTGGCGCAGTGCAGCAAGCCTGTGCTGTTGCGATTGCACGACAGCCAGACGCCGCCAAACCGCGGTAAATGGGCGCAGCCGCCCTGCGGGTCCGGACCGGATCAGCGCTTGAAGCGACGAAACCAGCCTTGCAGGCGCTGCAGCACGGAGCCCTTCCGCACGGGCCGGGAGTCGTTCAGATCGCTCGGGGGATTGCTCTGGTGCTCGTACATGTCAATGAGCAACAGCGCCTCGCCGAGCGTGCGCCAGGCTAGCAACTCGAACTGGTCGAAGCTTGCGCTCTCCTTGGAACTGCGGCGCTCCAGCATCTGCTGCCAGGCCGCGATGGCATTGCGCAACTCCCGCAGCGCACGCTGGTAAGCCCCGAACTCGTACAGCGCGTGCCAGGCAGAACCGAGCCCCGTCAGGAAGAGCTGGTGCTCCCGGGCGCATTGCGTCAGCGCAGCCACACGTTGCGCAATGACCGAGGTATCCGTGCTCGTGCGGCGGGCGCGGACCGCCTCGTCGATGTGGGTCGATAGCGCACCCAGGCTGTCACGCAGTTGCCGGGACTCCTCATCGGCCACCCCTTCGCGCAGAAAGCGGCTGATGTCGCCAAACGACTGAAGGGTCAGGTGCTGGCTGGGGAGCGTAGCGGGCATGACGCCATTTTGCGCTGGCAAACGGCCCTGCGGTACATCAGCCTCTCCCGGGGATGCCCCGTGAACAGGCTTTTTGTGGACCTCAGGCCGTCCCGCCCACAGTCAGCCCCTCGATGCGCAGCGTGGGTTGCCCGACACCTACGGGCACGCTCTGGCCCTCTTTGCCGCAAGTGCCCACGCCGCTGTCCAGGCGCATGTCGTTGCCGATCATGGTGACCTTCTTGAGCGACTCGGGGCCGCTGCCGATGATGGTGGCGCCCTTGACGGGGTACTGGATCTTGCCGTTTTCGACCCAATACGCCTCGCTGGCCGAGAACACGAACTTGCCCGACGTGATGTCCACCTGCCCGCCGCCGAAATTGCTCGCGTACAGACCCTTCTTGATGCTGGCGATGATCTCCTGCGGATCCTTGTCGCCACCCAGCATGTAAGTGTTGGTCATGCGCGGCATGGGGATGTGGGCGTAGCTTTCGCGCCGGCCGTTGCCGGTGGGCGCCACGCCCATCAGGCGGGCGTTCAGGGAGTCCTGGATGTAGCCCTTCAGGATGCCGTCCTCAATCAGTACGTTACGCTGGCTGGCGTGACCTTCGTCGTCCACGTTCAGCGAACCTCGGCGATCGGCAATGGTGCCGTCGTCCAGCACCGTGACGCCCTTGGCCGCCACACGCTGGCCGATGCGGCCGCTGAACGCGCTGGAGCCCTTGCGGTTGAAGTCGCCTTCCAGCCCGTGGCCGATGGCCTCGTGCAGCAGGATGCCGGGCCAGCCCGAGCCCAGCACCACCGTCATTTCACCGGCCGGGGCGGGCCGCGATTCGAGGTTGACCAAGGCTGCGTTCACCGCCTCGTCCACGTACTTGCCCAGCTGTTCGTCATCGAAATAAGCCAGGCCAAACCGGCCTCCGCCGCCGGCCGAACCCATCTCGCGGCGGCCATTCTGCTCGGCGATCACCGTCACCGACAGGCGCACCAGGGGCCGCACGTCGGCTGCCAGCGTGCCGTCAGCGCGCGCCACCAGCACCACGTCGTATTCGCTGGCGAGGCCGGCCATCACCTGGGCCACGCGGGGGTCTTTGGCACGGGCGCGCTGCTCCAGCTTTTCCAAAAGCGCCACCTTGGCCGTGCTGTCGAGCGAGGCGATGGGGTCCACGCCGGGATAGAGGCTGCGGCCTGCAGCTATCTTTTTAGGAGCTACTCGCGCCTTACCGCCCTGCGCCAGGGCCGAAATGGACCGCACGGTGCGCGCCGCGTCCAGCAGCGAGGCTTCGGAGATGTCGTCGGAATACGCAAACGCCGTCTTCTCGCCGCTCACGGCACGCACGCCCACGCCCTGGTCGATGCTGAACGAGCCGGTCTTGACGATGCCTTCCTCCAGGCTCCAGCCCTCGCTGCGGGTGTATTGAAAGTAAAGGTCCGCGTCGTCCACCTGATGAGCGCGGATCTCGGCCAGCGCACGGGCCAAATGGCCTTCGTCGAGTCCGAAAGGAGCGAGCAGCAATTCGCGAGCGACATCGATGCGCTGGCGGGTGGCCGCGCTCTGGGGCGCGGCAGTGGTGGAGCGGAAAGTCATCCGGGCATTTTAGGGGCGGGTGCACGGGCCGACCGGCGCGACGGCCGATGCCCCTATCGGCCTGAGACCGTCCCTACATGGCCAGGGGCATGTCCCTACATGGCCGGCGGCATGTCCTTGGGATCGGGTCTTTGCGACCGCGCCACCGACATCAGGATGCCCAGGGCCAAGCCCAGGGTCACCATAGCCGTGCCGCCGTAGCTGATGAAGGGCAAAGGCACGCCCACCACCGGCAGGATGCCGCTGACCATGCCCATGTTCACGAAGGCGTACGTGAAGAAGATCATCGAAACCGCCCCGGCCATCAGGCGCCCGAACAGGCTGGTGGCCCCGGCGGCAATCGCCAGCCCGCGCCAGACCAGCATCAGGAAGCACACGAGCAGGAACAGGTTGCCTGCCAATCCGAATTCTTCGGAGAACGCGGCAAAGATGAAATCGGTGGTGCGCTCCGGGATGAACTCCAGGTGCGTCTGCGTGCCCGCCATGAAGCCCTTGCCCCACACCCCGCCGGAGCCGATGGCGATCATTCCCTGGATGATGTGAAAGCCCTTGCCCAGCGGGTCCCGCGTGGGGTCGAGCAAGGTGCAGATGCGCTGCTGCTGGTAGTCGTGCAGCACCACCCACCGTACGCCGTCGGCGCACCACTGGTCGCCCATCAGCACCAGCGTGAGGATGCCGACCCCGCCAATGAGCACGGGCGGCAGCACCAGCTTCCACGAAAGGCCCGCGAAAAAGATCACCGACAGCCCCGCCGCCAGCACCAGCAACGAAGTGCCCAGGTCGGGCTGCTTCATGATGAGCCCCACGGGAATGGCCAGCAGCAGGCCGGCGGCCGCAAAGTCGAGCGGGCGCAAGGTGCCCTCGCGCTTCTGGAACCACCAGGCCAGCATCAGCGGCATGGCAATTTTCAGGATCTCGCTGGGCTGGATGACGATGCCCACGTTGACCCAGCGAGTGGCCCCTTTCTTGGTAATGCCGAACAGCGCCACCGCCACCAGCAGCGCCACGCCCGCCGCGTAAAGCGGCACGGCAAAAGCCATGATCTTCTGCGGCGGCACCTGGGCGACCATGAACAGGATGGTCCCGGCGATGAGCATGTTGCGCCCATGGTCCATGAAGCGCGTGCCGTGGTCGTAGCCCGACGAATACATGGCCAGCAGCCCCGCCCCGGCGAGCAGGAACACCACCAGCAGGAGCGGAAAGTCAAACCCGCGAAACAGGGGAAGCAGGCGCTGGGCGAGCGTGGGTTTATCAAAAACAACGGCCATCGCGCAATTATCGGGGGCTTGGCGCGGCGGTAGCCGGCTGGTCCGGACGCTTTCTGCCGGGCTGGCTGCTGCGCGCACGCCGCACCGCGGCCGCCTGTGACTCACCCCGCCTGGCGGAAAGCCATCACAGCCTGATTGCGCAGGGTGCGCAGTAGCCCCAGCGCCTTGTCGTCCACGACGATCCCGCCGGGCGCGGACTGGTCGGCATAGATGAGCGCGAACGTCTGGCCCTTGATCTGCAAGGGGAGCAGCAGAAACGCGGGCGCATTGAGCCCCTTGCGGTACCACTCGGGGAGCCGGGCCTGCATCTTGGGCTCCGTCGTGTCGTTGATGAGCGTGTCGGCGCCGCGCAGGCACACGGCAGCGAACAGGTCGGCCTGGGCCTTGAGCGGAATTTTCATGGCGCGCACCGCAGCTTCGCTGCCCTCGCCCAGTCCGAAGCGGCCGGTCATCAGGTCGGTGCGCGCCTCGCGCAGGCAAAACACCATGCGCCGAAACCCAAGCGCGCGGAACATGGTCTCCAGGATCATCCGCAGCACGTCGTTGAGCTGGAAGCTCTCCACCATGGCATTGGTCACGTCCTGGATTCCTGCCGCCAGCACCTCGTTGACCTGTGCCACCGATACCGCCCCGCCGGCTTGCGACTCGAGCACCGCGGGCAACGGCTGCGTTTCCGCGGCCCGCAGCTCCAGCGGCGCCAGGGCATCCTGCGGCGTGGCCGCGCTTTCGGCGGCGGGGGGCAGCGTCAGCAGCCGCGCGGCGGGTGTGTCGGGTTCCACACGCAGGTCCAGCGCTTCGGCCAGCGCCACCAGCTTGTGGCGGGCGCGCAAGGTGGCTTCGCCGATCGCCTCGGGCGAGAGCGCCAGCGTGCGGGCATACCGGGCAGCAACCTGCTCCAGACGCCCTTGCTGCAATGCGGCGTCGCTCATCAGCAGGGTGCTGGCCACCTCATTGGCCGCCATGGCCGCCCAGCGCAGGCGCTCCACCCCCTGCTCGGGCGCACGCTGCATGGGCGAGCCCAGCGGCTTGCGCATGCAGCGCTGCAGACTGTCGGGTAGCCCCCACACGCGGGCCACGCCCACCGCCAGGTCCTCGAAACCCAGGCCGAGCACCTGCAGGGCTGCAGACTCCTCGCCGCCTTCCACGCGCCCGCTGGCCAGCAGCGCACGCACCTGCCGGGCTTCTTCCGGAAAGTAGAACTCGCACAGCATGCGCCCCAGGTTCTGGAACATGGCGCCGATGAAGGCTTCCTCGGCTGCCTGCGCGGTGGGGCACAGCTCGGCCGCCACCGAGCCGGCCATCATCGCGCGCAGGAACTCCTCGCGCATCTGGCTGGCGTGAGCCTTGTCCTGCATGTGGTCCAGCAGCACCAGGCTGAGCGCCATGTTGCGCACGGCGTTGAAACCCACGAGGCTCACGGCCCGCGAGACGGTACTGATGGTGCCCCGCCCGGCATGCGCAAAGTGCACGCTGTTGACCAGGCGCAGCAGCTTGTTGGTGAGCGCCACGTCCTTGAGGATCTCGTGGGTGAGATCGCTGATGCTGTCGTCTTCCGAATTGGCCACGCGCTGGATGCGCGCCACCGAGTCCGACAGCGCCGGGAAATCGCTCTTGTGGCGCATGCGCCGCAGCAGGAAGTCGAGCGTGGCGTTGCTGGCCGCCGTGGGCGCGCTGGCCGGAGCGGCCCAGGCACGCAGCGCATCGCGGAACTCCGCGGCCGACTGGTAGCGCTGGCCGGGGTCCCGCGCCATGGCGCGCTGCAGGATGGCCCGCAGGCCATCGTCCACGCCGGGGCCCAGGTCGGCTGGGAGCTCCAGCGGCTCGTTGGCGATGCGGTACAGCGCCTGCCAAGTGTCCTTCTGATGGATGAGCGGCCGGCCGGTGAGCAACTCCACCAGCACCAGGGCGGCGGAATACACATCCATGGCCGGTGCCGGTGCCGCCCCGGCCGCCGCCTCGGGCGCCAGGTACGCTGGGGTGCCGCTGGCCAGCTGCGAATCGGGCGCCGCCTGCACGGGGGCCGCCATGCCAAAGTCCATCACCCGCGCATGGCGCTGGGCATCCACCATGATGTTGGAGGGCTTGAGATCGCGGTGCACGATGCCGGCTTGGTGCGCTGCCTGCAGGCCATCGAGCACGTCCACCATCAGCGCCACCGCATCGTGCGGCGTGCAGCGCCCCTGCTGCGCCAGGTGCTCGGCCAGGGTCTTGCCGGGCACGTATTCAAAAACGATGTAGGGCTGGCGGCCCTGCACGTCGGCCTCGAACACGGGCACAATGAAGGGGTGCGCCAGACGCCCCACATGGCGGGCCTCGCGCAGCCAGTGTTCCAGCACCGACGGGTCCTGGTCCTCGACCGGCCGCAGGAGCTTGATGGCCACTTCGCGCTGCAGGCGCGGGTCCAGCGCCAGCCACACCGTGGCCTGGGCGCCCCGGCCCAGCAGCTTCTTGAGCTCGAAGCGGCCCAGCGACGTGGGCGGCTTCTCGGCAGATCCCAGGGCCCAGCGTTTGGCAGTGGAAAGCGGGGCAAAATCAGTCATGGTGGGGATCAAGGCAGCGGGCCCACCGCGTGGCGCCCATGCCATGCATCTTATGTCTCGGCCAGCGCTTCCCACAGCAGTGATTCCCCTGCCCTGTCGTTTTCCCTCCATGACCACCACCCACCTTCTTTACCTGCACGGCTTTCGCTCATCGCCCCAGTCCGCCAAGGCCCGGCAGATGGCCGCCTACGTGGCACAACATCACCCGGGTGTCACGTTCTGGTGCCCGCAGCTGCCGCCTTCGCCCCGGGCGGCCATGGATTTGGTGGCACAGGGCATTGCACAGTGGCCGGGGGCAGGGATGGGCGTGGTCGGATCATCGCTGGGTGGCTTTTACGCGAGCTGGGTGGCGCAGCACAAGGGCTGCCGCAGCGTGCTGCTCAATCCAGCCGTGCACCCTGCCCGCGACCTGGAGCGCTACATCGGCGAGCAGACAGCCTGGCACGATCCCGCCGAGCGCTTTTACTTCAAGCCTGAATACATTGGCGAACTCCGCGCGCTGGACATCACAGGCCAGGCCCCGGCCGCGCCGGAACTGGCCATCATCGCCAAAGGCGACGAAGTCCTGGACTGGCGCGAGATGGTGGCGCGCTACCCGCACGCGCAGCAGGTGGTGCAAGAAGGCGGAGAACACGCCCTGGCCAATTTCGGTGACTACCTGCCCCGGGTGGCAGCGTTTTTTGCGCTGGCCTGAACACATGTTCACGCACTGAAGTAGCCCCGGGGCCTTTCACTGCTCTGCCGAGGCCCGGGTACCGCGCGCGCCCATCCAGCGGGCATAGTCCTGAGGGTAGGCGATGCGGTAGCGCTGCATATGGAACGCCGCTTCCGAGTCCCGGCCCAGCAGGATGGCGCTTTCGATCAGCACCTGGAGCACACGCGGCTCGGGCGAGTAGTGCAGCAGTTCGTGGGCCATCGCATTCAAGCGCGCGGCGTTGGCCTGGGTGAGCCCCGCCGTGGTCAGGCGCGCAAAGTCGAGCTGGCTGGTAAAAAACAGCGAGTCCGCCACTTTGGCCTGGGTGTCGTCGCGGTACGCGGCCGAACGCACGGGACCCGGCTTGTAGAGCTGGCTCACGCGGTGGTAGTCCCACGCGGCCACACCGCACGCCACCAGAATCAACCCCGCCGCGGCGATGCACGCCCTGCCTGCCATGTCGGCGCGAAGCCCAGGCTGCTGCCCGCGCGAAGGCCATAGCAAGATTCCGATCGACACCAGTGCCGCCCACTGGAATGGCCCGTACCACAGCGGATACTCGAGCATGCTGTGCACCCCGATGAGGGCCAGCACGCCCCAGGCAAGTTGGCGCGCGGGGGATCGTTCACGCCAGGGCCGGGCCGACCAGCACGCGGCCAGGGCAGCGCCGCACAGCGCCAGCGCCGCCGGCACGCCCAGCTCCACGGCCAGGTGCAGCGGCAGGTTGTGCGCGTTGTCCAGCAGCACGCAAAACCGCTCCCCCGGGAACAAGGTGATGTAGTGGGCATAGTCCAGCTCGCCCCAGCCCCAGCCCAGCCAGGGCCTTTGCCCGATCAGCGTGAGCACGTTGGACCACAGCACCCGTCGGCTGGTGCAGCTGTTCGATGCGTCGGCGAAGCGGTGAAACAAAGCATCGGCCCGCACGCCCTGGAAGGTCCACAACGCCTCGGGCAGGATCCACGCCGCCGCCAGAAAGACCCCGAAGCCGGCCATACCCAGGCGCAGTGCCGCCGCCCGGTGGGGTCCGCGCCAAAGAACCAGCAACGCCAGAATGAGCAGCCACTGCACCACCACGGTGCGCGACGCCGTGGCGGCAGCGCCCACAGCCAACCACACCAGCGCCAGCGCGGCGAACACCGGCAACGCACTGGCCGCACTGGCGGTCCCTGCAACGCGTTGGCCTTCCTTGGCGGTCCGGGCACCCTCTGCTTCCCCGCCGTGGACATGCGCATGCCGCCCATCCAGCCGCTGGCCATGCAGCGACCACCACAGCAAGGCCCACGCCCCCAGGCTGAGCAGGGTGCCCTGCTGGTTGCGCTGGCGCAGGTTGCCCACGGCCTGGCCCGGCACCGATGCATGAATCCACGGGCCCAGCCCCACGTCGCCCGCCACATACTGGATCAGCCCGATGACGCTGGCCACCACCGCGGCCAGGCCCAGCCCCCCGGCCAGCACCCCGGCCCACCAGCGGGAGTGCCGCGCAGGCGCAGCACTCGCCCCCACCAGCAACAGCACGGCCCCACACACCCAGGCGGCCACCACCGGCCAAAAGTTGGCCACTGGCGGATCGGTGACGGCAAACAGAAACGGCAGGGCCACTGCCAGCAAGGCCAGCGGCGCCGCAACGGCATCAAAAAGCATGGAGTGAGGATGGGGCCATCGGGCAAAGCCCCGGATCATAGGGGCAGGCCCTGCGCCGCCAAGGGGGCCCGGTGCCCATGGGACAATGCCGCCCATGCATGCATTGTTTGAAGAAGCCGGCAAGTTCCTGGCCGGCCGTATCCTGTCCGAAGCCGACACATCCGCCCAGGTGGAGCTCGATTCGGGCAAGCGGGTGAAGGTCAAGGCTGCCAACATCCTCCTGAAGTTCGAAAAACCTGCCCCCAGTGAACTCATTGCCCAGGCGCAGGCCGTGGCCGAGTCCATCGAACTGGACCTGGCCTGGGAATTCGCGCCCGAGGACGACTTCGGCTTTGCCGACCTCGCCCGCGACTATTTTTCAGAGAACGCCACGCTGGCGCAGCAGGCGGGCGCGCTGTTTCGCCTGTACGAGGCACCGCACTACTTCCGCCGCGCAGGCAAGGGGCGCTTCAAGAAGGCGCCGGCCGAGATCCTGCAGCAGGCACTGGCCGCCATCGAGAAGAAAAAGGCCATCCTCGCGCAGATCGACGAATGGGCTGCCCAACTGGGCCGGGGCGAATGCCCGCAGCCCATCCGCGAGCAGCTCTACAAGATCCTGTTCAAGCCCGACAAGAACGCGCCCGAGTACAAGGCCGTGGTCGAAGCCAGCCGCGCCACGCACACGGCGCCGCTGGACCTGCTGCAAAAAGCCGGCGCCATCGACTCCGCCTACCAGTTCCACTGGAAGCGCTTTTTGTTCGAAAACTTCCCCAAGGGCACGGGCTTTCCGGCGCTCACGGCACCGGTCATTGCCGACGAGCTGCCGCTGTCGCCCGCGCAGGCGTATTCCATCGACGACTCGCAGACCACTGAAATCGACGATGCCCTGTCCGTGCAGGGCCTGGGCACCGGCACCGTGGTGCTGGGCATCCACATCGCCGCGCCGGGCCTGGCCATCCAGCCCGGCAGCGCCATTGACCAGCTGGGCCGGGCGCGCCTGTCCACCGTGTACATGCCGGGCTACAAGATCACCATGCTGCCCGACGATGTGGTGCAGACCTACACGCTGGACGAAGGCCGCGCCAACCCGGCCGTGTCGCTGTACGTCACCATCGACGAAGCCACGCTGGAATTCAAGAGCTCCGAGACCAAACTCGAGCGCGTGCACGTGGCCGCCAACCTGCGCCACGACCAGCTCGACAGCGTGGTGACGGAAGAATGGCTCACCAACCCGGCGTTTGAGCACCAAAACGACCCCCAGCGCTTGTCCGAATTGCGCCCGCAGCTATCGTTTTTGCACCGCCTTGCCAAGGACCTCAAAGCCCGCCGCGAAGTCGTGCGCGGCAAGCCCGAGAACTTCAACCGGCCCGACTACAACTTCCGCCTGGTCGGCAATGATGGCGCTGAGCCCACCGGCAACGAGCAGGTGCAGATCAGCGTGCGCCAGCGCGGAGCGCCGCTCGACCTCATCGTGGCCGAGGCCATGATCGTGGCCAACAGCACCTGGGGCAGCTGGATGGCCGAGCTGGGCGTGCCCGGCATCTACCGCAGCCAGGCCAGCATGGCGCCGGGCGTGAAGGTGCGCATGGGCACCAAGGCGTTGCCGCATGCGGGCATCGGGGTCAAAGCGTATTCGTGGGCCACCTCGCCCCTGCGCCGCTACACCGACCTGGTCAACCAGTGGCAGATCATTGCCTGCGCCCGCCACGGCAAGACCGCCGCGCTGGCCGCGCCCTTCAAGCCCAAGGACGCCGACCTGTTCTCCATCATCAGCAGTTTTGACGCCGCCTACAGCGCCTACAACGGCTACCAGGCCGGCATGGAGCGCTTCTGGACGCTGAAATACGTGGAGCAGAACGGCATCACCGAACTGAACGCCACCGTGTTCAAGGAAGGCCCGGGCGGCAGCTTCCTCGTCCGCGCCGACGACATCCCGCTGGTCTTCCCCGTGCTGGGCGCGCAGAACCTGCCGCGCGGCGCGCGCCTGAAGGTGAAGCTGGGCGAGGTGGACGAGATCACGCTGGACATCCACGGCACCGTGATCGAGCGGCTGGACGACCCGGCGGACACCAGCGACGACGGTCCGGTGGACGATGCCGAGGAGGAGGACGACACCGTCGCCGGCCCCATCGCCATTGCGGTGGATGTGAACGAGGCGCCCGCCGACGCCACCCCTGCCCCCGCCCCCTGACCGCTGAAGGCGCCCCTGATACGACCTGATAATTGCCGGCGATGAAACTCCCAGCCTTCCTCCGCACCTTCAGCACGCTGCAACTGGCGCTGGGCGTC
>NZ_JALEGG010000213.1 GCF_022763525.1 Acidovorax sp.
CTTGCCAATAGCCGAGCTATTGGCAAGCGCCGCGCCTTGCAACCCATCCCGGCAAGGTACTTGCGCGGTCCTGAAGAGATCGTAAACACGTTCTTAGACCACGTAATCGGCCGCCTCGGGCCGCGCGGTCCAGTCGATCGGGTCCTGCTGCAACACCATGTCGATATCCAGGCCCAGCGCCAGCCCCACTTCGCCCGGGAAGGTCACGGCCAGTTCCTTTTCGCCCAGGTCGGCCTCGCGGGCACGGGCCCGCCAGGCCGCCAAGTGGATCACGCCCGCCAGCGGTTCATAGGAAGTGTTGTCAAACGGCGCGCTCTGGTACTGAAGCGCATCGACCACCACCTCGGGCAGGCGCCAGCGCCGGGCCAGGCCCGCGGTCACGTGTCCATAGCAGTAGCCAAAAATCCGATGCTCCACCTTGGCGCGGCGCGGGTCAAACGGCGCCACCAGGGTGTTGATGGACTGCACGCGCTCCGGATCGGCCAGATGGATCGCCAGTTCACCCAGGGCATGCAACAGACCGGCTGTGTACGCGGCGATCTGGTTTTGCCGCGCGATGCCCGCCAACGAACGCGCGAGCTTGGCAGTGTTGAGGCTGTAGCGCCAGAACTGCTGCATGTTCACGCCCGGCACCGACCGCGAGGTGGTGCCCAGCGGCGCCGAAGTAACGATTGCGCGCACCTGCGCCACGCCCAGCAGTGCCAGGGCCTCGGGAATGCCGGCGATCTGCCGCGGTACCTGGAAGGTGTGGGAGTTGGCCAGCTCCAGCAGCCGGGCTGCCAGCGCTGGGTCCATGCCAAAAAACTGGTTCAGCCGCCGCAAGCTCGGCTCTTCATGGGCCAGTTCGCTCATCAGCAGCGCCACGGCGCGCGGCAGGCTGGGCAATGCCACGGGGTGGGCCAGCAGTGCGTTCAACTCCATGGGGCGCCAGTGGTTGGTTCAGGTGCTGGGGATTATGGCCCCCAGCTTCTCCTGCCGGGTCAAGCGGATGCTATCGGCCCTTGGCCTGTTGCAACTTCGCAAATGCCGAGGCCATGGCGGACTGCTGCACCGGCTCGGGCGCACGGCGCTGTGGCTGTGCATAGCCCCTGCCAGCGCCTTCAAAGCGGTTTTCGCGCGGCGCCCCACGGTCGCCGCCCTGTCGCGGCGGCGCGTCGCCCAGCTTCATCGACAGGCCGATGCGCTTGCGCTCCACGTCCACCTCCATGACCTTGACCTTGACGATATCACCCGTCTTGACCACCTCGCGGGCGTCGTTCACGAACTTGTGGGCCAGCTGGCTCACATGCACCAGGCCGTCCTGGTGCACACCCAGGTCGACGAAGGCGCCGAACTGGGCCACGTTGCTCACGGTGCCCTCCAGGATCATGCCTTCCTTGAGGTCCTTGATGTCTTCCACGCCGTCGTTGAAGCGCGCCACCTTGAAGTCCGGACGGGGGTCGCGGCCCGGCTTTTCCAGCTCGGCCAGGATGTCCTTGACGGTGATGACGCCAAACTTCTCGTTGGCGAACAGCTCGGGCTTCAGGGTCTTGAGCATGTCGGCGCGGCCCATCAGCTCGGCCACGGGCTTGCCGGTCTTTTCCATGATCTGCTCGACCACGGGGTAGGTTTCGGGGTGCACGCCCGTCATGTCCAGCGGGTTCTCGCCGCCACGGATGCGCAAGAAGCCCGCGGCCTGCTCAAACGTCTTGGCGCCCAGGCCCGCCACATCCATCAGCTGCTTGCGGCTCTTGAACGCGCCATTGGCCTCGCGCCAGCGCACCACGGCCTTGGCCACGCTGCCCGACAGGCCAGACACGCGGCTGAGCAGCGGCACGCTGGCCGTGTTCAGGTCCACGCCCACCGAGTTCACGCAGTCTTCCACCACCGTGCCCAGGGTGCGCGCCAGCTCGCTCTGGTTCACGTCGTGCTGGTACTGGCCCACGCCAATGCTCTTGGGGTCGATCTTGACGAGCTCGGCCAGCGGGTCCTGAAGGCGGCGCGCGATGGATGCGGCCCCTCGCAGGCTCACGTCCACATCGGGCATCTCTTGCGACGCGTATTCGCTGGCGGAGTAGACCGAAGCGCCGGCCTCGCTCACCACCACCTTCTCGATCTTGCGCTCGGCCTTGGCGGCCATCTTGATGAGGTCGGCGGCCAGCTTGTCCGTCTCGCGGCTGGCCGTGCCGTTGCCGATGGCGATCAGGTTCACCCCGTGCTTCTCGGCCAGCTTGGCCAGCGTGAATAGCGAGCCGTCCCAGTCGCGCTTGGGCTCGTGCGGATATACCGTGGCGGTGTCAACCAGCTTGCCGGTGGCGTCCACCACGGCCACCTTCACGCCGGTGCGTATGCCGGGGTCCAGCCCCATCACCACGCGCGGGCCGGCGGGTGCGGCCAGCAGCAGGTCGCGCAGGTTGTCGGCGAACACCTTGATGGCGACCTTCTCGGCCTCGTCGCGCAAGCGGGCGAACAGGTCACGCTCGGTCGACAGGCTGAGCTTGACGCGCCAGGTCCAGGCCACGCATTTGCGGATCAGGTCGTCGGCCTTGCGGCCCTGGTGGCTCCAGCCCAGGTGCAAGGCAATCTTGCCCTCGGCCAGGCTGGGTTTGCCGGGTTCGGGCTCCACGGGCAGCACCAGTTTGGCTTCCAGGATCTCCAGCCCGCGCCCGCGAAACACCGCCAGCGCGCGGTGCGAGGGCACGCGGCCGATGGGCTCGTCATAGTCGAAATAGTCTCGGAACTTGGAAACCTCGGGGTCGTTCTCGTTCTTGGACTCCACTTTCTTGCTGCGCAGCAGGCCTTCAGCCCACAGCCACTCGCGCAGGCTTTGCACCAGCGCCGGGTCTTCGGCCCAGCGCTCGGAGAGGATGTCGCGCACGCCGTCGAGCACGGCCGGCACCGTGGAAAAATCGGCGCCTGGCTTGCCGTCGTCCAGCACCTCGGGCGGCTTGGTGAAGGCGGCAGCCTCCACGGCGGGGTCGAGCGTGGGGTCGGCAAACAGCTTGTCGGCCAACGGCTCGATGCCGAACTCGCGCGCAATCTGGCCCTTCGTGCGACGCTTTTGCTTGAAGGGCAGATAGATGTCTTCCAGCTCCTGTTTGGTGGGCGCGGCGGCAATGGCGGCGCGCAACGCATCGGTCAGCTTGCCCTGCTCGTCGATGCTCTTGAGCACCGCCACGCGGCGGTCTTCCAGCTCGCGCAGGTACGACAGGCGTGCCTCCAGTTCGCGCAGCTGGATGTCGTCCAGCCCGCCCGTCACTTCCTTGCGGTAGCGCGCGATGAACGGCACCGTGGCGCCGCCGTCCAGCAGCTCCACCGCTGCCCGCACCTGTTGTTCACTGACCCTGATTTCTGCGGCCAACTGCCGGATGATCTGCTGCATGTGTGGCGAACTCTCTGACACTCAAACAAAACGCGAAGCGCGCGAGTTTGCCATAGGCTGCGCAGGCTCCTACCCCTTCTAGAATGGCCAGCCGCCGCCCATGAACGCCCTGCCCTTCCCCATCCGCACCGAATGCCCGCCCGGCGCCTGCGTTTGCGACCGTGACGCGCTGCTGCAGTCGCCCGGGGCCGACGCGCGGGTGCTTCAGCTCACGGTGGCCGAGGAGAAAAAGCTGCTGCAGCGGCTGGAGAACATCACCAGCCTGGCCGACCTGCGCCGCATGCAGGAGCGGATGGAGCAGCTGCTGGGCATCCGCGTGTCAATTGCCCCCAGCCCGAACGAGGTGCGCACGCTGCGCGGCATCACGATCCTGGTGCACGAGCAGCAGGGCCTGTGCCGCAAGACGCGGCAGGCCATCCCCGCAGCCATCAAGAAAGGCATGGAGCGGCAGCCGGAGATTGCGTTTGAACTGCTCAACGAGGGCGGGCTGTTTTCGGGGTTGTAGGCACCCGCCCCTTCGCTCCGCCCTCGCCCATGCAAGACGATTTGTTTGGCCCCGCGCCAGAGTCCCCACCCGCTGCCAAGCCGCATGCCCCGCCGTCGTCCGGGGAAAGCGCCGCCGACGCACCACCCGCGCGCCCCCGCCGCTCGGCGGGCGTGGTCTCAGCCGCTGCGGATGACGAGGCCCTGAAAGCACTCGCCCTCGCTCTGTCGCCACGGCTGCGGCTGGGCACCTCGTCCTGGACCTACCCGGGCTGGAAGGGTCTGGTTTGGCAGGGGGAACATTCGCCAGCGCAGCTTTCCAAGAATGGCCTGGCCGTGTACGCCCAGCACCCGCTGCTGCGCACGGTGAGCATCGACCGCAGCTTCTACCGCCCGCTGACCGTCAGCGAATACGAGCGCTATGCCTCGCAGGTGCCCGACGACTTTCGCTTCGTGGTCAAGGCGCCCAGCCTGGTCACCGATGCGCTGGTGCGCACTGAAGACGGGCGAGGCCGCCAGCCCAACCCGGCTTTCCTGGATGCAGACCTGGCCCGCAGCGAGTTTGTGGAGCCCGCCCTGCAGGGCCTGGGCCGCAAGCTGGGCGCGTTGGTGTTTCAGATCAGCCCCTTGCCGCTGGCCCAGCTGGACCACATGGCCGAGCCGCTGCGCCGCTTGCGCGCGATGCTGCTGGCACTGCCCACGCTCGCGCCGGCCGCACCCGACGGCGTGCTGGCCGTAGAGGTGCGCGATCCGCAATGGCTCACGCCCGAGTTTGTCGAGGTCCTGCGCGCTGCCGGGGCCACTTACTGCCTGGGGCTGCACCCCAAGCTGCCGCCATTGCAGGAGCAGCTTCCGTTGCTGCGCGCACTGTGGCCAGGGCCGCTGGTGTGCCGGTGGAACCTGCATCCCGCCCACGGCCCCTACGGCTACGAGGAAGCGGAGCGGATCTACGCGCCGTACGACCGCCTGCAAGACCCGGACCCCGGCACACGGGCCGCGCTGGCCAAGGTGATTGCCGGCACTACTCGCAAGGGCCAGAACGCCTTTGTGACCATCAGCAACCATGCCGAAGGCTGTGCGCCGGGAAGCGTCCGGGCTCTGGCAGAACGGGTGGCCGAACAAGTGTCGGCCCAGGTGGGCAAAAGCACCAGCGCCCCCACCCGGGAGATGTAGGACACGGAGCACCGGGTCCAAGACGGTGCACTGACATCGCCTTCTGGGTCCCTCGGCCACCATCGATGGCATTGCATCGAGCGAGGTACGACACCATGACGCTGCGCCAAAAAATCCAGGACTTCCAACAGTGGGACGCCGCGCGCCCCGGCTTCAAAGGCGAACACTGGCTTGTGCTGGGCGCGGGGCTGCTGGCCTTGCGCGCGGCCGGCCGCAGCCGTGGCCTGATGGGGCGCACCGTGGGCCGGGCGCTGGGCAGCGCGCTGCTTGCGCGGGCGGCTTCGGGGCGCGATGGCGTGGTGGGCAGGCTGGCCGGCGCTGCAGGAGGCGCCCGCGCTCCACTGCGGCGGGCAGACCGGTAGGCCCCACGCCCATGCAGGCTAGCTGGCCAGCTGTTCTGTGGGTGGTGCGCCATGGGCAGAGCGCCGGCAATGTGGCGCGTGATGCGGCCGAAGCGGCCGGGCTGCACTCCATTGACCTCGCCTGGCGGGACATCGACGTGCCGCTGTCCGAACTGGGCACCGCCCAGTCCGTGGCGCTGGGTGAGTGGTTTGCCCGGCAGGCGGTGGACGCGCAGCCCGAGGTCATCCTTTGCTCTCCGTATGTGCGTGCGCTGCAGACAGCCCGGCTGGTGGCCCAGCACAGCCGGCTCGAGCACCTCACGCTGCGGGTGGACGAACGCCTGCGGGAGAAAGAGTTCGGCATGCTCGACCGCCTTACCAAACTGGGCATACAGCACCACCATCCGCAACTGCACGCGCAGCGCCTGCACGTGGGCAAGTTCTACTTCCGCCCGCCAGGGGGCGAAAGCTGGTGCGACGTGATCCTGCGCCTGCGCAGTCTTCAGGAAATGGTGACGCGCGAATACGGTGGAAAGCGGGTGCTGGTGGTGGCCCACCAGGTCATCGTGAACTGCATGCGCTACCTGATTGAACACATGGACGAGCAACGGATCCTGGACATTGACCGCGAAGGCGACGTGCCGAACTGCGCGGTGACGATCTACCGCGCACATGAGGCCTCCGGCGCCCCCGGAGACAGCGGCAGCAGCGCGGCGATGCAACTGGTACAGGCCAACTTTCTGGCGCCGTTGCGCGATGCCCACACACCCGTCACGCGCGAGCCAGACGCCGCCACGGCACCCAAGCCCTGAGCTGCCCCCGCGCGCCATCCTTCTCCACGCCCCATGCCCGCCCGCCTCCGCCCCCCGCGTCCGCGGGCGCTGACCGAGAGCCTGCTTCGGCGCTGGCCCCTCCCGCAGCCAGGGGACCACGCCGACAAAGAGACGCGCGGCCATGTGCTCATCGTGGCCGGCAGCCACGAAATGCCGGGCGCCGCGATGCTGGCCGCCATCGCCGCCTTGCGCGCAGGCGCCGGCAAGTTGACGGTAGCCGCGCCGGAGCGGGTTGCCCAGGGGCTCGCGCTGGCCATTCCCGAAGCCCGGGTGATGGGGCTGGCGGAAACGCGCGCGGGCGGATTCGCGGCGCGTGACTGCGACCGGCTGGGCCCCCTGGCCGAACGGGTGAGCGCCGTCGTGCTAGGCCC
Organism: Acidovorax sp.; assembly: GCF_022763525.1. Classification (GTDB taxonomy): domain Bacteria; phylum Pseudomonadota; class Gammaproteobacteria; order Burkholderiales; family Burkholderiaceae_C; genus Acidovorax. The sequence continues at coordinate 6,563 of NZ_JALEGG010000213.1, forward strand.
TGGCATGCTGGACGAGGCCCGCAGCGTGGCCTTTGTGCGGGCGATGCTGCCGCTGTTTCGCCAAAGCACCGTGGTGCTCGATGCCTATGCCATGTCGGCGGTGGGAGACACACCGTTCGACCAGCCGGTCGTGATGACACCGCACGCGGGCGAAATGGCTCACCTCACGGGTCTGTCAAAAGAGGCTGTGCTGGCCGACCCGCTGGCTACGGCCTTGGCGGGTGCCAAGCGTTGGGGCGCCTGCCTGGCGCTGAAAGGCAGCGCCACCTACATCGCCCAGCCCGACGGGCAAACGCTGCGCTTTGCAGGGGGCACGCCGGGGCTGGCCACATCGGGTTCGGGCGATACCTTGGCCGGGCTCATCGGCGGCTTGGCGGCGCGGGGCGCTGCGCCACTGCAGGCCACGGCCTGGGGCGTTTTGCTGCACGCGCAGGCCGGCAATATGCTGGCACGCAGCCAGGGCACGCTGGGCTATCTGGCGCGGGAGTTGTCGGCGCAGGTGCCGTCACTCATCCACGCACTGGGCACGCGGGGCGCCCAACGGGGCGGTGTCCCCTAGCTCAGAATTTTTAAAGAAAATCAGCCTGCAGCGCTTTATAGAAAAGCGCAAGCAGCTATCTTTTCAATAGCACGAGAGCAAACACGTCACAGAACGCTTTGGTTGTCCGGCGATCCCGCCACCCGGTGCCGGCCCAGCGTGATCCAGGTCAGAGCCAGCCCCATGAGCGCGCCGCTGGCCATGCCCACCACCATGGGC
>NZ_JALEGG010000214.1 GCF_022763525.1 Acidovorax sp.
GGCGCCCAGCAACCCCGCCATGAGATCACCAAATACGGCCCAGGCAGGAGCCGTCTGCTCGGTGGCGTCGTCGAGGGTGTCGTCCCACCCCATCACGCAGCCACCCCTTGCACCGCTGCGGCCATCTCGCCATGGAGGCGCCGCAGGTCTTCCACAATGCCCTGTTGCGAAGAAATGCTCAGGTCGATCACTTCGCGGGCTTGCGCCACGTAATAAGCCAGTTGCTCATCGCTGCGGCTCAGCGACTGGCCGATGGCGCTTTCCACGCGCTGCAGACTGTCCATCAGCTTTTCGTTGCTGGCGGTGAACAAGCCAACCCCGTGGCCGAACGATTCGCCCAGGCTCGACAGTTCCACCGCGCTGGCGGCCACATGCGCCGACACCTCGTCGACCTTGCCTGCCTGCGCGCCCAGCGCCTTCGCAAACTGCTCGCCAGCCTGCTGCAGCACCTGGCTTGCCGAACCCACCAGGGACTCGATGGCCGCACGCTGCTGCCCCGTGGCCTCGTTGACGGCCTGCAGCAACGCGCCCAGTTGCCCCATCATTGCCGTGCGTTCTGCCAGGGCGGCATTGTCGCGATCGCTCAAATGGGCCATCTCGCGGCGCAACTGGGTGATGACCTCGGCGGCGGCCTGGGGCACGTCGGATGCCGTCTGCAGCAGGCGGGTCAGCGGGGCTTCGAGCGCTGCACCCAGCGAGGCCAGGTGCTGCGCCACGGTGCCCTGCAGCGTCTCCAGCCGTTCCACCGCCGCCTGCCCTCGCGCAGATTCCTCATCGCGCAGCGCCGCCAGCTCCGTACGCCACACCGCGGCCAGCGCGTCCATGCGCTGCGTTTGCGACGCGGCCCACTCGGCCTCGGCGTCAACGCGCGTGCGTACCAGCGCATCGGACTGCTCCAGCAACCGTGCCGTGCCGTCCGCCACCTGGTGGGCCTGCTCTGCCATGCGCTCCGCGATCTGTGCTGCCGCACCTTCCAGCACCTGGCAAACGTCGCGCTGCTGCTGGATGACCTGTTCCGCCGACCGTTGCCACTGCGCGGCCAGGGTCTCGGCCATGTCTTGCATCGACTGGCTCCAGCCCGCCAGGCGCTGCTGGTCGGCCGCCGCCTGGGTGGCCTGCGATTGCTCCACCGTGGCCTCCAGTGACTTCAATACCGCTGTAGTGCGCAGCTCAAACGCCTGCGACGCGGCTTGCAGCGACTGGTCCAGGCGCGCCGCAGCACCCTGCAGCGCCTGAGAAACCCCTTGGTGGTGCTGTGCCGAGGCTTCACCCGCGCGCTCCCACTGGGCAGCGAGGGAGCTGGCTACATCTTGCATGGCGGCATTCCACTGCGCCAGGCGCTGCGCATCGGCTGCGCCCTGCGCCGCTTGCGATTGCGCTGCCGCGTTCTCCAGGGCGGTGACCAAGGCCTGGCTGCGCTGCTCCAGCGCCTCGGCCATCGCCCTCAGCGCGCCCGCCTGCTCAACCGCGTGCGCTTGGCTGGTTTCCCGATGGGTGTGCAAGGCTTGTGTCCAGGTGTCGGCCACACTCCGGGCCGTTCCTTCCCACTGGGCGGTGAGGGCGTGCATCTGCGCGTCGGTGGCTTCGCGCAGGCGCTGGTGCGACTGCTGGGCCTCCAGGGAGAGCGTGGCCATGGCCTGCTCCACCACGGGACGAATGGTCTCGCTCGCCGTGCGCGCGCCGGCAGCTAGGCTGTCCTGCAGGGATGCCCCCACCGCCTGGGCCAACTGGGTGTAGGCCCCCGCCGCGTCGCGGTGGAAAGCCTGCTGCTGGTCGAGCAATTGCCCGTTCAGCTGCACATGCCGGCGCTCCAGCCCGTCCATCACACCCTGCAGGCGCTCCGCTATCAGCGGCATGGCCTGCGCCTGGGCTTGCAGGGCTGCGAACATGTCTTCCTGCCGCTGCACCGCCGAGAAGGGGCGCAGCACAGTTCCCACGGCGGCATCGAGTGCGCGGAGCACGGTCAGGCGTTCGCGACGGCACAGCGCCGACATCAACCCCAGCATGGCCGAGGATGCGACCCCGGCCACGGACGTGCCGAACGACAGGCCGAGCCCCTTGATCGGCGCGGCCAGCGCTGCACGAATCGACTCCAGGCTGGACGAAGCTTCCAGTGCGAAAACCGCTCCCTGGAAGGTGAGCACCATGCCGAGGAAGGTTCCCAGCATGCCCAGCATCACCAGCAGGCCCACGAGGTACGGCGCGAGCGCCGGGCCCGGCAGAGGTACGCGTTCGCCGTCGATCCGCTGGCGCACCGCGTGGCGCAGGGATGGATGCACGCGCTCGAGCCAGTTGCCCAGGTCAGGCACCGGCTGCCCGGCCAGATCGGCCAGCGCCGAGGACAGGGACGCCGTAGCTCGCCGGAACTGCAGGAGCTCCACGGCGCCCACGCCATACACGGCAGCGATCACCACCGTCATGGCTAGCGCCAAGGGGCTTGATCCGATAAACCCCCAACCGACCCAGCCGACGGCGGCCAGGCCGATGGCGAAAGTGGCGGTCATCACATGCTTGCTCATTCGATCATTCCTGCTATTTGTTGTCGTGTTCGCTGCGACGGGTCTGCAGCCTTCTTGCGGGGCGCCTGCGAATGGCTCTGCGAATGGGTGGCCGCCGCTTCCACCAGCCCGCGCAGGGGCTGCATGCGCAGCTCGATTTCGCACAGCAGCAAGGCGCGGACATCCTGGTCAAACAGCGAGAGCCAGCCACCGGGGGCGCGCCAGTGCTGCGGCACATCGGCCTCCCCGGCGGCCTCCAGGCGCTGCTGGTGGGCCGCGCGCAGCTGGGCCATTCGCCTCTCCAGGTGGGTGGGCAGCGTGGCCCACAACCGCTGCTCGCGGGCGCCGAGCATCTGCTCCATCACGGTGTCCAGCATCGCCAGCTGGCGCAGGGCCGCGGGGCCTGCCGACAGGCGCTGCCGCATTTGTGCGCGCAAGCTGCCGACCCGGGCCTCCACTTGCTTTTGCAAGGCTTGGTACCGCGCCGCATGCACCGCAAACTCGCCTTCGGCCGCTGGGTCCGGTCCCTCGACGGGGGTGTTGTCGGCGCGCTCGCGCAGGGGCTTGGGAGGTGCCGGGCTCGCAGTGAGCAGCGCGGCGAGTTCCTGCTGAAGGTTGCGCACGCCGCACTCCAGGGCCACCACATCCACGTGCGCGCCCTGCATCGAAGCATTCGCAGGGCCTGCGGATTCGAGCGCGTGCAGCGCCCGGCTCAACTGGACGGCATCCACCGTGCCCAGCCACTGGCTCAACTGCTCGGCCACGTCCAGCCGCTCCAGCGCGGCCAGGGGCTGGGCCCAGTGCTGCAGGAGACGAACGAGTTGGGAGCGGTGAAGGCGGTCGGGCTGGTGCATTGGATGGGGCGAGTCCCCGCAACGGGCAAAACCGACTATTTTCGCAGGAACGCCCAGGCGCCCCCAATCCCGCCGTCCGCGGCGGCTGTTACAGATGTTCGCAGAGGTAGCCTGGCACGGTTTTAGCTATCCCAGCGGGGATTCCATTTCTTGACCCGAGGCAAGGCGCGCCGTCCACCAGCGTGATCCAATCGAATTTTCAAAGCCCCCTGCGCGACCACTCAGCGCGCATTTGCCCCATGTCCAACGCACCCGCCGCCTCCCCTTCCGTTCCGCCCGGCAGTTCCGCAATGCCTGTCGCCGGGGTGCCCCATACGGTGACGGAGGACGCCGTTGCCATTTTCACAGGGGTCTTGCTGATTTCGGTGGGGGTCGCGTTCTTCACCAGCGCAGGCCTGCTGACCGGCGGGACGGCGGGGCTGGCCTTCTTGCTGCACTACGCCACGGGCCTGGGTTTCGGCAAGATCTTCTTTGTGCTGAACCTGCCGTTCTACTGGCTCGCGCTGCGCAAACTGGGCCGCGCGTTCACGCTCAAGACTTTCATTGCCGTGCTGCTGCTGTCGCTGCTGACCGAACTTCAGACGCAGTTCCTGCAGTTTGCCCAGTTGCAGCCGTTGTATGCCGCGGTGGCAGGGGGGCTGATCACGGGCACGGGGTTCCTGGTGCTCTTTCGCCACCGCTGCAGTCTGGGCGGTGTGGGCATTGCCGCGCTGTACCTGCAAGACCGCTACGGCTGGCGCGCTGGCAAGGTTCAGATGGCCGTGGACTGCGGCATTGTGCTTCTGGCCTTGTGGACCGTCGAGCCGCTGCGCGTGGCCTGGTCCATTGTCGGCGCCGTGGCGCTGAACCTGGTCCTGGCCATGAACCACCGGCCGGGACGGTACATGGCGATGTAGGCCGGATATCTGGGCGCCCTGCGGGTCACTCCGCCCCCCGGCGCTGCTGAAGGTACTCCTCGAATTCTTTGATCGGCACCGGCCGGCTGAACAGATAGCCCTGCCAAAGCTTGCAGCCGTGCCTCTCAAGAAAAGCGCGCTGTGCATCGGTCTCTACGCCTTCGGCGATCACATCGATCCCCAGGCTTTGCGCCATGCCGATGATGGTTTGCACGATCAACGCATCCGTGGCCTGAACACCTATGTTGTGCACGAAGCTCTGGTCGATCTTGAGCTGGTCGAGCGGCAGGCGCGTGAGGTAGGACAGCGATGACTGGCCCGTGCCGAAGTCATCCAGCGAGAAGCGTAGCCCCAGCGACCTCAGGGCCCTCATTTTGGAAATGGTGTCGTCCACATTTTCCAGCGGCAGGCTCTCCGTCAACTCGAGCTTCAAGCGCTCCGGCCGTGCACCCGTTTTCAGCAAGATGGCGCGCACCTGCTCCACAAAGTCGGGTTGCTGGAACTGCCGGGCGCTCACGTTCACCGACAACTGCAGTCCCCGCAGGGTCGGATCATCCTGCCAGCGGCGAAGCTGCGTACACGCGGTTTCGAGCACCCAGCCCCCAACGGGCAGGATGAGCCCTGTCTCCTCTGCAAGGGGAATGAACTCGCATGGCGGCACCATGCCGCGCTGCGGGTGGTTCCACCGGATGAGGGCTTCCGCACCAATGGGATGGTGCCCGCACCCGATCTGGACCTGGTAGTGCAGCAGGAATTCCTCAGCAGCCAGCGCTGCGCGCAGATCGTTTTCCATCTGCGCCCGGGCCGTGACTGCGGCCTGCATGTCGGGGTCGAAGAAGCGGATCGCGTTGCGCCCGGCCGCCTTTGCTGCATACATGGCAAGGTCTGCGTGCTTGACCACGTCCTCCACGGTCTGCCCTTGGCCATTGAAGAGCACGGCACCCACGCTCGTGGTGCTGTGCACTTGCCTCGGACCGAGGTCGTACGGCTGGTTCAGTGCCGCGAGTATCTTCTCGGACACGCCCTGCACCTGCTCGGCCGCGATGGTCGGCTGAGCGTCCAGATCCTGCAGCAGCACCAGGAACTCGTCGCCGCCGAGGCGCGCCACGGTGTCCCCTTCGCGCACACAGCTCACAAGACGCTGCGCGACTTTTTGCAGAAGCTGGTCCCCCATATCGTGGCCGAGCGTGTCGTTCAGGGTCTTGAAATGGTCGAGGTCCAGGCAAAGCAACGCGCCCTGCAAGCCAGAGCGGGCACTGGCGGCAAACGCCTGTTGCAGGCGGTCCAGCACGAGACGCCGATTGGGCAGCTGCGTCAGCGGGTCGTAGAACGCCAGATGCTCGATCTCACGGGCCGCCCGCGCACGCTGGGTAATGTCGCTCAGAGTCCCGACGTAATGCGTGACGTGCCCCGCGGCATCAGTCACAGCGGTGATGCTTATGAAATGCAGGCTGACTTCGCCATCTTTGCAACGGTTCCACAGCTCGCCCTTCCACTCGCGCTTCTCGGCCAGGCTGGTCCACATGGCAGCGAAAAAAGCCTTGTCATGGTGCCCTGATGCCAGGAGGCTGCAGCGCTGGCCCACCGCGTCCTGTGCGCTATACCCCGTGATCTTCGTGAAGGCACGGTTGGTGCGCAGGATGACCGTGTCGCTGTCCGTGACCATCATGCCCTCCTGGGACTCAAACGCGATCGCGGCGATGCGCAGCTCGTTCTCGTCGCGCTTGCGTGCGGTGATGTCCTTGCCCACCCCACGGTAGCCCCGGAAGGTGCCGTCGGAATCGAACTTGGGCGAGCCGCTGATGGACACCCAATAGACACGCCCGTGGATATCGGTGCGCTGATACTCCAGATCGCGAAACTCTTCGTGGCGCTGCAGAAGTTCGCGGTGTTCCTGCCAACGCTCGTCGCTCAAGCCAGGCACCGCGGTCTCCCAGCGGGTCTTGCCGAGGTATGCCGACGCCTCCTGCACCAGCCGGTCGTTGCTCGATCCCTCCACCTGGGTCAGGCGAAACTGTTCGTCCTGCTCCCAGTACCAGTCCGACGAGAGGCGGGTCAGGGTGCGAAAGCGCGCCTCGTTTTCTTCCAACTGCTTGCGCACGCGGTAGGCTTCGGTAACGTCGCTGAACACCAGCACCACGCCCACAATCCGGCCTTGCGCGTTGCGGATGGGCGCCGCGCTGTCGGCGATCTGGTATTCGGCCCCCCCTCGCGCGATGAGCGTGGTGTGGTTGCTCAGTCCCACGACTTCACCCTTTTCAATGACCATCTTCGCCGGATCTACCACTGGCTGACGCGTGCTGGCATTCACAATGCGAAAGACCTCCGTCAGGTTCCTGCCCTTCGCCTCGGCCAGCAGCCAGCCCGTCAGGCGCTCGGCCACCGCATTCATGCGGGTGACACTGCCTTGCGCATCGGTGGCAATGACACCATCACCAATCGAATGCAAGGTGATCGACAGGTTTTCTTCGCTTTCGCGCAGCTGCGCTTCCGTACTTTGGCGGGTTTGCGCCATGTGGTCAAAGCGGCTTCCCAGCTCAGTGAGTTCTGCCACTCCGCTGGTCGGCGCCAGCGGGGCATAGCGCCCCTTCGCCAGTTGATCGGTGGCTTCCAGAAGACGCCGCAGCGGCTGCATCACAGCGCGCCGCACCCCCTGCTGGGCCAAGACGAACGACAGTACCAGACCTGCCAGCAAGAAAGCCATTTCCGTCCAGAGCTTGCGGTTGGCGGCAGCGTGCAACTGATCCAAGGGCACCAAAAGGCTCATCGTGGCCACGGCGGTTCCGTCTGATTCGATCAGGGGCTGGAAAACCATCAGCTGGCGTGCGCCGAGAGCATCGCGGCCTTGCCAAGCGCCTTCAGTCCCACCTCGTGGTGCGCTCGCCAGGTCCAGGTCAAGGTCTGAGAGCCTCGTACCGAGTTCATCGGGTTTCGGAGGGAACCTGGCCACTACCCGGCCATCCTGATCGGTCACCCGCGCCACGGCCCCCGCCGGCAAACTCAGGTCCGCAAGCCGAAGGCTCCACCACTGCAGCGAAACCACCGCCACTGCCGCGCCCACCACCTCCTCGGTGCCCGGCGGTATGACGGGTACCGCAAAATTGACGCTCGCGACCTGCGCCGCACGGTCGATCTGGAACACCCCCACCGAAAACTCGCGCGCACCGATGGCCCGCTGGAAGTACGGGCGGTTGGACACGTTGACGGGTGACTTAAGGGGGCGCGCATTGCACAGCAAGTCGCCATTCGCTTGCGGTACGCCGATGTTGACGTAGGCGGCGTTTAATGCCAAGACGTCGGCCAGATACTTGCCGCACAACGGGTCTGCGGGCTGGTGGACCTGCGGCATTCCTGCGAGCTTGGTGAGGAACTCGCGCGTGTTTTGGATCAACTGCTGCTGGCTGGACGCCACGGCAGCGAGCGCGGCCCGAGCGTGGTTATCTGCAGCCGCAATGCTGTCTGTGCGATGGACTTGTGCCTGGTAAATCACCAGCAACACCGCAGGCAGCGTTGCCACCAGAACCAACCAGCGAATGCGGGCGGACAAGGTGCTCCATGTCCCCATGAGCCACGAAGGCATATAGCCCCTCTCATCGAGCCAGCGAAGTGAGTATCCCAAGTGCGGCACCGCAGTTCGCACGGATGCCTGCCTCGAGAAGCTCTTCACGAATCATTGCCCCCTGTACAGCGGCGACCGCCCACGGTCCACGGTGGCCCGCGTCCGACGATGGTCGACTGTTGCCGCACTGGTGCAGCCCCCTCTTCTTTCTAGCCACCGCCGGAGTAGAGCAAACGTATTGTTACATCGTAAGGCGGATCGCTTCAATTTCATCCACGCGTTTGCCCTGTCCCATACGGCAGTCTGGCAACGCTGAGGAAGGAACCAATGCGCCGCAGCCTTATCATCTGCACATGCGCCGTGGTTTGCATTTCTTGCTGGTAGTCATCCTGGTCCTTCGAGGTCTGGCTGGCACCGCCATGGCAGCCGGGGTTCTACCTCCCCTGATGCCCACCGGACCTCAGCACGCTCAGGAGCATGTCCGGGAGCACGTGCAGCACGATGTGCACGTCATGCATGGCGATAGCGAGTCCGCTGCCAGCGCAAGGGACTCCAACAGCACCGTGCCGGCGCATCCGCATCCAGGCCACCACGCCAGCGTGGACCCTACGGGCGCAGAGTGTGGCGAATGCACAGCGGACGCCCATGCGCACGACCACCATTCCACGGTTTGCTCGGCCTGCGAGATCTGTCACTCGGCCATGCTGGATGTTGCGGCACCGGCGATTCCCACGCCCCCTCTCATGGGCTCGACGCAGCCCGTCGCTTCAGTGCAGTTCGCCAGCGCTCCCGCTGCGCTCGCCGTCAAACCACCCATCGCCTGATCTCTGACGCCCGAAGTGCGTCTGCCAAGGCCTGGCACCACCGAAAAGGTGGTCCAGGCGGCAGCGCAATGCCTTTCGTTCGTTACCTGGAGATCATCATGCCTCCCTCAGATTCTCGAAGCCTGCCTTTGGCGCTAGTCCAAACGGCCCGCTTGGTCCGGCTTGCGCTTCCCGCGCTGCTGGTGCTCGCCCTCGCACCTGCTCACGCCGGCGCACCACCCCACCAAAGCGGCGCAGGTGCAGCCGACGCCGACGCACCCACCCTTCCACTCGCTCACGCGCCGCTGGCGCCGCAGCCACCCCTGCCGGACACGGCTGTGTCCCCTGGGAGCTGGCAAGAGGCCCATGAGGCGGTCGGCGCTTTTCCGCGCGGCCATGCCGACATCCTGGCCTGGGAGCGCAAGCAAACAGCAGAGCCAGCCACCCGGACAGACGCTGGAGCACCCAACAGTCACAGCAGCCACGGCAGTCATGGCAGTCATGGCAAACCTGGCAGCGCGCCAACGACTCAGCACCCAATGCATCCGCGCCACCACACACCCAGGAGCCAGCCATGAGCGCCACCATGCAACAACGCGTTGCCCTGCTGGCGACCGCAGCGGTACTTGCCGGCTGCGCCAGCGTATCGCCCGACGGCTTGCGCGGGGATGTAGCCCAGCTCACGGCAAGCCGCACCGGCGGCGTGCAGGCTCCCTTGCCGCCCACCGACCCGGCCGCCCGCGCGCAGGCGCAAGAATCCATCGCCCGCTGGCTGGCCGAACCTCTCACGCAGGAGGCTGCCGTGCGCATCGCCCTGCTCAACAATCCGGGGCTGCAGGCACGACTGGCGGCTTTGGGCGTGGCCGATGCCGAGCGTGTGCAGGCCATCACCCTGCCCAACCCGCACCTGACCCTGGGGCGCTTTGCCAACAGCCATGAGCGCGAGATCGAGCGAACGCTCGCCTTCAGCCTGCTAAACCTCATCACCCTGCCCTGGCGCACCGAGCGTCTGGCGGAGCGCATGCAGATCGCAACTTTGCAAACTGCGCAGGACGCAGTCACGCTGGCCGCCGACACGCGACGCGCCTGGCTGCGCGCAGTGGCCGCAGAACAGGTGGCCGCCACGCATGACCGCATGGTCGAGGCAGCAGAGGCCGGCACCGAACTGGCCCGCCGCATGGCGCGCGCGGGCAACTGGAGCCGCCTGCAACTGGCCCGCGAGCAAACCGTGCTGCACGAGGCCAACAGCCAGCGCGCGCGCGCCCGGCTGGCCGCCGCCACGGCCCGTGAAGAGCTCAACCGCCGCCTGGGCGTGTGGGGCACGCAGGGGCAGTACCGGTTGGCGGGCCAGTTGCCCCCGCTGCCTGCCACGGCGCTACCCGCCGACGGCATCGAGGCCACCGCATTGCGTGAGCGGCTCGACGTGCAGGCCGCCCGGCGCGAGCTCGACACGCAGGCCGCGCGCCAGGGCTGGAGCCGCGCCGGCGCAGTGTTTGGCGACATTGGCCTGGCTTACAGCCGCAACACCACGGCCGAGCGCGACGGTGGCCACCGCGACATCACGCGCGGCTGGGAGCTGGAGTTGCCCCTGCCCCTCTTCGACTGGGGCGGCGCAGCCCGCACCCGAGCCCAGGCCGAGGTGGAACAGGCTGCCGCGCAGCTGCAAGACACGGCCGTGCGCGCCCGCAGTGAGGTGCGCAGCGCCTGGCTCACCTACCGCACCGCACTCGACCTGGCGCGCCAGCAGCAAAGCGAGGTGGTGCCGCTGCGCCAGTTCATCAGCGACGAGACCCTGCTGCGCTACAACGGCATGCTCGCCAGCGTGTGGGACCTGCTGGCCGAGGCGCGCAACAGCACCCAGGCTGTGGCGGGTGCCATCGAAGCGCAGCGCGACTTCTGGCTGGCCGAGACAGACCTGCAACTCGCGCTGACGGGCAGCACGCTGGGCGCCACACGTTCACTGGGCGCTTCCTCATCGGGCACCGCTCCCACCCCATCCTCTCAAGGCCACTGACATGCAAAGACGCCATTTCTTCACCGGCGCAGCCACAGCCGTCGCCGCGGCCTCCGTCAGCCGCGTGGCCCTGGCCGCGCTGCCCGAGCCTGTCATCCAGGCCAGCGCCGACACCGCCCCCCCGCTGCAGCCCGCCAACGGCCGCCCCTACAACCCCGTGGTCACCCTGAATGGCTGGACCACACCCTGGCGCATGAACGCCGGTGTCAAGGAGTTCCACTTGGTGGCCGAGCCCGTCGTCCGCGAGGTGGTTCCGGGCTTCTTCGTCAACCTGTGGGGCTACAACGGCCAGAGCCCTGGCCCCACCATCGAGGTGGTCGAGGGCGACCGGGTGCGCATCTTCGTCACCAACCGCCTGCCGGAGCACACCACCATCCACTGGCACGGCCAGCGCCTGCCCAATGGCATGGACGGCGTGGGCGGGCTCACACAGCCCGCCATTCAGCCAGGCAAGACGTTTGTGTACGAATTCGTGGCGCGGCGCCCCGGCACGTTCATGTACCACCCCCATGCGGACGAAATGGTCCAGATGGCCATGGGCATGATGGGCCTGTGGATCACGCACCCCCGGGGCCAGCATCCGCAGATTGCCAAGGTGCAGCGCGACTATGCCTTCCTCATCAACGCCTTCGATGTGGAGCCCGGCAGCATGACCCCCAAGGTCAACACCATGCTGGACCACAACATCTGGTGCTGGAACAGCCGCGTGTTTCCGGCCATCAGCCCACTGGTGGCACGGCAGGGCGAGCGGGTGCGCATCCGCATGGGCAATCTCACGATGACCAACCACCCCATCCACCTGCACGGCCACGAGTTCGAGGTGACCGGCACCGACGGAGGCCCCGTGCCCAAGAGCGCGCGCTGGCCCGAGGTGACCACCGACGTGGCCGTGGGCCAGATGCGGCAGGTCGAGTTCATCGCCGACGAGCCGGGCGACTGGGCCCTGCACTGCCACAAGAGCCACCACACCATGGGCGCCATGGGGCACGACGTGCCCACCATGATCGGGGTGGACCACCGGGGGCTGGTCGGCAAGATCCAGAAGATCGTGCCCGACTACATGGTGATGGGCGAGCGCGGCATGGCCGACATGGGCGCGATGGAAATGCCGCTGCCCGACAACACCTACCCCATGATGACCGGCGCCGGCCCCTACGGCCCGCTGGAAATGGGTGGCATGTTCACCACGCTCAAAGTGCGCGCCAACCAGGCTGCGGGCGACTACCGCGATCCCGGGGACTACGCGATGCCCTCGGCTACCCAGGCCTATGAATGGCAAGGCACGCCCGCCAGCACCCCGCGGCCGGCACGCGTCGACACCCCCGGCGCGGCGCCCGGCGCAGCCAGTGTCCGCAAGCCCGCCGCGGGCGGCCACCAACATTGAAGGAACTCCACATGAATACTATGAAATTGATAGCTGCTTGCGCTTTACTGGCAAGCGCCACATCCTCTTTTAGCCATGAAGGCAAGCCGCATGCCGCCAAACCAGCGGCTGTGATCAAGGAGCAAAAGGACTGGGGCATTGCGGGCGACCCCAAGGCCGCTACCCGCACCATCACGCTGCGCATGGGGGACGACATGCGCTTCACCCCCAGCCATATCCAAGTGCGCCAGGGCGAAACCGTGCGCCTGCGGGCAGAGAACAAAGGCAAGGTGATGCACGAAATCGTCCTTGGTACCAAGGCCGAACTTGACCAGCACGCCGAACTCATGATGAAGCAACCCGGCATGGAGCATGACGAGCCGTACATGGCCCACGTCAAGCCAGGGCAACGCGGCGACATCGTGTGGCACTTCAACCGCGCTGGCACCTTTGACTTCGCCTGTTTGATCGCGGGCCATTACCAGGCGGGCATGACTGGCAAAGTGACTGTGAGCGCGCCTTGAGTCGCTGCGCTCCCTCTCAGGGGGCGCGCCTGGGCAACCGCAGCAACGCAATCCTCAAAGACATCCCAACATCGAAAGGCATCCCATGACATCCGCAACGACAACACCGATCAGCCGCCGCACCTGGCTGGCAAGTAGCGCGGCCTTCCTGGCCGCCAGCGCCCTGCCCTTGGCAACAACCGCCGCTGCCCCAACCCCCGTGGAAGTGTGGAAAGACCCCAGCTGCGGTTGCTGCAAGGACTGGGTGGACCACATGCAGGCCAACGGCTTCCAGGTGACCGTGCACGAAACCGGCAACAACGCCGTGCGTGCACGCCTGGGCCTGCCGCAGAAACTGGGCTCGTGCCATACCGCACTGGTGGGAGGCTACCTGGTGGAGGGCCATGTGCCCGCGAGCGACGTGCGCGCGCTGCTGCGACAAAAGCCCAAGGCCCTGGGGCTGGCTGTGCCCGGCATGCCCGTGGGCTCACCCGGCATGGATGGCGCCGTGTACGGCGAGCGGCGCGACCCATACGACGTGCTGCTGGTGGCACACGACGGCAGCACGCGCGTTTTCAAGAGCTACCACAAGAAGGCATCATCATGAAATCACTGTTCATCACCCTGGCGGCCGGCCTGCTCGTGGGCGTTGGATCGGCCGCAGCACAGACCAACAATGCGGCAGCCGACAGCCACGCAGAGCATCACACCCCGCAGCCGCCCGGTGCCGCAGAAATGAGCGAAGGCGAAATCACGCGCCTGGATGTGCAGGCGCTCAAGGTCACGCTGCGCCATGGGGAGCTCAAGAACCTGGACATGCCCCCCATGACCATGGTGTTCCGCGTGAAGGACGCCGCAGCGCTGGCGCCACTCAAAGCCGGCGACAAAGTACGTTTTCGCGCCGAGCGAATCAACGGTGTTTTTTACCTGACCCAGGTCGAGAAGGCCCCCTGACAGCCCCCTCACCGCGGAGCGCCACTTCATAATCTAAAGCCATGAACGTCCGTACAGTGGCTGGCGATGCCGGCAGCATTACCCGCGTGGCCGGCATCGAAGTGGGCCATTTCACCGAAACCCGCCGCCCCACTGGCTGCACCGTTGTCATGGCCCGTGAGGGTGCGGTGGCTGGGGTGGACGTGCGCGGTGCAGCACCCGGCACGCGGGAGACCGACTTGCTGCACCCCTCCAACCTGGTGGATCAGGTGCACGCCATCATGCTGGCGGGCGGCAGTGCATGGGGGCTCGACGCCGCCACCGGTGCCGTGCGCTGGCTGGAGGAGCGCGGCGTGGGCCTGGACGTGGCCGTCGGGCGTCTGCCCATCGTGCCTGCCGCCGTGTTGTTCGATCTGCTCGTGGGCGACATGCGCATTCGCCCCGACGCGGCGGCTGGGTACGCCGCGTGCGCTGTTGCCTCCACGGCCGACCCGGCCGAGGGCAATGTTGGCGCAGGCACGGGCGCTGCGCTGGGCAAGATCTTTGGCATCCAGCGCGCCATGAAAGGCGGCATCGGCACGGCTTCCGTCACGGTGGACGGCGTGACGGTGGGCGCCTTGATCGCCTGCAATGCCCTGGGCGACGTGATCGACCCCGACACCGCACAAGTCATCGCCGGCGCCCGCACCGACGACGGACTTCGCCTGCGCGACACGCGCCGAGCCCTGCTGCGCGGCGATCCACCCCGGCCGCTGCTGGCGGGCACCAACACCACCATCGGAGTGATCGCCACCGACGCAGTCATCACCAAAGCCCAGGCCCACCGCCTGGCGGTTGCCGCGCACGACGGCTTGGCCCGCAGCATCAACCCCGTGCACACCATGTCCGATGGCGACACCCTCTTCAGCCTGGGTACCGGCCGTGCGGGCAAAGGCTTGGGCATGATGGTACTGGCCACCATGGCGGCAGAGGCGACGGCGATCGCCACCGCCCGCGCTGCACGCATGGCCTGCTCCCTGACCACCGCCGATGGCCTGCATCTGCCCGGCGCGGCAGACCTGGCCCTGTCGGCCACCCGCTAACCGTTCCGGCACGCACAGGCCGTCCGCCGCGGTGGCCCCGTCCGCCCAGGTCGTCCCACAATACGGTGCCAGCGAACGGAGCCGCGGCTCGGCCCGAAGCCCTGCGGCGGCAGGTACCATCCCCGCATGCCTCAGGCCTTTCGTAACACCCTGCTCTCCCTGCGCGACCTGATCCTGTCCGCCGGCCCGCTCGCCTTTCTGGGCGTGGGCCTGCTGGTGCTGGCGTACTGGTGGCTCAACCCCAACCCTCCGAAGTCCGTCACGCTGGCCACCGGGCCGGCACAAAGCGCTTACGAGGAGTTCGGCAAGCGCTACCAGAAAGCGCTCGCAGTGGACGGAATCACCGTGCAGCTGCTGCCCAGCGAAGGTTCGTCGCACAACCTGCAATTGCTGCGCGAGGGCAAGGCCGATGTCGCCTTTGTACAAGGCGGCACGGCAGAACTGCAGCCCGATGATGCGGACAGCCTTGTTTCTCTGGGCAGCCTGTTTGTGGAACCTGTATGGATCTTCTACCGCACCGAGTCAGCCGAGCGCACTGTGAATACAGCGCGCATCGACAGCTTGCGGCAGCTGCGCGGCTGGCGGGTCAATGTGGGCTCCGAAGGCAGCGGCGTGCCCAAACTGATGGAGCGCCTGCTGGATGCAAACAAACTGCCTGCCGGTTCCGTGAAGATGTCCCGGCTGGAACAAACCCCTGCCGTGGTGGAGTTTCTGGCAGGCAGGCTCGACGCCCTGGTGTTCGCGTCTGCACCTGAATCGCTGATGGTGCAGATGCTGCTGCAGACCCCTGGGGTGCAGCTGCTGGACTTTGCCCAGCACGAGGCGTATGCGCGGCGCTTCTCGTTCCTCACCCCCGTCACGCTGCCGCGCGGCGTGGTGGACTTGGCCGCCAACGTACCACCAAGGGATGTGCGGCTGGTCGCCTCAACCACATCGCTGCTGGCCCGCGACGGTACCCATCCCGCGCTGCTCACGCTGTTTGCCCAGAACGCGCAAAAGCTCCATGGCGGCGCGGGTTGGTTCAACCGGGCCCGGGAGTTTCCCAACTCACGCCACAGCGAACTACCAATCGCCAAGGAGGGCGACCGGGCCATGAACGAGCCAGTGCCGCTGCTGCAGCGCTATCTGCCGTTCTGGCTGGCAAACCTGATTGAGCGCATGTGGCTGGTGCTCGGCATCTTGCTGGCCATCATGCTGCCCTTGTCCCGCGTAGTGCCGCCGCTGTACCAGTTCCGGGTGAGGTCGCGGGTGTTCCGCTGGTACGGCCGCCTTCGCGAAATCGAAAACGAGATGGAGGCCGGGCAGGCGGACACCGCTGAAATGCTCAAGGCGCTGAATGCGCTGGAAGCGCAGGCGGAAAAGGTGAGCGTGCCGCTGTCGTACGCCGACGAGCTGTATGCCCTGCGCAACCATATCCACCTGGTGCGCAAGAAACTGCTGCGCGGCTGACGCCTCCGACGCGCAACCGCTCAGGCCGAGGCTGCCCCAGCACCGCGCTGGACTTCGACCGCGCTAGCCCGGGCAGGTCTGAACGACTGACGCGAACCCGCGAGCCGGTACAAAGCCCTGGAACGACAAGCCCCTGCGCCCGGGGCAATGCGGGCTCAGCCGCGTGACTTGGAAGAACGGCTTCCCGAAGACCCCGCCGACTTGGAGGCGCGCCCTTCACTCCTGCGAGACGCCTTGGCGGGTGCGGCATCGGATGCCATGGCAGTGGCGGGTACAACCCGCAACAGGCCCTCTGCAGCCAGCTTGTCCCGCATGCGCCGCGTCATCGACTGGGTGCTGGCATCTGCCGCCGTAAAAAGGAACAGGGTGCCGTGCGGGCTGGCCCAGGTGAGCTGCGTGCGTACCACGCGGCCGTTGGTCACTAGCTCGACCCAGGCGCCGATCACGAAATCCGCGTAAGGGTCTGGCGCTTCTTCCACAGGGGCCTGGGCACTGTCTGGCGGGCCAGCGGGCGCCAACTCGATATCGACCGAGGCGGGAGCGTCGACAACGGCCTGGGCGGACTCAGCCACCTCATCGAAGCCTGCTTGCGGAGGAACGACCGGTTCGTCCGGCGCCGATGCGGGCGCAGGCTGGGGTACGGGTTTTTCAAATGCCGCCTGGTGCAGGCCGACGAGGCGCTGCAAGAAGGCGCTCGTCTGAACGGCGGGGTAGTTGATGGTCTTGAGCCCCTTGCGCAGCTTGGCAAGCAGGCTCGGAATGGCGTCATTCAGCCGATCAGGCTCCTGCCGGGTGAGGTCTGGCTGCGCGCTCCAGAGCAACACCGGCACCAGCGCCAGGTAGCCACCCGGGTCCTCATCCTGCCCGGCGCCCCCTTTAAGCACCTGCGCCAGCGCGACAACATCCGCCCAGGGACCCGCCGCGAAATCCAGCACGTCGGCAGGCACGTTCCCTACATCCGGCAAGCGGCGAATGTCCGCGGCGATCTTTTCAGCCAGCATCTCCCGCTGTTCGGCTTGCAGCTGAGCTTTCTGCTGCGCTTCCTGGTGCGCCTTGACCTTCTGTTCCTGCGTATCCCAGGCGTTGTGCAGTGCCTTGAGCACCGTGTCGAAGGGTCCGGCGTCCTTGATTTCGTTGGCGGTCAAGTGCTCCACCGCGCCGTGGACCAGCCGCATGAAACTGCTGAACCCAGGCGCCGTCTCTGTGGTGAAGGCCAGACTGCGCTGGGTGAGATCATCCAGCAAGCGGCGCGCAGGATGGGTCGCGTCGGTGAAAAAACGGCCGTCGTGCGCCACCAGCTGCTTGAGCGCTGGCTCCAGCCGCTTGATTGCTTGCTGCACGGGAGCCAGCAGACGGTTGTCCTGGGCGATGTTCTCCATCATGCGCCCCACCACCTCCATGGCGACGGCCGTGGATTGCGTGGCTGCCTCCATCGGCATGGTCGCGTACACCACCGGCGCCACAGCCGATCCCCGCCACGCCGACAAGGGCGCAGGCAGCGAAGCCGCTTGGCTGCCACCCGCCAGCCGGCCCACCAACCGCTCCAGTTGCGCCATGTCCTCCAGAGCTTCCGCCGCAGCGCCTGTCGGGTAGTAGCCGCCCGCAGGCATTGGTTGCGGCTGCGGTTGCGCTACCGGCCCCCCCACGGCTGCAGGCTGCGACGCCCCCCACGCAGGCTGCATCGGTAGCGCGCCATAGCTGCGGGGATCAAATGGGTCGCCCCCTGCGAGCATCTGGCGCAGGATGCCCACCGTGAGCAGGGCTTCCTGGGCATCCGGCATGACGGGAGCCTGCATGGATTCGCCGCTCCATCCCGTGGAAGGGCCCATGCCACGACCATAGCCGGTCGTGCCATAGTCGCTCATCGGCGCACCCATGGAGTGTCCGTATCCTGAATAGCCGCCACCGTACCCTGTGCCCATGCCAGTGTTCGTGCCTGCTCCGTAGCCGCCACCGCGCCCGGAATTGCCGCCAGGTGTGCCCAGCACGGCATAACCCACCGGCTGCACGCCGTGCTCACGCATGCTTGCGACGGTTTTCTTGTATTCGTCCACCAGCAGGGTGCCCAGCAGGTCACGCATGTGCTGCATCCACAGCTGGCGTATCTCGGGCGACACGCCGGTGTCGCCCACCACCCTCTGGAGTGCGCGGATGTAGCTTTCAGGGCGCAAGGGATTGCGTTCCGGCTGAACGCTGCGCAGTCCTTGGGCCGAACTGACCAGAGTGTTCAACTCGGCCAAAATTGCATCGGTGGCATGCAACGCCGACTGCTGCGCCTTGGACAGCTCCACCTGCGCCTGCATCTCGTTGTCGTCCAGCAGCGACAACTCGCCAAAATCCATGCCGGTGTCGTCGGCCGTACTGCGGCCCTTGGACGCCGAGGGCCCCTCCGCAAAGATCTCCAGCAGGGCCATCGAATAGCCCTTGACCAGCGCCGGTTCGTGCAGGTTGAGCAACCGAAGGCCGTCGCTGACCAGATTGCGCTGCTGGATGTTGCGTACCTGGGACTCTTCCTCGGTGAGCGCGCTCTGCGTCACCTTGATCAGGTGCTGCATCAATGCCTCGCCTCCGCGCACTGCGTTGACAACGCAGGCGCGGAACACAGTTCTCGAACGAGAGACAGACTGGTTCATGGCGGGGAAGAACTGGACAGAGGTTTCCAGATGCAATCCTACTTGACCTTGGGGGTGGTTTACGGTCTTTAAATCACCCCCCGGCAGCTTATTTCAGCGCCTTGAAACGCATGCGCTTGGGCTTGGCCCCCTCTTCGCCCAGGCGTTTCTTCTTGTCCGCTTCGTATTCCTGGTAATTGCCGTCAAAGAACGTCCATTGGCTGTCACCTTCCGCAGCGAGGATGTGCGTGGCGATCCGGTCCAAAAACCAACGATCGTGGCTGATGACCAACACGGTGCCCGCGTATTCGAGCAGTGCGTCTTCCAGGGCCCGCAGGGTTTCCACGTCCAGGTCGTTGGAGGGCTCGTCCAGCAGCAGCACATTGCCGCCTGCGATCAGGGTTTTTGCCAGGTGCAAACGGCCGCGCTCCCCGCCCGACAGCATGCCCACCTTCTTTTGCTGGTCGCCACCGTTGAAATTGAAGCGCCCCGCATAGGCACGGCTGGCCATGGTGAACTTGCCGATGTTGATCATGTCCAGGCCGCCGGAAATGTCCTCCCAGACGGTCTTTTCGTCCGACAAGGCATCGCGGTGCTGGTCCACAAACGCCATCTTCACGGTGGAACCGATGATGACTTCGCCGCTGTCGGGCTGCTCGCGGCCGGCGATGAGCTTGAACAGGGTCGACTTACCGGCACCGTTGGGGCCAATGATGCCGACAATGGCGCCCGCCGGAATGTTCATGGACAGGTTGTCGATCAGCACACGGTCGCCAAAAGACTTGGTGACATTCTTGAACTCGATGACCTGCGTGCCCAGGCGCTCGGCCACAGGAATGAAGATTTCCTGGGTCTCGTTGCGCTTTTGGTATTCGTAGTCGCTCAGTTCCTCAAAGCGGGCAATACGTGCCTTGCTCTTGGCCTGGCGGCCCTTGGCGTTCTGGCGCACCCACTCCAGTTCCTTCTTCAGGGCCTTGGCGCGGGCTTCCTCGCCCTTTTGCTCGGACTCCAGGCGGGCCTGCTTCTGGTCGAGCCAGGTACTGTAGTTGCCCTTGTAGGGAATGCCGTGGCCGCGGTCCAGTTCCAGAATCCATTCGGCCGCGTTGTCCAGGAAGTAGCGATCGTGGGTGATGGCCACCACGGTGCCGGGGAAGCGGTGCAGGAACTGCTCCAGCCAGTCAACGGACTCAGCGTCCAAGTGGTTGGTGGGCTCGTCCAGCAGCAGCATGTCGGGCTTGGACAGCAGCAGGCGGCACAGTGCCACGCGGCGCTTCTCGCCCCCGGACAGCAGGCCGATCTTGGCATCCCAGGGCGGAAGGCGCAGCGCGTCTGCGGCGATTTCCAACTGATGCTCTGAATCCGTGCCCGCGGTGGCGATGATGGCCTCCAGCCGGGCCTGCTCGGCGGCCAGCGCGTCGAAGTCAGCGTCGGGTTCTGCGTAAGCGGCATACACCTCTTCGAGCTTCGCCTTGGCAGCGAACACCTCGCCCATGGCCTCCTCGACGCTTTCGCGGACCGTGTGTTCGGGGTTGAGCTGGGGCTCCTGCGGCAGATAGCCGATCTTGATGCCCGGCATGGGGATCGCTTCGCCCTCGATCTCCTTGTCCACGCCCGCCATGATCTTGAGCAGGGTGGATTTGCCGGAGCCATTCAGACCCAGCACACCGATCTTGGCGCCGGGGAAAAAGCTCAGGGAGATGTCCTTCAAGATCTGGCGCTTGGGAGGCACCGTCTTGGAGACGCGATTCATCGAATAAACGTATTGGGCCATTGGATTGGTTGTCGTGAACGGGCGAGAAAGTGGGCAGAAGAAATTCTGCGTGCAAACAGTGATTATCGGGCCATGCGACAATACCCGCCGTAGCAGGCTCCAGTTGCCCGCCACATCAGCACACTGCTGGGGACGAAGGAAGCGCTCCGCTTCCAGGCTCCCGCTCCTGAACCTCATCGGCTTGAGACTGGCTCGACAACCTCCGGTTGCACGACAGGCCGATACCCAGCGCCCCGGACGGGCGCATCCAAAAACATGACATTTGACGAACTGAACCTGGCTCCTGCCATCCTGAAGGCCGTGCACGAAACGGGCTACGAGACCCCGACACCCATTCAGGCCCAGGCCATTCCCGCCGTCCTTGCAGGCCATGACCTGCTGGCTGGCGCACAGACTGGCACAGGCAAGACCGCCGCGTTCACCCTGCCCATGCTGCACCGCCTTGCACAAGGCCCTGCTCCCAAGAACAAGTTTGGCGGCAAGGGCATTCGCGCCCTGGTGCTCACCCCCACGCGCGAACTCGCCGCCCAGGTGGAAGAGTCTGTACGCGAGTACGGCAAGTACCTGGACATCAATTCCACCGTCGTCTTCGGCGGCGTGGGCATGAATCCTCAAATCGATCGCATTAAGCGTGGCGTGGACGTCCTCGTAGCGACCCCCGGTCGTCTGCTGGACCTGCAGCAGCAAGGGTTCCTGGATCTTTCCACCGTGGAAGTGCTGGTACTCGACGAAGCCGACCGCATGCTGGACATGGGTTTCATCCACGACGTGAAGAAGGTACTGGCCCTGGTCCCCAAGGACAAGCAAAGCCTGCTGTTCTCGGCCACTTTCAGCGATGAAATCCGCGACCTCGCGGGCACGCTGCTCAAGAACCCCCAAAGCATCCAGGTCACTCCCCGCAACACCACGGTGCAGCGCATTACCCAGGTCATCCACCCGGTGGGCCGGGGCAAGAAGAAGCAGGTGCTGCTGCACATCATCCAGCAGCACAACTGGAGCCAAGTGTTGGTTTTCACCCGCACCAAATTTGGTGCCAACAACGTGGCCGAGTTCCTGACCAAGAACGGCGTCTCGGCCATGGCCCTGCACGGCAACAAGAGCCAGAGCGCCCGCACCCAGGCGCTGGCCGGCTTCAAGAGCGGCGAGATCCGCGCCTTGGTGGCCACCGATATCGCAGCGCGCGGCATCGACATCGACGACCTCCCGCACGTCGTCAACTATGAAATCCCCAACGTGTCGGAAGACTATGTCCACCGCATCGGCCGCACCGGGCGCGCCGGCGCTACCGGCGAGGCCGTGAGCTTGGTCTGCATGGACGAGGAAGGCTTCATGATGGACATCGAGCGCTTCACCAAGCAGCAGATTCCCGTGCAGGTCATCGAAGGCTTTGGACCCGAGCCTGGCGAAAAGGCGGAACCCATCGCCATGGGTCGCCAGACCATCTGGGGCGGCGCCGGCAAGCCCCCAAGCCGCGAAGTGATGCAGGCTGCCGCGAAGGCCGCACGCAGTGAAATGATGGAGCGCATTCGCACCAACAAGGCAAGCCAGGGCGGCCAGGGTCAGGGAGAGCGCTCCTCCCGGCCAGCCAGCGGGGGCGGACGCTCCGGCGGCGGCGCGCGTGGCGCGCAAGGCTCCGGCGGTGGTGGCCGCGGCGCCCAAGGAGGAGGTGCGCGCGGCGGTGCACAGCCAGCACCCGCACGCAGCCGAGGCCCACGCCAAGACGGCGGAGGCGGCGGCCATCGCTATGACGATGCGCAGCCTCCACGCGCCAACGCCCACCTGGGCACACACCTGGGTCACAGCAACCCCAGCCATCGCAACGCGGGCCATGGAGGAGGCGGGCAGCCG
Organism: Acidovorax sp.; assembly: GCF_022763525.1. GTDB lineage: Bacteria > Pseudomonadota > Gammaproteobacteria > Burkholderiales > Burkholderiaceae_C > Acidovorax. The sequence goes on from NZ_JALEGG010000214.1 coordinate 22,186, forward strand.
GACCCGATGCGCACCAGCGTGGACAGCATGGCCGAGCGCGGCCGTCGCGGCGGAGGTGGCGGATACCGCAATTCCGGCGGCGGTGGCGGTGGCTACGGCGGCGGTGCAGGCGGCGGCCGGGGCAACGGTGGCCGCAGCCCAGGCGGCTCGCGGGGTTCGTTCAATCGCTGAAGGTTGAACACGGCGGGCACCACATGCAAGGGCGCCCGCGGACCGTGGCCTGCCAAACCCTTCTTACGCGCCGGAAAGATGCATTTTCGAAAGCACCGTTCCGGCTTTGCAACCGAATGTACGACGACACGGGGCAACTCTGATGGGCAGGTAACATCGCCGTAACAAGGCCCCTCCGGGGGGTCAACGGCAGAGCCCCATGAATACACCTTTCTCTCTTCGCTCCCGCTCGTCCCGCAATGCTGCCGACTCACAGCCGTCCGGCGGCATGCTGCGCCCCACGGGCTGGAAAGCCTCCGCCCTGCTGGCAGCGCTGCTGCTGACAGCGTGTTCGAGCACGCCGCTGCCCCCCTGGCCTGCAGCGCCAACGGCGCGAACCAGCGCTCCGACTGCTGCCCCCCGCCCCCAGCCGGGGGCGGTCGTGCCAGCGCCGTTGGGCCAAGCCCCGCTGCCCCCGGCACAACCCCAGGGCGCCATCGCCAGCCCCTTGCCCCCCCCTGCTCCGCTGGTGGTGCAAAACGAGGGCCCGATGGCCCCACCGTATGGCGCCGCAGTGGCGGCCCGGTTTCCAGACCCCACGGTGGTTTACAGCACGCCCGGCTTGGGCCGTGACCGCAGGGCTTTCACCACCAATGCCGAACTCAGCCAGTGGCTCCAATCGCTGGCCGACCCGGCCCCGCGGGGTGCGACGCGCACCAAACTGCTGAACCTCGGCATGTCGCAGCGTGGCGAGCCCATCGTGGGCCTGCTGGCCACCCGGGCGGCCGGCACCGAGCCCGTCAACCTCGACAACAGTGGCCGCCCCACCGTCGTGCTGGTAGGCCAACAGCACGGCGACGAGCCCGCAGGCAGTGAGGCGTTGCTGGTGATCAGCCGCGAGCTGGTGCAAGGGTTGCTGGAGCCGCTGCTGGACCGCATCAATGTGGTGGTGGTGCCCCGCGCCAACCCCGACGGGGCAGCAGCGGGAACGCGCGTCACGGCCAACGGCGTGGACATGAACCGCGATCACCTTCTCCTCCAGACGCCGGAGGCCCGGGCCCTGGCGAAAGTGGTGAACGACTACCGCCCCATCCTGGTGGTGGATGCCCACGAGTACACAGTGGTCGGACGGTATCTGCAGAAGTTCAACGCGATCCAGCGCTATGACGCGCTGCTGCAGTACACCACCACCGCCAACTACCCCGAGTTTCTGACCAAGGCTTCGCACGAGTGGTACCACCTTCCGATGACCGCGGCCCTCAAGGCCCAGGGGCTGACGAGCGACTGGTATTACACGACCTCGACCAACCCCGACGACAAGCGCATTTCCATGGGCGGGACCCAACCTGATACCGGCCGCAACGTGAACGGCCTGAAAAACGCGGTCAGCCTGCTGATCGAAACGCGCGGGGTTGGGATCGGGCGCATGCACATCCAGCGGCGCGTGCATTCACAAGTCACCGCCATCACCAGCGCACTGCGCACGACGGCGGAACGGGCGGCCAACCTTGAACAGGTGCGCTCGTTCGTGGTTCGCGACGTGAGCGCCCAGGCGTGCCGCGACCAAGTGGTGGTCGAGGCCGCCGCCACACCCACGCAGCGTGAACTGGACTTTCTGGACCCTGAAACCGGTGCAGACAAGCTGATCCGGGTGGAGTGGAATTCATCCCTCGCGCTGCAGGCTGTCAAGACCCGCGCCCGGCCTTGCGGCTATTGGCTGTCTGCCAACTCCACGGCGGCGGTCGAACGCCTCCGGCTACTGGGCCTGCAAGTCATGCGCGTGGCCGAACCCGGCTCCGCGCTGGCCGACATCTACCGCGAAACCGCCCGGGAATCCGGAAACCGACAAGACGTGATTGGCACCATCGCCGGCGGAGCCGGCATCGTGCGCGTGCAGGTATCGCCTGTGCGCAGCGCCATCGATGTGCCTGCCGGGAGCTTCTATGTACCACTGAACCAGCCACGGGCCAACTTGGCCGTCGCCGCACTGGAACCGGATACGCAGAACAGCTACTTCGCCAATCACTTGATCCAGGACTTGACCCAAGCTGCACGGGTCATGGCGCCGCCTTCCCTGGTGTTTGAAGAGACCAACTAACTGCCCGCTGCAGCGCAAGCGGCTTTTCCCCGCTACATGAAGGCATCACCGGAGGGCCACGCAAAAGAGCGCCCTCACGCGTTGGTTGACTGCTCCATCCGCCAGAGCGGCTCGCTTGGCCCTTTCATGAGCCCGCAATCGCTATCATAATGATAGCTGCCAGCGCTTGACCACCAAGCGCCAGAAGCAAAAACACCCAAAAATTTCAAATCCGGCTGTGCAGGGCTGCGGGACCGGTGGGTCGCGCAGCCCTTGCTTCGGTGCGCTCCAGCACGTGGCGCGCCATGGCCTGCGCCAACGCCTCGTCGGCCAAAAACACGGCACTGCCACACTCCTCAGAAATGCGGCGCGCCTCATCGGCACTGTGGCTTCGCACCACCGTTTCGATCTGGGGATTCAAAGTGCATGCGGTGGAGATGATCTGGCGCACGTTCAGGGTATCCGGCGTGGCAATGACCAGCATGGCGGCGCGCGCGATGTGCGCCTGTATCAGCACCTCGGGATCCACGGCATCGCCAAACACCGCGGCGATGCCGGATTTGCGAAGCGATTCCACCAACTCGCGGTTCTGCTCTGCCACCACAAACGGAATGTCGGCAGCCGTCAACGCACCAGCCACTCGCCGCCCTACCCGGCCATAACCCACCAGCACCACTTGCCGCGCGAGATACCGGGCATCGGTGGTCATTGGCAGTTCGGCCAGGGGATCGTCGCGCTGCTCCAGCCGCCGCGCCAGGGGGGAATGAGCACGCAGCCAATCCTGCAGCGGTGCAATCGCATGGAACAGCAGTGGGTTGAGCGCCATCGAGATAAGCGCGCCCGCCAGCACCAGGCTGGCTCCTTCGGGCGGCAGCAGGCCCAGCGATCCGCCCAGCGCAATCAGAATGAAAGAGAACTCTCCGATCTGCGCAAGGCTCGCTGAAACCGTCAGTGCCGTCTGCAGCGGGTAGCGAAAGGCCAGCACCAGAGCGGCCGCCGCCAGCGTCTTCCCCAGCATGATGACCGCCACCACCGCCACCACCTGCAGCGGCCGGTCCCACAGCACCACCGGGTTGAACAGCATGCCGACCGACACGAAGAACAGCACGGCAAACGCGTCGCGCAGCGGCAAGGACTCTTGCGCGGCCCGGTGGCTGAACTCGGACTCCCGCATCACCATTCCGGCAAAAAAGGCCCCCAACGCAAATGACACTCCGAACAACGCGGCAGACCCAAACGCAATGCCCACCGCCGCAGCCACGACGCACAGGGTGAACAATTCCCGCGAGCCGGTGCGTGCCACCTGCCACAGAAGCCATGGGAACACCCGCCGCCCTACCAGGAGCATGACGGCGATAAACCCCCCGACCTGCAGCAATTTCCAACCAAGTGCTCCCCACACCGCCGCACTGTCCGCATGTTTTGCCGAATCTCCCGGGCCTGCTGTGCCACCCAGCCAGCCAGCCAGCGGCGGCAGCAGGACCAGTACCAGCACCATGGCGAGGTCCTCCACCACGAGCCAGCCCACCGCAATCCGTCCAGTGTGGCTGTCCAGGATGCCCTGGGTTTCCAGCGCCCGCAACAACACGACCGTGCTGGCTACAGAAAGCGCCAACCCGAACACCAGCGCGCCTCCCAGATTCCACCCCCACCACGTTGCCAGCGCCATTCCCAAGGCCGTTGCGACCATCATCTGCACCACGGCCCCAGGCACCGCAATTCTCCGCACCGATAGCAAATCGCCCCAGGAAAAATGCAGCCCGACACCGAACATCAGCAGCATCACGCCGATTTCTGCCAACTGACTGGCCATCGCTGTATCCACCACAAAGCCCGGTGTGTAAGGGCCAATCAACACGCCCGCCACCAAATACCCCACCAGCGCGGGGAGCCGCAACCGAACTGCCACGAAGCCCAATGCCAATGCCAGCCCCAGGGCGGTAGCAATGGTGTGGATGAGCGCGACGCTGTGCGGCATGGGCAGGCTTACGGAAAAAAATTACTGGTTCCAATGGCTCGGTTATACCTGCGCGGCCGGCTGCGCAGGCATTGCCCGTACTCATCGCAAAGACGGAATGGCGCCCTGCGGGGCGGGTTATGATTGGAATCTTCGCTCGGCGCAGTGCGCCCTGCTTTGCAAATTGTGCAGGCCCTCCCTCTCGGCGCCTGCCTGCTGCCCGTAGCTCAACTGGATAGAGCAATAGCCTTCTAAGCTATAGGTCGGGGGTTCGAGTCCCTCCGGGCAGGCCAATCCTCGCCGAGCAGGCCAACACGGCCTGTGCTGCCGCGTCGCAACAGCTTGCGGCAACCGGTAAAAACTTTGTTCTGCGCCAGGAATGACCTCGACGAATCCGGCTGGAGCTTCCTAGGTACACCGCGACAGCCATACCTATTGCTATTGCGCGAGCATGCGATTGGCACCGTAGACCAGCCGGGGGCCAGGCGCGCGCACGCACCGTTGGCGAAGCTTTCGGGGATAAAAGTGGGTGCGGGGCCCATCAGCCCCGGTGCTTCTCAACGGTTTGGCTGCGGGACTGCCGCGTAGTTGGATGCAATCGCCTGCACCACCGCACCAATCAGTGCCCCGTCCGTCACGCTTTGAGGTGCGACCTCGCGCACGATCTGAATTGCATACGCCAACTGTTCTTTGGCAAGCGCTGCGGACATCGCGTTACCGCGCTTTTCACTGGGCGACGCATCGCGTATGACAAGGCTCATCAGAAACTCCCCGAACGTTAAACGTGCAGTATGCGCCTCACGCCCTCAGCCAGATGGTAATTTTCCGCCATCTCCGGAAAACTCGGCCTGGACGGCGCGTCACAAAGGGAGGTCGATCGGGCTCAGCAGAGGACGCCATGGCAAGACGCGCAATCACTATGGCTGCAGTGAACTCGATCGAGGAGCCGGCGATGGGCCGACTGCGAAGCAACACGACGCTGCACCGCACCGCTCGATGGAACCCATGCCCCCAGCCAGCCA